>JBFZAU010000103.1:0-3417 GCA_041308825.1 Candidatus Omnitrophota bacterium
GGTCGGTTATCAGAATGAAGCCTACAGGCTTGCCGAGGATTATGAGTTTGTTACGAGAATCTGCCGGTATCATAAGGTCGCTTTTCTGAATATTCCGACTTACATTCTTCATTACCATCAGGGGCAGATCAGCAATCTTTTGAACCTGGGCGAAACAAATCGCATCCAGGATGCGATCCACGTGCTTAATGTGTTCCTTGAGGCGACAATCAACCTGGCTTATAACGACAAGGATTATTATTTGAAACATAAAAGAGATATTGACAACGCGTTGTCAAAGATCCATGAATTGATCGGCTGGAAGTGGTTAGAGTGCGGCGATAAAACAAAAGCCCGGTTAAACTTCGAGAAATTCAATTATTTTAATCCAAACTCGATTAAATCCATGCTTTATAGGTTTTATTTATTACTTCCCCATTGGCTCATCCGCGCTTTCACCGCCGCGTACAACCTCAAGATGGAGATCAAAAAGCTGCTGAAGAGAGCCTTGGTCCCGGTTCAACCACGCCGGAAAGATTAAGGAAGTTTTCTCTTGACATGTGCTATAAGATAAAGAAATGGACCCTGCGAATACTTTATTTCAAATAATTCAGCGTCACAAAGGGTTTTTATGAAGACAAAACAAGCCACATGTAATAAGCTCAATAAAGAAACGGTATCAGATTTTACAGCGACCGTTATAACAGACATCGAAAAATTAGAAGAGATCAGAAATGATTGGGAAGGCGAGAAGTTTTTCTCTTTGATCCCGTATTATTATTACTTAACAATAATAAAATCTTCTAAAAATTCAACCCGCCCGCTTGTCGTCGTAATTAGCAAAAACGGAACTCCAGAGATGATTGTCGCGGGAAAAATCGAGAATATTAAATCAAAAAATAAACTTACTACTAAATTTCTAAATTTTTTAGACATCCGTGTTTTGACGATCGTGGAATATGGCGTAGGAGGATGTGCTTCATTTGAGTGCTCTTTATTAGCTATTAAGACTCTTTTGGAATGCTTAAAGAAAAGAGAAGCAGATTTGGTCTCATTTAGAGAAATCAGGCTTGATTCGGATATTTATCGGCAAGGCAGGAGAATCGCAGGTTTATTGTATAGGGATTATTTACCAAGTAAGTTAAAACATTTTCTGCTGAGGAAAACAAAAGAATTTAATAAGCTTATTAATCGCAAAAGAAGAAAAGAGTTAAGGAGAAACTGGAAGAAATTAAAAGAGCAATTTCGTGATAATGTGGAAATAAAATATTATTCGAAAAAAGAAGAGCTTGCCAACTGCTGCAAAGATATAGAGAAGATATCTAATAATTCAAAGCACCATAGTTTCAATAATAGTATTAATTCGAGGGAAAATCTCGAATGTGTGGCAACGCAGGGAGACCTAAAAGCTTTTATACTATATTTAGGCGGGATTCCCTGCGCGTATTACAGCGGTTTTGTTAAAAAAGACATTTTCATTTATATTAGTACCGGGTATGATCGCGATTACCGTGAATTTAGGGTTGGCGCGGTGCTTATGTGGCATACGCTAGAATACCTTTGGGCAGATGACCGGATTAAAGCAATTGATTTTGGCAATGGGGATTATTTATACAAACAGAATATCTGCGATACTTACTGGGATGAAGTTGATTTCTATATTTTTCAACCTTCTTTAAGAGGTGCCGTGCTTAATATTGCAGGGACAATCTTCAGGATCGTGTATAAAATAAAAAATCTATTTCTTAAATAAATATGGGTTTGTTCTAAAAAAATAATCTATGACCTCTCAAGCTAAAAAATTCATCAGCGGCTCTTTATTAAAAAGCGTGAATTTCGCCGCCAACGCCATAGTCGGCATCCTCCTTCTGCCGTTCATAATCCATTCGTTAGGCGATAAGTTGTTCGGCTTATGGGCGGTTATCGGCACCCTGGTCGGTTATTACAGCCTTATGGATTTCGGCTTGGGTTCCGCGATAGAGCGTTATATCTCGCGTTCTGCCGGAACCAAAGACGATTTAGAGGCAAACAAAATAGCCAATACCGGGCTCGTTATTCTGGCGTGGCTGGGGGTTGCGGCGCTGGTTATTTCGGCCGTTCTCGCATTTTTCGTGCCGATACTGATAAAGAACGTTACAGAGACGGGGCTTTTCCGGGCGGCTGTTTTGATCCTGGGCGTTAATTTTTCTATATGTTTTCCGTTCGGAGTGTTTGTAGGGATCCTTGAGGCCAATATGCGCTACGACAGGACTGCGTCCGTACAAATAGCCAAGTTGATCGTAAAAACAGCCCTGATTATCGTATTCCTGAACGCCGGATACGGGATAATCGCTCTGGCGGTGATCACCTGCGTTACCGATATTGCCGGATACCTGCTCGTGTGGTATTTTGTTTCACGTCTGTATCCTTTCATCCGGATCTCCAGGAAATTTATCGACAGGAAAAGAATAAAAATGCTGTTCAATTACAGCGTGTTCACGTTTATTACCAGGATTTCCGATGAATTGATATTTAACGTCGATAATTTTGTCATTGTCATATTTATCGGCCTTCCGGCCGTAACAGTGTATTCTATCGCCGCGAGGCTTATCAAGAACGTCATGGGGCTGATGAGCGGGTTATTCAGGAATTCGATACCGCTCTTCAGCCAATACGAAGGCAGGGGGGATTTTGCTTCGATACAGGATAAATACCAGTTTTTGACAAAGATCAGCACCTATTTTTCATTTTTGATCGGCGGAATGCTTATCATCCTGGGAAAACCGCTTATTGATGTATGGGTGGGGCCGCGCTATGAACAGGCGTACCCTATATTATTGATCCTGCTAATCCCTTTTATTTTTGATATCATGCAGATGCCGGGCACCGCGGTGCTGTACGGCGTTTCAAAGCACCGCTATTACGCCGCCCTCAATGTGGCGCAGGGAGTAGCTAACCTTCTGTTAAGTATTTATCTGGTGAGGCGCTACGGCCTGTACGGGGTGGCGTTAGGAACCGCCATTCCGATGTTTATCGTTAAGGTCTTTATCCAGCCGCTGTTGATCTGCAGGGTGGTTAAGATGCCGTACAGGGTTTTTTATTTAAACTTAATGCTGCCCCGTTTTTTATTGGGAGGGGGGCTTTTGTTTCTATTCTGGCTGGCCGTCAAAGGCCTTATCAGGTCGGATGTTTTAACCGTTGGGGGATTGGGGATGCTGGGCGTCATATTCTATTCGGCAATAATTTATTGGGCCGGTTTCTCCGATTTTGAGCGCCGCAAGCATTTTAAGCCCCTTTTGGCTTTCGCCAAGAAACAGGCAGTGTAGCGGTCTAAAAGAAAGGTCGGGTAAAATGAAGATAAGAAATAAAAAAGTCCTCGTGACCGGAGCAGGCGGGTTTATCGGGAGCCACTTGGTGGAGCGCTTAACGAATGAAGGCGCGCGCGTAAGGGCCCTTGTG
>JBFZAU010000104.1:0-3416 GCA_041308825.1 Candidatus Omnitrophota bacterium
GCGGGTTTTACTCCCCGGTCAAGAGCCCCGCTTACTTTTTCCAGGATAACGATGCCCGCCCCCTCCCCTAGATTTAAGCCGCAGCGGTTACGGTCAAAAGGCAGGCATAAAGATTTGCTGACTATACTTAAGGCGCCAAAGCCGTCATAGGGGACGCGGTTTAATTCATCCGCCCCGCCGGCAATTACCAGGTCGCAGTAATTATTCCGCAGCCAGGAGAGCCCCGCGCCGATTGCGTCGGTGCCGGATGAGCAGGCATTGACGATCGTGGTGCAGCAGGTGGCGCGGATTTTCAGGAATTTACTTAAAGCGCCGGCCAGGTTACTGTTTAAATAACGCTCCACCGAGCCCATTGGCGCAGACCCTTGCGCGCGGAACTCCCGGTAGAAATCGGTGTCATTTAATTGACTGGCGACGGTGGTGCCCAGGCAGATACCGACTCTTAAATTGCCAAAACCGTTTTCCAGTTTTGCCTGCTCCAGAGCTTCCTGCAGCGCGCAAAGCGCCAGGTTAATTGAGCGCATGGTGTTGGGGGTTTGAAAAGGTAAATTAGCAACTTCGAAGGCGGGATATTTAAGGTTAGTTTCAAAGAGTGTCGGCGGCCGGCCGTTACGGTGATTACCGGCGAAGCTTTGTAAGGTTTCGGCGGTATTGGTTCCGGCGGCAGATATGGCTCCTAAGCCGGTGATGGCAAAATCTGGCGCGGGCATCAATAATTATTTCTTCTGGTTATCGTAAATATAATTAGCGAGCGTATCGATGGAATAGAATATTTTTCTTCCCTCGCTCATATCTTTGACTTCAATCCCGAAATTCCGCTGCAGCAAGACCACGATTTCAACCGCATCCAATGAGTCAAGGCCCAGCCCTTCCCCGAAGAGGATCTCGTCATCTTTAATTTTGGCGGGGTCCACATCCTCCAGTGAAAGGTGGCTGACTAACTGCTCCTTTAATTTTTTACGGATTTCTTTTAATGCTTCTTCTTTATTTTCTGCCATTTCTGCCTCCAGTTGTAATATTCAAAATTATCTTACTGTATTCCGGGGACACATTACTTAATTCGAATTAAGTAATGTGTCCCCGGATTGAATTAAGTAATGTGTCCCCGGAATTCCAGATGTTGTGAAAAAGAAAACATTGGTACGGGTATTTTTCTACGTAATCGTTTAAGATATCGGCATATTGCTGAATAAAAACTTTTAGCTGCTGCCGTTTATCTTTAGCGCTATTATAGCGCGGATATAAAATATGTGAAAGATCTACTGTATATTTATTGCCGCCAAGCTTGGCAGATAATAATACCACAATCGGGCAATTACATCCAGCGGCTAAACTGAACGGGCCGATGGGGAAATAAGCCGTATCTTTTAAGAAAGAGATTCCGGCTGCCTCAAACCCGTATTTACGGTCTCCCATAATTGAAACAATGCCGCCGTTTTTTAAGGCCTGCATCGCCTCAACCACCCCGCCCAGATAGCCTTCCGGCGAGATAATTTTTATAAAACTGTTTTCCGCGTCGATATTTAATGATTTTTTTACCGCCTGGTTATCTTCGGGGCGCATGATCAAATAGACCGGCCGGTTCATTTTTTTTAAAACGGCCAGGGCCGCCTGCCAATTGCCGGTATGCGAGGTCAAAAGCAGAAACCCTTTATTTTTATCTTCGATTAGCGGTTTGAGCTGTTCATATCCTTGCAGTTGTATGTCGAAAAAATTTTTTCCGGAGATAATCGCCGCCCGGTCAATCAGTTGTTTGCCTTGGCTGATAAACAGCCAATAAACCGCAAAGCGTAATTTTAAAAAGCCGCTTGCGGGAAACCTGCGCCGCAGATAACTTAATGCCCCATCCACTGCCTTGCGGTCAAAGATCAGATAATGCAGGCAGACCAGATAGAGCAGCGCGTAGGCTAATTTTACCCCGCCGAGCTTCAGCAAAATTTCAAAGCAGAAAAAACCTAAGCGGTTACCCCGTTTTTTAGTTTCAATTTTAGCTTGCGGCATTTTGTTTGGCCCTGCGCTGGATGATCAGGGCGCTAAAATATACGATTAAGCCTGCAATTACCCCTAAAAGCGGGGCGATAATCAAGGAGCCCAGCAGCCATTCCCAGACCCTGGCCGGCAGTGAGCCCAGGGTGCTTTCCCAGGTGATATCCGTTAACCATTTCCGGTAAAGCATAAAGTGGCCCAGTTCAATACAGGCAATCGGCACAAAGGGCGGCATACATACGTTTTGGATGCTTAAGGCCATGATTTTATTCAAATGCAGGCGGTTAGTGACATAAAGTATTGTCAGCATATGCACGGAAAGTAACGGTAACGCCCCTAAAATAACCCCGACTGCCGCTGAAATCGCCAGGCCAAGCGGGGTGGCATTCTCTTTTAAAAGATCATTTAAAAGTTTTACCGGGTGCGCCAGGAAATTCAGCGGTTTAGCGGTTTTTTCCGGCGAGGTAACTTTAGGGTAAGGTAAAGGCAGCAGCCTTCTACCCAGCAGGCGCAGATGCATTAAACTGATCCTTAAATTATCGATAACCGGCCGGAAGCTTGAGACCCGTAAATCCGCCTGCGGATAATAAACATTAATCGGCACCTCTTTGATTTGCAATCCGGCCCAGGAGCCGCGGGTGAGGATTTCGGTTTCAAAATCATAATAATTTCCGCTGGTTTTAATTTTACTTAAGTATTGCACCGGATAAGCGCGGAATCCGCTTTGGGAGTCTTCCACGACCCTGCCGGTCTCTAAACGGATCCAAAAGTTCGAGAATGACCTGCCGAACTGGCTTTTACCGGGGATACTGCTTTGTTTAAAATCCCGGCAGCCGATAATGATTGCGGTTTGGTTATCGGCCAGCGCGGCGATGAACTTTTCGATATCCTGCGGGTAATGCTGGCCGTCGGCATCAATGGTAATCATGAATCTTGCGCCCCGCTTTAAGATATAATCCAGGGCGGTGCGGATGGCCCGACCTTTACCTAGATTCTTGGCGTGTTTTAAAACTGTAATATCCGTACTGCGGAATAATTCCGCAAGATCCGTTTGCGTTGAACCGTCATCGACGATTAAGACATGGGTTAAGTGCTGGCGGCAGGCTAAGGCAATCTCTTGAATGGTATTCTGGTTATTAAAAGTAGGGATAACGCACCAGATATCCGAGTTTTGCAGGGCGGTAATTTTAGTCATCTTGTTTTTTTGCCCGCGGGGGCACACCCGCGCCATCCACTAAGCGCGGGGTGTTACGGTTGCGTTTGGCGTTACCGGGAATGAGCATCTCCCAGAGGGAACCGGAGTAGCCTAGTTTATGCAAAAAGGCAAGACTTGAATCCAGGGCGTCCGGAGGGAAAACGCAGTTGCGCATACCCTTAAAGGCCTCGGTGAGGGTTTGCTCAAGCCACTAGATCGGAAGAGCAGATCGGAA
>JBFZAU010000105.1:0-9337 GCA_041308825.1 Candidatus Omnitrophota bacterium
CCGGGTAGCGATGGAGAGGACGATCGCCTGGGCCAGGCGCTCTAAAGTCGTCCACGCTGATAATCAAGGGTTGTTGTTTGGGATCGTGCAGGGGGCGACTTATGAGGATCTGCGTGTTGACTGCGCTCAGCGGCTGGTAGATATGGATTTTGACGGTTATTCCATCGGCGGAGTTTCTGTTGGCGAGAGCAGTAATTTAATATATAATATCCTCGGTTTAGTTGCTGATTTATTGCCGCCTGAGAAGCCGCGCTATGCGATGGGGATCGGTTATCCGTTTGATATTGTGGAGGCAGTAGAGCGGGGAGTGGATATGTTTGATTGTGTGATCCCCACCCGTTACGGAAGAAACGGCACCGCCTTTACCAGTGGCGGTAAGGTTCCGATTCGTAATAATACCTACGCAGAAGATTTCGGTCCGCTTGATCCAAAATGCGCTTGTTACACCTGTCGGAATTTCACCCGCGCTTATTTACGGCACCTTTTTAACGCCAAAGAGATGCTGGGTTTGATTTTACTTAGTTTGCACAATGTGTATTTCTTTTTGGATTTGATGCGCTCGATCCGGGCGGCGATCAAAGAGGATAAATTCAGCCAGTTTAAACAGATGTTTTTAATGAATTATAATAATCAGATATGCGCATAGATATTATCAGTATTTTTCCTAAGATGTTTTCTGCGGTTTTAGATGAGTCGATCGTCAAGCGGGCTCAGGCTAAGGCCAAGGTTAAAATTTTTACGCATGACCTGCGGGATTATACTCTGGATAAGCACCGCAAAGTCGATGATCGTCCCTTTGGCGGGGGGAGCGGGATGGTGATACAGGTAGAGCCGATTTTCCGGGCGATTGAAGCGATTAAGAAGAAAATTAAAGGCAAAGCCAGAGTAATTTTACTATGCCCTCAAGGCAAAAGATTCAGCCAGGCTTATGCCAAAAAATTGTCCGCTTGCCGTAATTTGATCTTTATCTGCGGCCATTATGAAGGGATCGATGAGAGGGTAAGAGATAACTTGGTGGATGAAGAAATTTCGATTGGGGATTACGTTTTAACCGGGGGGGAGCTGGCTGCAATGGTGGTAATTGATAGCCTGGTGCGCTTGCTTCCCGGGGTGCTGGGAGATAAAAACTCCTTGAATTTTGAGTCTTTCGAAGGTAATCTATTAGAATATCCGCAATATACCCGCCCGTCTAAATTCAAAAATTGGACGGTGCCGGAGGTTTTACTTTGCGGAGACCATAATAAAATTAACGCCTGGCGTAAACAGCAGGCAATTAAAATAACCAGGCTTAAAAGGCCGGATTTGTTAAAAAACACTGGGAGGATCAAGTAATGGACATCAAATCGATTGAAGCAAGTTTTACTAAGAAAGATATGCCGGCAATCAATGTCGGAGATACGGTTAAGGTTTTAACCCGTATTCCGGAAGGGCCGGATAAGTTCCGCCTCCATCCTTTTGAGGGGGTAATTATCGCCAAAAGCGGTAGCGGATTAAAAACCAATTTTACCGTGCGCAAAGTTTCATCAGGTGAGGGGGTAGAGAGGGTTTTCCCGCTTTATTCTCCGGTAATCGAGAGGATTGAGATTATCCGTTTGGGCAAGGTAAAACGGGCTAAACTTTATTATTTAAGAGAAAAAATCGGTAAACACGCGACTAAGATTGAAAGCAAGGAAGAAGAAACCAAGTAAGTGCTCGGATACGAAACTAAGCTTAAAGCCAGGGGTTATGATTTGATCATCGGGGTTGACGAGGCAGGCCGCGGACCCTTAGCCGGGCCGGTGTTAGCCGCGGCAGTTTTGCTGAAAAGCAAGCAGTTTGTCAACCGGATCGACGATTCAAAGAAGCTCTCAGCCGCGCAAAGGACAAGAGCTTACTTGGAGATTAAAAGAAAATCGTCTTACAGTATTGTTGCCGTCAGCCATAAAAAAATCGACGAGGTTAATATTTTACAGGCGACCATTCTGGCAATGCAGAAAGCCGTGGCTAATTTGGCCGCCAGGCTTAAGCCTGGGGATTTAAAGCGCGCGTATGTTTTGGTTGACGGGAATATGCGTTTTAAATTCAAGTTACCTTACCGCTCGATTATCGGCGGGGACGCTAAATCCTTAAGTATCGCCGCCGCCAGTATCCTGGCTAAAGTTCGCCGGGACCGGCTCATGGCGGCCTATCATAAAATTTATCCGCAATACCAATTTAATAAACACAAAGGTTATCCGACATTGCTGCATCGTTCGATTTTGAAAGAGCAGGGCGCAAGCCCTATTCATCGCAAGAGTTTTTTAAGATGCGTTCAGCCGGCTTAGCCTTCGGAAAAGCCGCAGAAATTGCGGCAGTTAAATTTTTGCAAACCCAAGGTTATAAGGTCCTGGAGCTTAATTATAAGAATAAACTTGGGGAGATCGATATCATTGCCCGGCACCGGCAGGTAATTTGTTTCCTGGAGGTTAAAGCCCGGCATTGCGCTTACGCCGGTTTGCCTCAGGAGGCGGTTACTGCTGCCAAGCAAAGGCAGATCAGCCGGGTAGCCTTAAGTTATTTAAGGTCGAAAAATCTGCTGGATGCGCCGGCGCGTTTTGATGTGGTGGGGATCCTGTATGAAAATAATCAGCCGCAGGTTTCCTTGATTACCGATGCTTTTGAATTAGCCCCCGGTTTTGATGTTTAAGGAGAATTTTAAAACATGCGCTATAAAACCCAAAGCCTAACCAAATATTTAGATGATTTAAGTGCCAAGTTGCCTGCTCCCGGCGGCGGCTCCGCAGCCGCTTTGAATGCGGCGATGGCGGCGGCCCTTTTGAGCATGGTGGTTAATTTTACCATCGATAAACCCCGCTATGCCCGTTTCAAAAAAGAATTAAAAGTGATCTTAGTTAAATCAGAAAAATTGCGAAAAGAATTTTTACGTTTATTGGATTTGGATGTCGCCGCCTTTAAAAGCGGCAATATTAAAAAGTCATTAGCGGTACCGCTTGAAGTTGCCCGTTTGAGTGCTCGGGCTTCAAAGTTATGCCTGCCTCTTTTGGCGAAAGGAAACCCTAACCTGGCTAGTGACATCGGGGTGGCGGCGGTTTTTTTGGAGTCAGCTTTTACCGCTGCCCGTTTTAATGTGGAGATTAACCTTAAAGCTTTGCAGGATGCCAAGTTTTCCAGGAAGATTAAAAATGAGTTAGGCCGGATGTATGGGCCTATTTTTAAGATTCGCAAAACTACGGAGGCCGGCCTTGGCAAAATTATTAGAAGGTAAAGTTATCGCGGATCAGATTAAAGAGAAGCTTAAAACTAGCGTACAAAGTTTAAAGCAGGTTCCGGTTCTAGCCAGTATTTTAATCGGCGATGACCCGGGCGCATCGGCTTATGTAAGTACACAAGCTAAAATCGCAACTAGCTTGGGGATTAAATATGTTCTCCATAAATTTGACGAAAGCATATCCGAAGACAAATTAATTGATTTTATACTTAAGCTTAATGCTGATACTGCGGTTAACGGTATTATTGTGCAACTGCCTCTTCCTGCAAGTATCAGTTATATGAATGTATGCGGGTTTATCCAGCCGAATAAAGATGTAGAAGGAATGCATCCGACTAATATCGGTAAAGTACTCTTTGGCCGGGCCAGGATTGCTGCTTGTACCGCTAACGCGGTGATGGAGTTATTAAATTCTACCAGCGTAGATTTATACGGCAAGGAAGTAGTGATTGTCGGACATAGCGAGATTGTGGGTAAGCCGCTGGCGATGTTGTTATTGGAAAAGTTCGCCACAGTTACTATTTGCCATATTGCAACCAGTGAAGTTGGAAAGCTTCAGGGGCATGTGGAAAGGGCAGAAATTTTGATTGTGGCGGTTGGTTCTCCTAATTTGATTAAAGGTGAATGGATAAAAGAAGGGGCTATTGTCGTGGATGTAGGTATAAACCGTTTAAATGAAAAAATTGTGGGTGATGTGGAGTTTAATACGGCCCAGAGGCGTGCCTCCTATATTACTCCGGTGCCGGGAGGGGTGGGGCCGGTTACCGTAGCGGTTTTAATGCGCAACCTGGTGGAAGCCGCGTTTGCCCAACAGCAATGACATTTAAAGAAAAGATTCAAGCGAATAAATTTCTGCTTACTTGCGAGGTCGGCCCGGAAAAGGGGATGCACGCGGATCGGATGCTGGCCGCTGCCGAGTTAGTCCGCAGCAAAGTCGATGCGGTTAATGTTACGGATTTACAGAGCTCGGTAATGCGCCTGGGGTCTCTGACCGCAAGCTTTCTGCTGAAACAAAACGGCTTTGAACCGATTTATCAGTTAACCTGCCGTGACCGTAACCGCCTGGCTTTACAATCAGATTTGCTTTCGGCTGCCGCTTTAGGCATCCAGAATGTTTTAATCGCTACCGGAGACCATCCGAGTTTAGGGGACCATCCGCAGGCCAAGCCGGTTTTTGATTTAGATTCCGTGCAGTTGATCCAGGTGGCCAAAAAGCTGCAATCAGGTTTTGATATGCAGGACCATAAGTTAGAAGGGGAGCCCCCGCAGTTTTGTATCGGGGCGGTGGTTAATCCCGGCTCAGACCCGCTTATGCCGCAAATCATGAAGATGGAAAAGAAGATTGAGGCGGGTGCAGAGTTTTTTCAGACCCAGGCGGTTTTTGATATCCGGGCTTTTGAGAATTTTGTTTCGGCCACTAAGCATCTGCGCATTCCGGTTATGGCAGGAATTATTCTATTGAAATCCGCGGGGATGGCCCGTTTTATGAATAAGCATGTTGCCGGCATCTGTGTACCGGAAGACTTGATCCAACAGATGCAGGAAAGCCAGGATAAGGCGGCGACCTCAATTGAAATCGCCAGCCGCTTGATTAAGCAATTAAAGCCACTTTGTCAGGGGATCCATATTATGCCGATTGGTTGGGATAAAATCGTTACGCAAGTTTTGGAGGCGAGTGGTCTATAATGGCAAATAACTTACCGCAGCTGCCGGGAGCCAGAAAAAAAGGCGTAGTGTTAATCAGTTCGGAAAATGATCTTGATAAGCTTAAGGATTATCTGATTAATGATACGGTGTATGTCGAAGGGCCGCTTCCGGCTGCTTTTTGGTTGGCCAAATTTATTAATGAAAAATATGGCGTGGGGGTTAAAGTATCCGGCACCCAGGCGGCAGCGGAAGTCAAACTGCCTGAACAGGTTCAGGCAGTCGAAAGCTCCGTCCAGGAGATTGTCGGTGAAGGCAGGGCGGAAGCGGTAAAATTAAAAGACGGTAAGGCCATCGGCGTGTGTTTGGTGGTCTTCGTCGATCAGGATATCCCCGCGGGATTTTTGGGGCCGGCCCCCGCCGGGCCGATTCCCGGATTATTAGCACAGTTAGGGTCTAAAGGAGCCGCCGCCGTATTAGAGCTTACCCGCCAATCTTTAAATACCGCCCTTACTGAAAAAGGGGGAAATGCCCAGATCGCCTTCCCGGAAACCAATTATTTTCTGCCTTTGATCAATGCTGTTTTGAATATTGAAGTAAAAAACCTGCAGGATTGCCAGTCGGCATTTAAGCAAGCAGAAAACCTGATGCGTAACCAGCCGGCACAGAGCGGTTTGTTTATCGCTAGCCCGCAGGGTTTATTAAATAAGGGAATCGCGACTTTAATTTGCGAAGAGATTTTGGCGGTTTTGGCGGTAGCCAGCCAGGAGCATCCTAAGAATGGCAGCGGATTTATTCCGGATAAAATTTTACGCTCGCTTGGCCTGCAACTGGTTGACGGAAGGATTGCCGGGATTGCGGTGATTCTGGGTGCGGCTAAAGATGAACCGTCTGCGGTGGCCTTAATCCGCGATTTTCAATCTAAAAGCATTGTCAGTTTATTGGCCGGTAACCCCGGGGGTAATACTTTCAGGCAGCAGCTTCTGAATCAGGGGGTAGAGCTGGGTTTGGAAAATTATATTGTCCCTTTAGGGGATGATTACTTGAGTGCGATTTATGCGGTTAATTTTGCGCTGCGCGCCCCCTTAATCTACGGAGGCAATAAGCCGGGCGAGTGGAAGCCGATCGCGGATTATATCCGTAACCGGGTTTTGGCATTTGTCCTTTTACTTGGCCATGTGGATGAATTATTGGTAGCTACTGGTTTAGGGACCCTGGCCTTTGGCCTGCCGATTATTACGGATTTAGAGGTGCCTCAGTTAGGCAAGCTCGATACCACTTTATTTGAAGCGCTGGTTACCGAGCAGGATTACGCTAAATTACCATCCCGTTGTATTTTAACCCGCGGGATTAAAGTTAAGATGTCGCAGGTAGCGGTGCCTGTACCTTATGCGGCAGCTTTTGAAGGTGAGCGCGTACGCCGGGAGCAGCTGGCGGTGGAGTTCGGAGGTAAGTCTTCGGCGGCAATCGAATTTTTAACTTCCCAGGATGAAGCTGCGATTACCGACGGGAAAGTGGAATTGACCGGCCCGGATATTGACCAGCTTGCCCCGGGGGCTAAATCCTTACCCTTGGCGATTGTGGTCGATGTTTTTGGCCGTAAAATGCAGAAAGATTTCGAGCCGATATTAGAAAGACAGATCCACCGTTTTATTAACTATTGCATGGGTTTGATGCATATGGGCCAGCGGGATATGGTCTGGATCCGTATCTCTAAGGATGCCTACGCAAAAGGTTTCCGGTTAAAACACCTGGGGGTCATTCTGCATGCTATGCTGCATACGGAGTACAGCGCGATTGTCGATAAAGTGCAGGTTAGGCTTTATACTAACCAGGAGGATCTTGACCGCATAGCCCGGTCTGCCCAGGAAATATATAACCAGCGGGATGAGCGTTTAGCCGGCATGACCGATGAAAGCGTGGATACATTTTATTCCTGTTTATTGTGCCAGTCTTTCGCGCCTAACCATGTTTGCGTAGTTACTCCTCAGCGCTTAGGTTTATGCGGGGCGTATTCCTGGTTGGATGCCAAGGCTTCATTTGAAATTGTTCCTACCGGCCCCAATCAGCCGATCCTTAAAGGTAACCTTTTAGACGAGCGTCTGGGCCAATGGGATAATATTAATGAATTTGTGAAGCAGAAGTCTAATCAAACGATCGAGAAGGTAAGCATGTATTCTTTGATGGACGGCCCGCAATCATCCTGTGGCTGCTTTGAATGTATTGTGGCGATTATTCCCGAGGCAAATGGCGTAATGCTGGTGCACCGGGATTACACCGGAATGACCCCTTCCGGGATGAGCTTTACTACTTTGGCCGGCTCAGTCGGCGGCGGGGTGCAAACTCCGGGATTTCTGGGAGTAGGTAAATTGTATATTTTAAGCAAGAAATTTATTTCAGCGGAAGGCGGTTTGGCCAGGGTGGTCTGGATGCCCAAAGAGTTAAAGGAAATTCTGGGGGATAAATTAAGAGCCCGGGCGAAAGAAATAGGGCAGGAGAATTTAATCGATCAGATTGCCGATGAAACAGTCGCGACCACCGCTGAAGAATTGCTGGTTTTTCTGAATCAGGTAAAACATCCGGCGTTGAATATGGAGCCGATCATTTAAATTTTTCCTTGACTCCGGGGGCGCAAATGTATATAATGAATCTCAAATAAATGAATAAACTTCTCCCGCCCAAATTCATAATTACTGCAATTGCAATATCATATGTTCTTTGTTCTGCCCACTTGCTTTTTGCTAAAGAGATTAAAGCCCCTGTTTCGGTAGGGGATGTTACCAGTGTTAAGCTGGAGCAAGCCGTTAAGTACCGGGAGCTGGGGTTAGAGTATCAGCGGATGGGTAATTTAGTGCAAGCGCTGAGTTTTTATCAGAAAGCTATTAGCCTGTATCCTAATTTCGCCGCCGCTTTTAATGACGCCGGGGTAGTCTATGAGGCGATGGGGCAGACTGACCGGGCAGAGGAAAGTTATCTTAAGGCGATTAAGGTTGATCCTTTCTATGCCAGCACTTATACAAATCTGGCGTTGCTTTACGAAGGCCAAAGAAATTTCGAAAAAGCAGCGCTTTGCTGGGGGAAAAGGGTTGAGGTGGGAGACCAGTTGGATCCTTGGACTCAGAAAGCTGCCAATCGCCTGCGGGATATCCGCTCATCCTTATCCTCCAAGCCCTTTGCCGATGAGAGGGAGGATGAAGTTTTAAATTTAATGAAAGATATCGCCGGCGGCAAAACCGAGTTTAACCGGGTCGATGAAAACGTTGCCCAGGCGCATTTCCAGAAAGCCAAAATAAGTTTTGAGAGAGGGGATATGGCTACGGCAATTAAGGAAGCCTTGGATGCCCAGCAGTTGGATGAGCATAACCCGGAGATCGAAGCATTTATTGAAAAGGCAGAGCGCAGAGCTCTGACGCGATAATAAGCGTACCGCAAGACATCTTACCTGACAAAATAATTCCTTGTATATTTAATTGATGCCTGCAAAAACTTTATTTTTGATTGATGCCACTGCATTTTGTTACCGGGCTTATTATGCAGTGAGCGGCTCGAGTATTTTGAGGACCTCCTGGGGGCAGGAAACCAACGCCGTCTATATCTTCTTGAATATGTTAAATAAAATATTCAAGGAACAAAAGCCGGACTATCTGGCTTGCTGTTTTGATATCTCGCGCGATACTTTCCGGCTTGCCAAATTCGATCAGTATAAGCTGCAAAGAGCTCCGATGCCACAAGGCCTGATTAGCCAGATCCCGATCATTAAAGAGATACTTGGTGCTTACGGAGTGCCGATTTTCGAAAAAAAGGGTTTTGAGGCCGATGATATAATTGCGCAGCTTGCCCGTAAAGCGGCGGCAGAAAAAGTATCCGTGACGATTGTGAGCAGCGATAAAGATATCCTGCAGCTGGTGGCCAAGAATATTTCGGTACTTGATCCTTATAAGGATCAAGGTGTCCTTTATGATGCTGTAAGAGTAAAGGAGCGTTTTGGCGTAGCCCCGGAGGCGATTAGCGATATCATCGCTTTGATGGGGGATGCAGCGGATAATATTCCCGGAGTCCCGGGGGTGGGCGAGGTAACCGCCAGAAAGCTGATCACTAAGTTCGGCTCACTGGATAAAATGCTTAAAAATATTTCTCAGGTTGAGCCTGAGAAGGTCAGAGAAGAAATAATCAAGCATCGCAAGCGGATAAAATTGAACCAGGAGTTAGTTAATCTTAACCAGAAAGTAGATCTGGATCTGGATTTAAAACAGGCCAAGCTTGCTAGAGCAAATTATGCGCAGCTGAAGCAACTTTTTATTAAACTGGAATTTAAAAAATTACTGGGAGAACTGCCTGCAACAGAAGAAAAAAAGGCAGCGGTTAATTTAGGGGCCGGGACGAAAAAAGAAATCGCGGATTTACTGGCCGGAAGCGGACCGATTGCTGTTTTTGGAATGGGAGATA
>JBFZAU010000106.1:0-13071 GCA_041308825.1 Candidatus Omnitrophota bacterium
ACGGCCCACCCCTAGGTAAGTAAACCCAAGCTTTGAGAGCGCCTTCGGGTCATAAATATTGCGTCCGTCCACAATCAAAGGGCGCTTTAATTTCTTTTTTAATTTTACAAAATCAAGCCCCCTGAACTCATTCCACTCCGTAGCAATTACCAGGCAGTCCGCCCCGCCGGATGCCTGATAAACATCCTTGCAAAATAAAGTATTGCTTAGAATACTCCTGGCTTTGGCCATTGCCCGGGGATCATAAACTTTAATTTTCGCGCCTTCCGCCGCCAAAGCATTTATTAAATCAATACTGGGCGCATTCCTTAAATCATCGGTATCCGGCTTAAAGGCTAAACCCAGAACCCCGATCGTTTTACCCTTCAATGACCCTAAGGCAGTTTTAATCTTTTTGAAAACAAACTCCTTTTGTTTTTTGTTGGTTTCCCTGACCGCTTTGAGAATACTGAAATCATAACCTAACTTATCCGCAATATTGATAAAAGCGTCCAAATCTTTAGGAAAACATGATCCACCGTAGCCTATTCCCGCTTCTAAAAAATGCCGGCCGATCCGATTATCCAGCCCCATTCCGGAAGCCACCTCTTTGATATCGGCGCCAACCATCTCGCAAATACAGGCTAAAGCATTAATAAATGATATTTTGGTCGCCAAAAAAGCGTTTGAGGCGTGCTTGATCAATTCGGCAGATTTAATATTAGTAATCAACATCGGACGGTTTAAAGGCTGATATAAACTGGTCATCATCTGCCTGGCGCGGGAAGACTCTAAGCCTAAAACGATCCGGTCGGGACGGTTAAAATCGCTGATCGCCCTGCCTTCCCTTAAAAATTCCGGATTCGAGACTACATCAAATTTGTATTTACCCTTAATCTGGTCGGCAATCGTCTTTTTAATCCAAACGCAAGTTTCAACCGGAACCGTAGATTTTTCGACGATCAGACGATAACCATCCATATTCCGCGCAATACTGCGCGCGACATCTTCAATCCCGGTAAGATCAGGTTCTCCGTTTTTCAAAGTCGGCGTGCCAACCGCGATAAAAATCACGCCGCTTTCTCTCACCGCTTCTTTAATACTGGAGGTGAACCTTAAGCGTTTATTCTTTAAATTATTAGCGACCAGTTCGGATAATCCGGGTTCATAAATCGGGACGACCCCTTTCTTCAAAGAGCTGATTTTTTTAAAATCCTGATCGACGCAAACTACGCGATTGCCCAACTCGGCAAAACACGTGCCGCTGACTAACCCCACGTAACCGCAACCGATGATTGAAATATTCATGGATTAAGTGCTTGGTTTAGCGATCAAAAGATAACTTATATTACTGGGAGCCGGATTTCTCTTTGCTCATTCGCTGGTCGAATCCGAATTCATTTTCGGGAAAAGCCTTAAGCCGGAAAGTAAAGTAGATCGTCGTTCCGGTATCTTCTTTTTTATTAAGGCTGATATCAAGATCCCAGCAATGCAGATCGCGGGTTAAGGTAAACTGCTGCTCCTGATAACCTTTACTCAACGTAGCGGTTTGCTTAAGATTATACCGCTGGTATAGGCTAAATTTCCATTTCGGGCTTAACCGCCAGGCAAATCCCATAGTAACTTCATTGTAGCTCTTCCTGGTATAGCGTTGGCCGATCGAGAATGAACGTTCTTTAGCGATATCGAAACTCAAAGAATAACTCGCCAAGGAAAATTTATTGTAATTAGGGCTGGTATGGTCGGAATGCTCAAAAGTTGCATCGGATTCCAACCTCAACCAGGAATATGGCAGAAATTTTAACTTAAACAAAATATCCGCGAACTGGCTCTGTAGCTTGCTGCCGGGATTATAAAGAATACTGTTTTGATTTACCCCGCTTTTAGGGGCTAATATGTAATCGGTAGAGATTAAAAGATCAACAAAATCTACGCTTGAGCCCTTACGCTTGGTTTGCAGTTTATTCGATAGGCTTAAGGTAGCGGTATTGCCGCGGGTAATCGCATCTACCGTATCAATTTGCCTAAGATTACTGATCGGAATGGTCGGATTATGCGTATATAGATATTTTATGCTGGGAGTAATAATATGGCGTAATCCGTTAATCTCTAACCCCATAAAGTTTGTTTTAGCATTATAAATCTTGAAGAATTTAGTGCTCAGGTCTGTACCGGCGTAAAAAATTGTGCGTACAATCGAGCTTTGCCCATTCTCCCCCTGATCATAAAAAGTTTGCCGGCTTGCCACAAAAGGCTTAACTCTAAAAAACGCAATCCTGGTAGGCAGGGATAAAGTATTAGTGGTATCCAGGCGGGTGACAGTAACGTCATCGAGACTAACCGGAACAGTAGCAGCCTTTTTATTATAAACTCCGAATTGGCTGGAATTTTCAAAGTAAAGCCAGGATTCACCGATTTGCAAACTGGGCAAGCTATAACTAATCTCGGGTAATTTATTAATCTGATCAAACCAATGATTAGTGCGCTTCTGGAGAATAATATCAAGGCTGGAATAATTAAAAGCATGGTGGAGCAAGGCATAAGTCAGCGGCTGGCTATCCCTCTCGTATTCCCGGAAAAAATAATCCTGTAAAATATTGTGGGCACTAGGATTAGGGGCGCGAAAATTTTCATACTTGCGCCGCTGATCAGAAATCTTATAAAATTCGGTAATAAAGTTCGTGCGCGGGCCAATATTCCATTTATGGCGCCAACGCAGGAAATACCGCTGGAATTCGGTAGGTGCGCCTGCCGGCGGGTCATAATATTTTTCATTGGCGAAATAAAACTTTAAATCTCCTCTTCCGGTGCCCGGAGATTTATAATTTAAATCGAACCCTTCACCCACCCCCAGCTTAGTACGATAATCAAGAAACACGCGCAGGTTTGAATTTTGGGTTAAATTATAACGCCAGGTACTTAAAATATACGGCCCCCAGTCTTTACGCTTGCCCGGTTCGACCTGCACATGCATAATCGGTTCCTTCATCGAATAGTTAAGACGGGGCAGGTATAACAGCGGGATTTTCCATAAATAAAAAGTTGTCCGCTCCGCCCGCATCTTATCCTGAGGATAAACACTGATCTTTTTAGAGGCGAACCGGAAATGCGGATGCTTTAAATTACAGGTGGTTAAATAACCGTACTTAGCGATAAAAGCGGTATCACCCTGCTTTTCCACTTTTCTGGCCTTGCCAAAATAAGGATTGGCCCTAAAATCTGCATTATAAATAATTCCCGTTTTATTTTCGAAATCATAAACAATTTTATCCCCGGTAACAATACCCTTGGAATCCTCGATTTTCGCGTTACCCTCGGCGGTGCCCTCTTTAGTCTGCATATTTACTTTCAAGCGATTGCAGGTAAGCTTGGAACCGCGGTAAATAACTTCTATATTACCGGTAGCCACAACCTCCTTACTATCGGCAGAATACTCCACATTATCGCCGTTAATAATCATTGGCGAATCTTTAGCGGTTTCCGCCCCCGCAAACCTGGGCCCGATAATCAGCAACAGCGCAAAACTCAATACCGCCGGTTTAATCAGAAAAAAAGTCTTTGATTTATTTCGCATTATTTTCTTGGGGAATTTTTTTATAATCCTCTAAAAACCTGTTGATCCCAATTTCCGTCAGGGGATGTTTAATCAATTGCTCAATAACCGGAAACGGAATGGTCGCAATATCGGCACCGTTTAGCGCGGCAGAAACCACATGCATCGGATTGCGCACGGAAGCAACAATAATCTGGGTTTTAAAATTGTAATTACTATAGATCTTTTTTATATCCCGGATTAAATCCATTCCCTCCTGGGCAATATCATCCAGGCGGCCGATAAACGGCGAAACATAGGTCGCCCCGGCTTTAGCCACCAGCAATGCCTGAGCCGATGAAAAACAAAGGGTAACATTAGTTTTAATTCCTTCGGCCGTCAAAATTCTGACCGCTTTTAATCCTTCTTTGGTCAACGGGATTTTGACCACGATATTTTTAGCCAACTTAACCACTTGACGGGCCTCCTCAACCATACCGGAACACTCCAGGCTAATCACCTCGGCGCTCACCGGGCCGCTGACTAAATCGCAGATTTCTTTTAATACCTGATTCGGCTTCCTGCCTTCTTTAGCCATCAGAGAAGGATTAGTAGTTACCCCGTCAATCAAGCCCAGGCTGACCGCTTCCTTAATTTCTTGGAGATTCGCCGTATCGATAAAAATTTTCATCCCGCTCCTTCTTTCTTATTCGATTTTTAAACCGCTAGATCTTAGAGCTAAATTAATTAAAAGGAGCGGGATTCATTTCTTCAGCCGCTCCCTGACTAAATAGCCCGCCCCGATCAAACCCGCATCTACCCCTAATTTAGCTTTAACAATTTTTACTCTTCTTGCCTGCACCCGCATGGCCCGGTTAGAAATTGTGCTTCGGACACTATTAAACAATACCTTGCCGGCCTGGGCCACCCCTCCGCCGAGCACAATCACATCCAGATTAAGTAAATTAACCACACCGCTTAAGGCCAAACCAAGATCCTTACCGATAGTTGACCAAAATTTAATAGCCCGGGAATCTTTTTGACGGGCCAAATCCGATATTTGTTCTAAAGTAGTTGCCGGGCCGAACAGCTTGCGGGCAACCTTCAAAATATTATTATTACCGACATAAGTTTCCAGGCAGCCGCGCGAGCCGCAACCGCATCGCGGTCCGTATTCACTCACCGGAAGATGCCCGGCTTCACCGGCAGCGTTATCGGAGCCGCGGTAAAGTAAATTATTAATAATTAAGCCTCCGCCAAGGCCGGTACCTAGCGTCAAGCAAAGGGCATTAGGATAATTTTTTGCCGCCCCTACCTGGTGCTCGGCTAAAGTCATAAGCTTGGCGTCATTATCCAAAAAAACCTTAAGTCCGGTTTTAGCGCTAAGAATTTCTTTAAGCTTTACCTGGCTCCAGCCCGGGATATTAGGCAAAAAATGCACGATCCCCTTATAAGTATCAACCGGGCCGGGAACCCCTAGACCAACCCCCAGAATATCCCCGGGCTTTAATTTCCGGATATTTATGAAACTAGTAATGGAATCAGCAATTCCCTGAACCAACCTGGCCTGATTGTCAAAACTCTTTGTGTTAAATAAACTTCTGGCTCTGATCTTAAAACGCGCATCCAGCAGCGCGCATTTTAAATTTGTTCCGCCTAAATCAATCGCGATAATAAAGCTCTTGGACATAGGGGGTATTTTATATTAAATTCTGCAGCTTTTCAAGGGATAATCTTGAAATTTATTTAGGAGGAAAAACACACCTTATTTTTTCCGGTTTCTTTAGCTAAATACAGGGCCTGATCAGCCATTTCTATCAGATCCTTAATATTGGAGGCATTCTCCGGAAAGGTTGAAACGCCTATGCTCACCGTAACTTTCAGTTCTTCATCATAAACCTTAATTACCTCCAGGGAAATCGCCTGGCGGATACGTTCGGCAGCGTAATTGGCCTGCTCGCGGCTGGTTTCCGCTAAAACCACCGAGATCTCTTCTCCTCCGTAACGGCCGATAAAATCAATCTGCCGGACCATTTCGCGGATAGTTTTAGAAACCTGGCGCAATATCGCATCCCCCACCAGGTGTCCGTAACGATCGTTAAATTGCTTGAAATTATCGATGTCAATCATCAAAAAAGTCAAATTTAATTTATTCTTTTTTGAACGCCTAAGCTCTTCGCTGAAACGCTCTAAAAAGTAGCGGCGGCAATAAACACTGGTCAAAACATCGGTAATCGTTAACTCCTGAACCTTCTGATAAAGCAGGGCCCTGCGCAGACCGATTAAAAACTGCTGGGTAAGAATGGTAAATTTAAGTTTATCCGTCTCAAGTATGCGATCAACCGCCAAATACCCGGCGGTCTGATTAGCCTCCAGGTTTAACGGCAGAATCGTGTAGTCCTTATATTTAATTAAGTCCGCGCTATCTTTAATGTAGCGGCAATCGCTAATACTAATATGCTTCTTTAAATCTTTACTAAAAATGGCAAATACCTTTTCTTCATCCAGGCTCTTACAGATATCTTTGGTTAATTCATAAAGCGTTAGGGTATCTTCAAATTTATCATTTAACGACTTATTTTCCAGGTCTAAATTTTTCTTCAAATCGTTCAGGCGGCTCAGTTCATTACACAAAGAAACTCCTTCAAGCTCCTTAAGCCTGAGGCGCTTAAGTAAAATATCCCAAAAGAGCAGGTTCAAAAAAAACGTAATGATAAAAAACAAGATTATATTGAGCATACTTGATTGCGCCCCTTGGCTTTTGCTGTGTACATCGCCTTATCCGCTTTTTGCACCAACTCATCATCATCTTTAGTGTCTAAAGGCATACTGGCGACACCGATTGAAACCGTAATATGCGTATCCTGCCGACGCAAGACTATTCTTTCGGCCTGGATTTTCTGACGCAGATCTTCGGCGATGATGAGAGATCTTTTTTTATCTATTCCGGACAACATCACCAGAAACTCCTCTCCGCCGAAGCGACATAACAAAGGATTAAATTCTGCCAAAACTTCTTTTAAGAGTATCCCCATTTTTTTCAACACCAGATCACCCACAATATGACCGAATTTATCATTGTATTGCTTAAAGAAATCTATATCGACCATCATTAAAGACAAATATTGATCCAGCCTTAAACAACGCCTGGCCTCATCCTTTAACCGCTCCGTAAAATAACTACGGGTAAATAATGCCGTAAGATCATCGTGGATTGCCAAATCCTGGGTTTTTTGGAAAAGCAGGCTGTTCTCTAAAGCTACCGCGCCCAGGTCGGCAACCAGTGAAAGAAACCGTAAATCATCCTGATTAAAAAAACCTTCCTTACTGCTCTCCAGACGCAACAAACCCAACAGAGAATTATTGCTAATCAGAGGAGAACTAATCAAGGATAAAACCGGGCGGGTATTTTGCGCGCCCAGGCTGTCGGAATCAAAGCGGAAATCATTTTTTAAATTCTCAATAATCAACTGACTGGAATGCCGCAGAACCCACTGATCAAAGATATCCCCTTCTTTGGAAAGGACAACCAAATTACTATCATCCTTAATCGAATGCACTAAGCTTAATTTCTGATACTGTCCGTCTAAAAGATAAAACAGGGCCACCCCGGTACTGCTGGAAATCAAGCTATAGACGGTTGAGCTCAATACCCGGATGAGAATATCCAGCTTTAAGCTGTTATTCAACTCCTCAATTAGTTTTTTGAGGTTATCATAACGGGTAATCTTTAATTTAAGCGCCAGATTATGCTCCTGGCTCTTTTTATTTTCCGCTTCGATAATATTAATCGTTTCCTGGTTATGTTCAGCGGAAGATTGAATAATCTGCAGTTTATCGGAGAAATACTTTAAAAGGAAAGAAAAAGTCAGGAGATTGGTAAAAACAAACACTAACAAAAAGAGGAAATTAATTTTTTGATCAAAGACCAGGATATTGACAGATAAGCAGATAACGGCCAGAGATAAACCAAATAACCAGAACTTTCTGGGAATGGTATTTTGCGGCATTGAGTTTTAGCTTTAAGGATGTTTTTGCAGCCTAACAAACAGTCTCTTCGGTATTTTTATCGAAGAAATGCACCTTACTCATATCAAAAACAACATCCATTTCCTGATTGACCTTAGGACGGTCATGCGCGCTAACCCGGGCAATAAAGGTATGTTTACCCGTATTCAGGTAAAGATAAACCTCCGAGCCCATCGGCTCAAAAACTTCGCAGTTTACCCGGACGATGTTTTCCGGCGGGGCTTGAGAAACGAATAATTTATCGTAAATATCTTCAGAGCGGATGCCGAAGAATACATCATGGTCAACGTAATTGGCCATTTTTTTATACATATCTTCCACCAGCTTAACCTGGATTTTACCTTCATCAAAATAAAGTTTACCGTCCTTCTTGATTATTTTACCCTGCATAAAATTCATCGGCGGAGAACCGATAAAACTGGCCACAAACTTATTTTTCGGATGATCATACACATCAATCGGGTCTCCCAACTGGGCCACGACCCCATCTTTCATTACGGCGATCCGGTCCCCCATGGTCATCGCTTCCACCTGGTCATGAGTAACATAAATGATCGTAGTCTGCAGACGGATATGCAATTTATGGATTTCTGTGCGCATCTGCACCCGCATTTTAGCATCGAGATTGCTTAAGGGCTCATCAAATAGAAAAACCATGGGCTTTCTCACGATCGCCCGGCCTACCGCTACGCGCTGACGTTCACCTCCGGAGAGCTCGCGGGGCTTACGGTTCAACAAACGCTTAATTCCTAAAATTTCGGCGGCTTCATTAACCCGCTGGCAAATCTCCAGTTTAGAAATATGCCGCAGACGTAAACCAAAGGACATATTTTCTTCCACCGTCATATGCGGATAAAGGGCATAATTCTGAAAAACCATGGCAATATCCCTGTCTTTAGCCGGGACATCATTAACCCGTTTATCGCCGATAAAGATATCTCCGCTGGAGATATCCTCTAAACCGGCGATCATCCTTAAGGTAGTAGATTTACCGCACCCGGAAGGGCCGACTAAAACCATGAATTCTTTGTTTTCAATTCCTAAATTTACTTTATTTACCGCCGTAACATTACCCGGAAATACCTTACAAACATCCCTCAAGCTCACCTGGGCCATTGATCTATTCTCCTGTACGCATTAGCTTTAACTGCTAAAAGTTGCTGCTCGGTCAAATTTGATTCAGCTGGATCAAGATAAACTTTAAATATTATACAAAATTAAGATAAATAGTCAAGCAATTGGCTTAAAGTACTTTTTAAATTCTTGCGATGCACAATCATGTCAATCAGGCCGTGATCCAACAAAAACTCCGAGCGCTGAAAGCCTGCCGGTAATTTCTGCCTGATCGTCTGTTCAATTACCCGGGGGCCGGTAAAACCGATTAAGGCATTAGGCTCTGCCATAATTATATCCCCTACCCCGGCAAAAGAGGCCATAATCCCGGCCATCGTCGGATTAGTCAATACCGAAATATAAGGCAGCTTGGCTTTATGATGGTAGGATAAGGCAGCGCAGGTTTTGGCCATCTGCATCAAACTGAATAAACCTTCATACATTCTTGCCCCGCCGCCGGAACCGGAAACAATAAACATTGGAAGCTTGTTTTTAGTGGCATATTCTATCGCGCGGGTGATTTTTTCTCCGACTACCGAACCCATGGAGCCCATAATAAACCGTGAATCGGTTACCGCCACCACTGCCGCCTTTGAGTCAATTTTACCTTCTCCGGAGATAACCGCATCCTTTAAGCCGGTAGCTTCCTGATCCTGTTTCAGCTTATCTTTATAAGTTTTAGGCCCCTTAAAATCAAGCGGGTCAGCCGAGACCATCTGGGCATCAAACTCATTAAAAGTATCCTTATCAAACAGGAAATCAATCCGTTCATAAGCAGTTAAACCGAAATGATAGTTGCACTTGGGGCAAACCCGTAAATTTTCTTCCAAGGTTTTATTATAAAGAGTCTCCGAGCATTCTTCACACTTAGTCCAGAGGCCGTCGGGAATCTCCTTTTTCTTCAGCCTGACGATGGTATATTTCGGCTTACCGAATAATGCCATATTTATTCGTCCTCCAGCTTGTTGATCACTAACCCGGATAGAACCTTAGGGTAAAAATAAGTCGACTTAGGAGGCATTTTGTTTCCGCTTAAAGCAATATTAATAATTTGCTGAATTTTAACCGGATTTAAAAAAAAGGCTGCCTTTAACGGATCAGTGTCTGCCTCTTTCATCAATTCAAAAGGATCCGGGCTGTATTTTATGCCCGGTAAATTATCCAAATCCAACTTGAGAATATTTTTGAATACCAAATAGTTAAGAATGGCGACATCCAAAAAGCGATATTCTTTAGGTTTGTCCGAGATCAGTTTATCCAGCATTTTTACGTTTTTTAAACGCAGCAGGAAATACTTCTTTTCTTTATAAAAACCGATCAGGTGCTCGCTGCAGCCGGCTTTCTCCAACAAAAAGAAAAAACGTGTGCGGTCTTTAACCTGATCAACATCGAAATACTCTTTACTTCGGGAGATAAATCCGTCTATATCTAAAGGCTCCACCAATTTAAGTAAGCGGTGAATCGGTAAAATCGATAATCCCCGGTAGTCCGTGTTCGTAAAATACGCCAGGCAATAGTTAAACTCCTCATCGGCGGTAAAAGCTGCTCCCAGCTTCTCCCGCATCAAATCGCGGTAAGCACAGGCAACTTCATAACGGTGATGCCCGTCCGCGATAAACATATTCTCGCTATTCATGCTGGATTCGATGATTTTCAGCAAGGCTGGATCATTCAGGCGCCATAGTTTATGCACCGTCTTTTCATCATCCGTAAGCTCAATAAAGGCTGGCTGTGCCGGTATATATTTCTGAAAGATGCGCTGAATAATCCGCTTTTTATCCAGAAAAATAATAAAAATCGGGCTGAGATTAGCTTTTACCTGCTTCATCAGCTTAAACCGGTCAAGCTTAGCCGCGTTATGCGTATGCTCATGACCAAAGACCGCCGCACCCCTTTCGTCGCCCAGGCGCAGCAAAGAAATAAACCCTAACCGGGTCTTTTTCTCTCCCCGCACAAGATACTGCTGGCTGTAAAAATAAACCGCGGGGTGTTCATCCTGAACCAACACCTTATCTTTAAGCCAACCGCGGAAGATTGTCGCCGCCCGGCGGTATTTATCATCCAGGGCGGAATCTTTAGCCAAAAGAATACGGATAAAGTTATGCAGGGAACGCTCATGGTACATCTCTTGCGCTTGCGGAGAAATTACATCATAAGGCGGGCAAACTACCGATTTGAAGCTGCCGACGACCTCCGGATTATAGGCTACCGCTCTAAAAGCTCTGGTCTTATTCATTAAATTAACGGATAGGAATTAAACAAATATCTGAAAGTATTAGTTTAACATAAAATAAGCTAAAAACAATAAATTAAAAGGATTATTTATTTCCCGGACAACCCGCACAACCGGGTTTAGCGAGAGGACAAGCTTGAGCCTCCGGGCTGCTCTGAGGTTTACTGGGTTTTTTGTAATCTGTGGCATAGAAACCCGCGCCTTTAAAAATGAATCCGGCGGAACCGCTAATCAGTTTTTTAAGTTTCTTCCCGCATTGGGGACACTTAGCCAGTGGCTTTGCGGTTATGCCCTGGCGGATTTCAAATTTATGTTTGCAGGACAAACATTCATATTCATAGATAGGCATTTTAATTCCTTACTAACGAAAGGTCTTTTTAATTTTATCGGCCAGGCTATCCTTTTGCCCAAAATCTTCACCGTTTAAGCGGGCAAACTCCTCAATTAACTGCCTCTGCTGAGCGCTCAAGCGGGTCGGGATTTCTATTTCAACCTTCACCAATTCATCGCCGATATCCCGGGTGTGCAAATCCGGCAGCCCCTTGCCTTTAAGCCGGAAGGTTTTACCGCATTGCGTCCCGGGAGGGATCTTCATCATTAGTTTGCCGTCTAAAGCCGGTACCTCAACCTCTGCACCCAAGATAGCCTTAGCTAAACTTATACTTATCGAAGTAGCGATATCGTTATGGTGCCTTTGAAAAACCGCATGTTCCCTAACTTCAATCACAACATATAAATCACCGCGGCTGTTTACTCCGGCTTCACCTTCTTGGCGCACCCGCAGTTGAGAACCATTATCCACTCCGGCAGGAATCTTAACTTTGATTTTCTTTGTAATTTTGACCCGTCCTTCTCCCCGGCAATCCGGACAAGGTGAACCAATCATCGACCCTTCTCCGCCGCAGCGGGAACAGGTTTGGGCTAATTGGAAAAAACCGTTGGAAACCACGGTTTTACCGGCACCCCGGCATTGCGAACAAACAGTTTTTTTAGTCCCGGGTTTAGCTCCACTGCCGGAACAAGTGGAACAAGGCTCGTAGCGGGGCACGGTAATAATTTTCTCAACCCCTCCGGCAGCCTCTTCCAGAGAAATATCGATAGCGATCTGTAAGTCCCTGCCGCGACGGCGCGATCCTTGCGAGCGCGACTGTCTTGAGCCTGAAATATCAAACCCCAGGTCTCCGAATAATTCTTCAAATATACTTGAGCCACCGCCGAAGCCGCCCTCCATCCCTCTAAAAATACTGCTAAAATCGGCGCCTTTAAAGATATCCTCCTGGGCGTAGGTTTGATCAATACCGGAATGGCCGTATTGGTCATAAAGCTGCCTTTTTGAAGTATCCGATAAAACGGCATAAGCCTCGGAGATCCCCTTAAACTTCTCTTCCGCAGCTTTCTTTTGATCCGCAGGAACGCGGTCCGGATGAAATTTCATCGCCATCTCGCGATAGGCCTTTTTTATTTCATCCAGACCCGCGTTGCGGGAAACCCCCAGAATCTCGTAATAATCACCTTTAACCGACATCTTTACTTTTTACCGTCTTTATCCTCTTCCTTATACTCAGCGTCAATAATATCTTCCTCTTTTTTTTCCGTACCCGGCTCATCTGCTGAAGCATTTTCTTGAGCTCCAGCCGGGCCAGACGCAGGTTGAGCGCCCTGCTCTTTCTGTTTGCCTGCAGCCTGTTTATAAATTTCTTCAGCCAGCTTATGCGAAACCTTAGTTAACTCATCCATCCCCTTTTTGATCCGGTCGATATTTTTATCCTTGATCGCACTTTTTAAATCATTGGCCTTGGCTTCAATATCCGCCCGCTCATTCTGGTTAACCTTATCCCCGTAGTCTTTTAAGGATTTTTCGGTAGCGTAGATCAGGTTATCCGCCTGGTTGACCGTCTCAATCTCTTCTTTCTTTTTGGCATCATCGGCGGCAAACTTCTCCGCATCTTTAACCATCTTATCAATCTCTTCTTTAGACAGTTTTTTAGGAGCGCTGATCCGGATTGACTGTTCTTTACCCGTACCCAGGTCCTTAGCCGAAACATGCACGATTCCGTCACGGTCGATATCAAACTTTACTTCAATCTGCGGCACTCCGCGCGGCGCAGCCGGAATACCCACCAGGTCAAACCTCCCTAATTCCACATTATCATTGGCCAATTGCCGTTCCCCCTGAAGTACCCGG
>JBFZAU010000107.1:0-4230 GCA_041308825.1 Candidatus Omnitrophota bacterium
CAGGCTAGCTTCAAGGCTTCATCCTTTCCAGGACGACGAGAGGAAGAAACGGATAGTCTGCGGCGAGAACGAGCTTTATATCAAACAGATAGCAAAGGAGGGAAAAATCCTCTTAGTGGACACCAGCGGCATGTCTTTTATTTCCCGGATATACGTCAGCTCCCTTGTTACCCATGCGGTCAAATCTTATGTCGAGTTCGAGCTTAAATCCTGGCAGGACAATCCCCCCTTGATGGTTTACGTTGACGAGTTCCAGACCTGCGTATCCGAGCTGTTCCCTTCCGTTATGGCCCGTTCAAGGGGCTACGGGGTAGGATTCACCCTTTGCCATCACGGATTCTCTCAGGCCGACGAGAAGCTGATAGACAGGCTTTTAGGGGCAGTTAGCACGTTTATCATCTTCAGGGTAGGCGAAGAAGAAGCGGAACGTCTTTCCAAGGTATTCAATTTAAAGCCCAAGGATTTTTTCGACCTGCCCGATTATTACGCTTGGATAAGGATTGGCACGGATAACACATTCATTAAGACCTATTTCACTCCGCTTGAAATCCCTTCGGATTTTGAACTTCCCAAGAAAGAATTTCCCAAAGAAGAAGTCAATTTCCTAAAAGACTGCTTTTTTCCAGTATGATATAATGTAAGTAAGGCTTCGGGAGCGGAAGAAAACGCCGTTCCTAACGTTTACGCGCTTGGCTTTGTCTTTAACCGTCTTACCGGAGTAGGACAGCCTCTTGTAGGAACGGACAGGGCTGAGAACCACCGCAAATAGCGTTTGCCCGATAACCGTCTTAGTGGTGATGTCGGTATCGTTTGAAGCCGGTAAAATCTGAAACGCTCTTTAGGGATGAAATCACACCAACAATAGCGAGGACAAGATTACTTGTCCTCCTGTTGTTTTTGTGATAAAATAATAGTGAGAAGTGCAGTTCTGGGGGTTTGTGGCCGACGAGGTTGCAAGCCCCCTATTTCTTTTCAGGGAGGAGAACATGGCTGAATATCTTGATTTCAAAGCTATATCGGTAGCGGTGAGATTCAAGGAACTTTTGGACTACCTTAACATCCCTTATGAGGAGAAAAGAAATGAACTCAAAGGGCATACCGAGGGATTTAATTTCATTGTCAACATTGTTAAAAATCTGTTCTTTTCGCCCAATTCGCAACATAAGGGTTCTGTCATTAATTTCTTTTCTGCGGTTAAAAACATCCCGCTTAGGGAAGCAGCCGCCGAGTTAAAAAGGGAATTTCTTGACACCCCCACCCCCTGTCAGAAGAAAGTTCCGGACCTTACTCTGGAATACCATCAGTTTCTTTCCGAGCAAGGCATCGACGAGGAAACCGCCCGGGCCTGGGGAGTGGGATACTGCAAGGCAGGGATCATGCGCGGACGCATTACTTTCGCCATCCACGACAAGGACGGAGTGAAAGTCGCCTACTGCGGCCTTTCCCTCAAAGACAACAAGTGGCTATTCCCCAAAGGGTATAAGCACGAACACATCTACGGCCTTTACAAAAACGGCAAGGAATCCGCCGAGGTTTACGTCAACCCTCTGGACGCCATCAAGAACAACGGCTTGGCGCTTCTTACCTTAAACGCCACAGTCGAGCAGATCGAACTACTGGGGGAAATAAAAAAAGTCCTGCTTTTCCACCCGGCAGGAGATAATATCGGACTTCGTTTGTTCAAGAAAACCTTTGTAAAAATTGGATAATTAAAAAAGCGGAGTTTATTTTCTCCGCTTTCTCAATTCTTTAAAATACTCGCTTATTTCTATCAGGGTCTTATTCCCGTGCTGTGAGAAGAAGGATATTTTACCGGCAGCAGCCCTTTTTTTGGATAGCTTGGGATTTTTGTTTTTCTTTACGTATCCGGCGACAAAGTTGGCGTATTCGATTTTTTCAGGATTATTCTTCTTATAACCCTCGCGCAATCTGTTCATATTTTTGTGGATTAGACCGCACTTTTGAGTCGCAGACCCAGATTCCTTGCGATCCTTCGTTGATCTTGTTAATCGTCCATTTAGTAGCCCATTCTACATCGAACCTTAAATCTTCTGATATTCCATGGACGTCATTGATCTGGAAAATTCCGCAATCTTTGCTTCCGTTGCTGTTAATGTTTACAGCATTAGGGTCAAGCCTTGATTCACACGCCGCCAATCTTATCAGATAATCTGGCCACCGGAAGCCTTCAGTTTCGGCGATAGCAATGATCTGTTCTTTTACGGATAAGGGTTTTTCTTCCTCGACCTTTGGGTTATGCGGCACGACAATAGACACTGGGATGGTATCTACGCCTACCGGGTCTAAAATGAACTCATAAACCTTGATTATCCCGGCATCCAGGAGGAAGGCGCAGACGAAGATGAAAGAAGCGTAAAGAACGATTTTAAACAGATAGGTTTTCATATAATTTCGTAGGGAATGCCTTTCAGCTCGTAATAAGCTATCCAGCAGGCCCTTAAATTTTTGTCTTTGATTTTTAATTTTTGTGTTTTTTTCTTACGTTTCATAAGAATATGTTAATAATTAATCTTATACTATAAGTATAGCACATTTGCTCGTTAAAATCCAGTGGATAACTTAGTATTAAAATATTAATAAATTACCCTTATTTTAGCGGTTAGCTCGTAAAATTTGCTAATAATAAAAAAATATGCTAAAATAAAAATAATAGGATCATATATTATTCTCGTCTGTGGATAACTTCCCTTATGCGAAATGATTATTTTTAAGTGTTCCAAGCCAAGACGAAAAAAGAAATAAAGACCGCTTTAAGTGGTTTTTTTTGCTTTATGCCGACTTATTACTGCAAAACATGCGACAAATACGTTTATGTAAGCAGGCCGGTAAACCTGGTCTGTCATGAGTGCGGCGGTAACATGGCCAGAGATGATGATGAGGAGGAAGAATATATTATGAACTTAGAGGAAAAATGGTATTCAAAGTAAAGTTTTTACAATTTGATAGACCGCCCGGATAAGTGCCTTGGGGCGATAAATACAATGGGACTTTCCGTGTCCGATCATAACTCACTCCCACCGATTATTTTTTAAAAGATAGAAAATAGCCGGGGTGAGTGAACAGGGGGCTATCGGGTAGCACGGCCATACAAAGGGAACAACATTATCCGTTGATTGCGAGGTGTCAGTCATTAGGAAGTGTATCCGTCTATCAATACATAACCTTTTGACTAATACCCCCCAGTCTGCGGACAATACGGTGTATAAAGCCCCCTATGGTTAAATAAACAGAAGAGCAAATGAATTTTAAAAGGAATAAACATAAGGGAGGCAAAAAGACGGGTCGCAAAGGCCAGCGCCTTAGAAGATTAAAAAGAAACGAATGACGGATTGGGGATTTCTAACAATAGCACTGATTTTCACTTCAACAGCGGCCTTTTATCTCTTGAAGATCATTAAGAAACACTGATATGTATGCGGATGAACAATACTGGAAGAAACGAAGGAGAAGGATGCTCATGGAGTTGATTCCGTATCTATCAATTCCGATAATAGGTTTAATAGTTTGGCTAATACTTAAATATGGCGACTGAAAAGCAAAAATTGGCAAAAATAAAAGTCGTGGAATTTCGTGGAAACGTAAGCAAGGCCATGAGAGAGGTAGGATATAAAGAGAAGACAGCTAAAAATCCTAAAAACTTAACTGAAAGTAAAGGGTGGAAGGAGCTAATGGATGATTTTTTGCCCGATGAACTTTTATCAGAAAAACACAGAGAGCTTTTGAAGGCGACAAGAATCGAACACATGATTTTTCCTACGAAGGTTAAGGATGACGAGATAAAAAAATTATTGGAATCTGTAAATTGTAAAGTCAGAAAGATAATGCACGGGGATACTGCAACGCATGTATGGTTTTGGTCAGCCGACAATAAAGCAAGAAAGGACGCACTGGATTTAGCTTATAAATTAAAAGGATATTACGCACCAGAAAAAAAGGAGATTAAAGTAAATTCGATTGGCAAATTATTAGATGAATTATGAACTTTAATTTAACGAAAGAACAGAAAGAAAAATTAAGCGATAAAGATTGGCGGGTAAATCATTTTTATAAGATTGTTGATAAAAACAAGAACAAGATATTTTTTAAACGGAATAGGGCGCAGGAGCATTACAACCAGAAAAAGGGCAGCCGGAACATTATCTTAAAATCTCGTCAGTTGGGATTTACTACTGATGAATCCGTGGACATGCTGGACGATTGCCTGTTTGA
>JBFZAU010000108.1:0-9549 GCA_041308825.1 Candidatus Omnitrophota bacterium
TGACTCCGCAATCAAAACATCCGCATCTTTCGCCAACCGGTTGAGATTTCTGCAAGGCCCGGTATCTGTACAAAAAACTATCGTTTTATTATCAGCACATACCCGGTACCCATAACAAACCCCGACATGGCGCAGTTTTTTATATTCAATCTCTGCCGGCAAGGCTGAACTACTGGAAAACTCATTAACCGTTATTTTTGTTTTCAGTTTATTCACCGGCATAGAATACGGATAATTGATAACCTGGTTAAACAACTTCTTTATTCCCGGAGGGCCGAAAAATTTAATCCCCTGCCTAAAATTAAATTTTGCTAAAGCATGTAAGCCAATAATATGGTCCAGGTGAAAATGACTAAGCAAAACGATGATTGGCTTATTTTCCTTGATATAGCCGTCAAGCTTATAGAATCCTCCTCCGGCATCAAAAACAATATAGGCCGCAGGGATATCCAGCAAAACCGAAAGCGTATTACCCAAGGGCGTATCAAACCAACCGCTGGTACCTAAAAAAATAAGCTTCATCTTTGTTTAAAGTGCTCCATATACCATTTGCCGGTTTTGCGCAGGCCTTCTCTTAAGCTACAGGTTGATTTCCAACCCAGAATCCGACGGGCTTTGGCCGCAGAAAGATATTGTTTTTTGATCTCATATCTGGTTGTGTTCATGATTTCATAGTTCAATTTCTTGGGCGCCAGGCAAACTTGCTCAATTTCTTTTAAAATTTTAATTACCGTCGTCGGTTTTTCATCGCTTAAATTAAATGCCTCTCCGGCAAGTTTGCGTTTTTCCAGCAATTCAGCGATTCTCATATATCCGGCAACGATATCATCAACATAAATATAATCACGCACAAACTTACCGTCACTGCGTATCTTTAATTTTCTGTTTAAAGCCAGGCACCGGAAAGCATCAGGAATCAGGCGGCTGAAATTAAAATCCCCCTCTCCGTAAATATTGCCACAACGGGTAATCGCTACCGGTAAATGATAAGTGTAAAAATAGGTATAGGCTAATAAATCCGCGCAACCCTTGGAAACATCATATGGATGATTCGCAATTAACGGAGCGGTCTCCCGGTAAGGAAGTCTGGAGTGACTGCCGTAGGCCTTGTCGCTTGAGGCGACGATCAATGCCCGAAGGCTACCCTGCAGGCGGCTTGCCTCTAAAATCTCCCAGGTGCCGGCGATATTGGATTCAAAAGCGCTCAGGGGATTGGTGTAGCTGCGGCTGACAATCGCTTCAGCGGCTAAATGAAAAACTATATCGATGGCATGTTGGGCTAAAATACCCCTGACTAGCTTGCGGTCAGCAACGCTGCCTTGATAAACAATTATTTTATTATAATCCTGTTGACAAAGAATTGTTTCTCTGCGAAAAGTTTTAATATCCAACCCGATAACCCGGGCTTTACTCTGGAGCATGGCCCGGGTTAAATGAGAGCCCAAAAAACCTTCAAATCCGGTAACCAGGACTTTTTTATTCTTCCAAAATTTCATATTTTTAATGCTCATTTCCACACTTTCCAAGGAGCTTTGCCGGATTGCCAGGACCCTTCGAAGCTTATTTTATCTCGCAAAGTATCCATACAGCCCCAAAACCCGGAATGCTTATAAGCATTTAATTTTCCTAGCTTTGCCAACTTCTCAAGCGGCTCCTTCTCCCAGACCGTATCGTCATTTTTAATGAAGTTAAATATCCCAGGCTCAAGGACAAAAAAACCTCCATTAATCCAGCCGCCTTCCCCTTTTGGTTTTTCCAAAAAAGATAAGATTTTGTTTCCGGAATTGATATTTAATACCCCAAACCTTCCGGCATTCTGAATCGCAGTTAAGGTCGCCAGCTTTTTATGCTTTTTATGGAAGGCGACTAATTTTTTAATGTTTATATCAGCTAAACCATCACCATAAGTCAAAAGAAAGGATTGGTTGCCGACATATTTTTTTACCCTCTTCAGCCTGCCACCGGTCATTGTATCTAAGCCTGTATCCACCAGAGTGATCCTCCATGGTTCGGAAGCAGTGTAATGAATGTCCATTTTATTCTTGGATAAATCAATCGTCACATCACTCATGTGCATAAAATAGTGCGAGAAATACTCTTTGATCATGTACCCCCGGTAACCCAAACAAATAATAAAATCATTAAAACCGTAGTGTGCATACAGCTTCATAATATGCCAGATCAGCGGCTTGCCGCCAATTTCCACCATCGGTTTCGGTAAAACTTCAGTTTCTTCGCTAATCCTTGTCCCCCGGCCGCCCGCTAAAATCACTACTTTCATATAATCTCCTTCTTACAAGCTATATTCAAACTACATTATTTTTTAAGAAAAAATGCTCCCAGAAAACTATCTTCACCGGTACCCATATCAAGAAGCTCATCGTTACCATACAAAGAAAGCCCGGAAGGATTAATTATTTCTTCAAAAAGTTTTTGCCGATATCCGAATCTTAAGCCCCGATCGACAACCAGTACCTTCCTGTGCTGGTCATAATCAATAGTAAAGCCTGCTATTCCCCCGGGCTTTAAAACGCGCGCCACCTCGTGCATCATCCCGCGGCGGACACTCGACGATAAATGTTCCAGCGTACAAATTGAAAAAACACGATCAAAACTATTATCGGTAAATGGAATCGGCTCTGCAATATCCCGATCAAATACTTTAATATCCCAACCCATTTTCCTGGCTACATATTCTGTATTGTAAATCATGCCGCAGCAGCTCCAATCATTATCGATAACTTTTACACAACATCCCAGGCTGGCCAGATAAAACATAAATGCGGTTGATGCCCCTCCGATATCCAGCACCTTATCCCCCGCCCTTACCCCGGAATGAGCCAGAATCCAGGAATTCTCCCATAATTTGTTTTTCTCTGACGCTGGCGTATATGTGCGCGGAATAAACATCCCGGCTGAAGAAGTATAACGTAAATTCTTTGAGCGCAGCGTTTCCTTAACCGCCTCAATTTTATCTGCGATAGTTTTTATTCTAGGTGAAGACAAATCATCATCGATCCAGTAAGCGCTCTTATTAATAACTTCACCCGGGTTAACTTTGGCTGCCTGATCAAATTTTACAAACGGCCCATCGGGAACAATGTCTAGCGGGCCATTGCTTTTAGCTTTATTTTCATTTATACGGACACGGGTTTGGCGCCTAAATTTACGGATCCTACAAAATATCCTATAACCTAGCGAGAGATACTCTGGAAACTGCCCTTTTGCATCTTTAACCATGATTAACTTTTCCCCTGGCTATTCCTTGTTCCAAACTAGAACTCAAAGCTACTGTCAACCCCAGCAATATCCAAAAAAGAAAACTTAACTGAAATGAATATAAATGAACTTCAAAAAAGCTATGTACTAAAAACCCGAATAATCCGGCAATTAATCCGGTCAAAATATAATAATTTAGGGATCCGGATATTTTTAAACTTATCTTAACACTCCTATGGAATACATAACCCACAAACAAAAGAAAACTAAATAAAGAAAAAATCCCCGATTCAGCCCAAATCTGAAGATAGCAATTATGCGCGTAAGAAGTACTGTAATTATTTACGTATTGAGCGCAATAATCCATAAAAGTACCCAGGCCTTTCCCCAGAAAAGGATTTTCCTTAATCATGCCCCAAGCACCCCGGGCAAAAATAAACCTGTCCCCATCATTTCTATTCTGATAAAAATATAAAGTAATTCCAATTAATGGCATGCTAAAAACAAAAATCAAAGCAGTCAGGAGCTTAACCCACTTTTTTATGTGACGGCAGCTGACTACTAAAGCTAAAAATAATATGCCTGCGATAACCCCTAACCACCCGCCGCGGCAATTTGTCCACCGGGAAGAAACAACCAGCATGCCGGTCATCACAAACAAATATAATCTTACGCTAATTACCCTCCATTTCCATAAACAAAGGCTTAACGGGATAGGAACAATGCAGGATAAATAGGCTGCTAAACCATTTTGATTCTTAAAAGGGCCTGTCATGATTTCGTAGCTGGAGACTCTTCCGCGCAAAAATTCCCAGCCAAATAATTTTTGCGAAAGAACCGAAAGTCCGACCAATGTCGCACTAAATAACAAAACGTATACTGCTTTAACAATGCGCCTGGTATCACGAAAAGTGCCGGTGATTGCCCAAAGCAGCAAAAAAAACCTGCCCCACTTTATGAGAAGTGCTTTTACGCTTTTAGCGATTAACTCCCCGCTATTAAATAGCGATAAGCTCATAAAAATGAAAAATAATAAAAGAAATAAAAATAAAATTTTATTCGATTTTATAGCGGATAGGTCCTGGGAAATAATTGTTTTGCATAAAAAGAAAACAATGGCCATACCGGCAAAAGTACCCACCAGGGTGATGGAAATGGGAATGAAAAAAATTACCCCGTAAATCAAATGTTCAACTGCTATATCTAAAAATCTTAATATTTTAGATTTCATAACGATATTATCTCATGCAATTTTTTAACCGTTCCCGCCGCATCCATCACATTTACTAACTTTTCTAATTCTTTTATACTGCGCCTTAATAAACGCGGGTCAAAATAATCCGACTGAGCAATATAAATCTTATCCGCTTTGGTAGTTTTATCCTTTTCGCTATTTAACAAGGTCTCCTCAAAAAGTTTCTCTCCCGGACGCAGACCAATAAATTTTATTTTTATGTCTTCTTCAAGCTTTAAACCATAAAGAGCAATCAACTCTTTTGCCAGGTCCAATATCTTAATCTGCTCTCCCATGTCCAAAATAAATATTTCCCCTGCCCTGCCCATCCCCCCAGCCTGCAAAACAAGCTGGCTTGCCTCATTAATACTCATAAAGTATCTCTTGACCTCAGGATGTGTTACGGTGACGGGGCCGCCTTCTTCAATCTGTTTCTTAAATAAGGGGACGACGCTTCCGTCAGAACCCAATACATTCCCGAACCTGACTGACATAAATTTAGTCTTGCTCAGTTTAGCCTTGGACTGAGAAATCATCTCCGCAATCCTCTTGGTGATACCCATAACGCTTGTCGGGTTTACCGCCTTATCCGTAGAAATAAGGATAAACCTCTCTACCTTGTAATGATCCGAAGCGTAGATAAGATTGCGGCTTCCGATAATATTATTCTTTACCGCCGCCACCGGGTTATCTTCCATCAGCGGAACATGTTTATGCGCTGCCGCGTGGAATACAACTTGCGGCCGATAAAGAGAAAACACGCTCTTTAACAGGCCGATATCTTTTATATCGCCAATTATAATTTTAAAGTCGATTTGCGGATACTTGGTCAAAAATTCAATCCCCAGATAATAAATATTATTCTCATTATGGTCAAATAATAAAATCACTTTGGGCTTAAAATTAACTATCTGCCTACAAAGAGCTGAACCTATTGAGCCGCCCGCGCCGGTTACTAAAATCACCTTCCCGGACAAATACCCCTCAATTTCTTTCTCATTAACCGCTACCGTTTCTCTTCCCAAGAGATCCTCCGGCTTCACGTCTCTAGGTTTAACTTCTAGATCGCCATTGAGTATCTTTTGCAATCCCGGAACGATGCGGATTCTCACAGAAGGTATTTGGCAATGTGAAATAATACTTCTGATCACCTCGCCTTTAGCAGAAGGAATAGCGATAATCACTTCATCAATACCATATCTTTCGACAACTAAAGATATTTCACTACAAGCCCCTAAAATGCTCACGCCTTGAATACGCGAATTTTTCTTATTTCGATCATCGTCAATAAAGCCAACTACTTCTATGTTTGTCTTAAGGTTAACCCTCGCCTCCCTTAAGACCATCACCCCGGCTTCTCCTGCCCCTACGATAATAACTCTTTTCCGCTTGCTGGCAATGACCGGCCGGAATTTTTCCCGTAACAACCTGCTTACAAAACGGATTCCCGCTATAAAACAGAAACTTAAAATACAATCCAAGATAAAAACTGAACGCGGGAAACCCTCGAAAGTATGAAAAAAAGCAACCGCGGGAATGAAACAAAGCATGCCTAAAAACTGTGTTTTCCCTATCCTCCAGATATCATCTACGCTGGCATATCTCCATAAACCGGAATAAAGTCCGAAATACCAGAAAATAACCATTTTAATGCAGACAAGAATAGGCAGGGTTTTGATAATCACCGCCCATTGGCTGCTATCGATTTTAAAATCAAATCGCAAATAAAAAGCAAGTATATAGGCGCAAATCACCAAAACTAAATGAATAGTTATAATAATTAAACGCCGGAATTTATGCGTTAATATTTTTAGGTTCATAACCTATTATTATATATCAAATTATCGTTTTAGCAATTAGTTGATACGATTATTTCTTGCTCGCTACAGCATAAATAACTTTATAATCGCTGCGTTGGGCATCTAAGGGCAGGTGAACCGGCTTTTCATATCTGGCCATACCTTCCTGAATCTCTGAAGGCATGCAATAAAGCTTACCAAAAAATATTCTTTTTAAAAACTGCTTACCTTTCATAGTCTTGGGCATCAGATTCAAAAACACAGCCGTCCGCTTAAGCAAAGAGGTAATTTTACTTCTTGGCCCTTTTGCGCATATCCGGCACCCCAGATAGAGGTCTACTTCTGCAAAACCATTATCTTTTAGTATACTGGATAATTCTAAGGCCGAGAAATATTTATAGCTATAAGGACTTGGATTAAAATCTGGCCATTCCCTGTTAACTGAGCAAATAATCAGAACGCCCTGTTTTCTTAAAACTCTCAGGGCCTCATTAATAAATCTATCCGGAGATAAAAGATAGTAAATCGCCTCATAGAGTATAACTACATCAAAACTCTCTCTTTCAAAAGGCAGGTCCTGGGCATCGATTATGCGAATTGCGATCTTTTCATTTCCGCTGTATGTTTTACGGGCAAAATTAAGGATTTTTTCATCAACATCGCCCCCCACCACGGTTTTTGCAATTCTTGAAATGTAGCCTAACCCTTGACCCGCACCGCAACCAACCTCCAAAACATCTTTATCCTCACAAAAATCCAGAGCAAAACGATAACGAGAACACATCCTCTCTAATTGCTCTGCCGTAACTTTACTATCGGGTGTTTCGGTAACAGAACTATAAGTTTTTACTTCAGGCATTCTTAAGCTTCCTATAAATTATTTAATTTACGCAACCCTTTACCTACTTTTAAAAGGGTATCTTTACACTTGCAAAAACAAAAACGTACCTGACTAATTCCTTTGCGTTTATCTGAATAAAAAGAAGAACCCGGAACTGTAGCAACGCGTGTAAGTTCGATCAACTTTCGGCTAAAAGAAAAATCATCGCCAACTCTTAATTTGCGCTTTAAACTACCGATCTCCGTAACAATATAGTAGGCACCTTGAGGAGAATATGGATGGAATCCTGTTTCCGCTAAAAGATCATACAAAAATTTCCTGGACAATGCGTATCGATTTTGCAGTTTTTTATAATATGTTTTTGGCAAACGTAAGGCAAATGCGGCGGCTTCCTGAAAAGGAGTAGGTGCTCCTACGGTAAGAAAATCGTGCACCTTCCGTATCCTGGAAGTGATCTCAAAAGATGCAATTGCCCACCCTACTCTCCATCCCGTAACTGAATACGTCTTGGAAATAGAATTTATGGTTACGCTGCGATTACGCATTCCCGGCAACGAAGCGATAGAAACATGCCTGGCATCATCATAAAGTATATGCTCATAAATCTCATCAGTAATCGCCAAACAATCCCAACGCATGCATAATTGCGCTATTTCTTGCAACTCTTGTCTTAAAAACACCTTGCCGGTCGGGTTATTAGGAGTGTTAATTATGATCGCTTTGGTTTTAGAGTTAAAAACCGAGCGTAATTCTTGAGGATCATAATGCCAGTCGGGAGGGTATAAAGTAACATACCTGGGCTTTGCCCCGGAAAGTACGGCATCGGGCCCGTAATTTTCATAAAATGGCTCAAAAATAATGACCTCGTCCCCGGGATTAATTACCGCTTTAAGAGTAGCAATCATCGCTTCGGTTGCTCCGCAGGTTACGGTAATCTCGGTATCAGGATTAATTTTTACCCCATTATACCAAAAAAACTTTTGCGCTATCGCTAAACGTAAATTTGGCTCACCAAATGTAACCGGATACTGATTGTAATCTTTCGTAATCGCATTTATAGCAGCTTGTTTAATTATCTTTTCAGCGGGAAAATCGGGAAAACCTTGAGATAAATTAAACCCTTTAGCCGCATCGCAAATTCGCGTCATCTCCCGGATAACCGACTCGGTAAAAGTTTCAGTTATTAATGAAAGTTTTTTCATCTTTTATAGAATTTCCTGATTACGGAAATAACATAATCAATTTCCGCATCGGAAATTTCCGCGTTCATCGGTAAAGAACAAACTTCTTTGCTGATCGCCTCAGTTTCGCTAAACCCGCGATCGATTAACTTTAAGCTTTTATGTTTATAGTAAGGTTTCCTAAATTGAGTCAGAACCTCCACACCGTTAGCTTTCAAGAATTCCGAAAAATCATTGCCTTGCCCGGAACGAACTGTATAATTCTGATAAACATGGTCGAAACCGCTTCTATCATAATGCGGCAGCAATAAATCGCCAAGATCCGACAAAGCAGCTCTGTATCTGCCTGCAATTGACTTTCTTCTTACAATCCAGGAAGGCAAATGCCTAAGTTTCACATCTAAAAAAGCTGCTTGCAGGTTGTCAAGAAGACAAGTATACCCATGGCCATAGTACTCCCCTGAGTCCCTATCTTCGCCATTATAACGCATGCGGGTTGCAAACAATGCCAGATCCGCATCATTGGTAGTGATCGCACCTCCATCCCCATACCCACCCAAAATCTTAAAAGGATAGAAGCTCCAACATCCCGTATTCCCCCAGGAACCGGCCCGTTGATTATTTATGCTCGAGCCCAAGCTTTGGCAGGCATCTTCAATAACTTTTAATTTATATTCCCCGGCAATTTCCATAATCCTGGGCATATCCGCCATATACCCGCTTAGATGCACAGGAATAATCGCTTTTGTTTTCCTGGTGATTGCCTCTTTAATCCTGCCTACGTCAATATTAAAATCTTTACCCACATCGACTAAAACAGGGGTCGCCCCGGAATTAACCACCGCAGAGCAGGTAGCCACAAATGTGTGCGCAGGCACGATTACTTCCTCTCCCGGGCCAATACCCAAGGCTCTTAATGACATCTGCAAAGCATCGTAGCCGCTATTTAAACCAACGGCATATTTTGTACCGACAAATTTTGCTAAATTTTTTTCGAATGATTTAAGCTGTTGGCGATCAATCAAATCGCCTTTTGACATAACCTCAAAATAAGCGCCATCAATTTCATTCTTAATCATTTTATAATTTTTTACCGGATCAACAAAACGAACCTTACGTGTTGCCATTATTTTTCCTTTTTTAACATCTGCTTTACAGTTTTAACGATTAAACCGGCGCCAGGATAATATGCCTTTTCAAGAGTCCTGCTGGCCGGAGCCGGTAAATCCGGTAAAGCGATCCTTTGAACAGGTAACTTTAAATTTTTTAAAAATT
>JBFZAU010000109.1:0-3118 GCA_041308825.1 Candidatus Omnitrophota bacterium
CATTTGAGAAGGTGTTTGGTTTATCCTGGCAGCAGCTGGGAATGTTTTTGATCTACGACGTAGCGCATAATATCGCCAAAATCGAGAAACATAAAATCGACGGAAAAGAAAAGATGCTGTGCGTGCACCGCAAGGGGGCAACCCGGGCTTTTGGGCCAAATCATCCGGATATTCCGACAAGATATTCTAAGATCGGCCAGCCGGTGATTATTCCCGGGGACATGGGCCGGAACTCTTATTTATTGGTGGGTACCGAAAAAGCCATGCAGGAAACCTTTGGCAGCACTTGCCATGGCGCAGGCCGCCTGCAGTCACGCACTGCCGCCTCTCGGAGTATCAAGGCAGATATGTTATTGAAAGAATTATCTTCTAAAGGTATAATAGTGAAAGCTTCCGGGCGCAATACCCTGGTCGAGGAGGCCCCGGCAGCCTATAAAGATGTAAATGACGTGGTTGAGGTGGTGCATAATGCCGGAATCGGCAAAAGAGTTTGCCGGATGCGGCCGCTGGGCGTAATCAAAGGTTAACTTGCGAGAGCGGTTAAACGACAAATGCTAGATATCAAATTTGTAAGGGAAAATCAGGATTCAGTCAAGCAGGCGATTAAACATCGGGATTTAAAGATCGATATCGACGGTTTGATTAAACTTGATGATCAGCGGCGGCTGGCTTTGAGTGAATTTGAAGATCTTTCTGCCCAGCGTAATAAAGCCAATGATGAAATTAGTGTTTTGTTAAAAGGGAAAAAAGACGCTAAAACCAAAATAGCTTCGATGAAAGAAATCTCCCGCCGGATCGGTGAATTAGACTCTCAGATTAAAGAGCAGGAAACACAGTTAAATACACTGTTGTTGAATATTCCTAATCTGCCGCATAGCTCTTTACCTATCGGCGGCCCTTCCGCAAATAAAATAATACGCAATTGGGGCCAAGAAAAAAAGTTTAATTTTAAGCCGCTTAGCCACATCGAAATTTGCCAGAATCTTGATATTGTTGATTTTAACCGCGCCACCAAAATTACGGGCTCTAATTTTATACTTTTTAAGGGGTGGGGAGCCAAATTAGAACGGGCGCTGATTAATTTTATGCTCGATTTGCATACCAATCAGCACGGCTATACCGAGATCTTCCCGCCTTTTCTGGTTAATCGCGCTTCGATGCTGGGCACCGGGCAGCTGCCTAAAATGGAAGAGGATATGTATCAGCTTAAGGATGATGGGCTGTTTTTGATTCCCACCGCTGAAGTTCCCCTGACTAACATCTTCCGGGATGAAATCCTAAATGAGGACCAACTCCCCATTTATTATACTGCTTATACGGCTTGCTTTCGAAGGGAGGCCGGTTCTTACGGTAAAGATACCAAAGGTTTAATCCGGGTGCATGAGTTTGATAAAGTGGAGATGGTTAAATTTGTTAAGCCCGAAGATTCTTATGCGGAGCTCGAGAAGCTGGTAGTTAATGCCGAAGAAGTTTTACAGCTTTTGGATCTGTCTTACCGGGTAGTAATGTTGGCTACTCAGGATTTAAGTTTCGCTGCCAGTAAGTGTTATGATTTGGAGGTATATGCTCCGGGGATCGACAAATGGCTGGAGGTTTCAAGTTGCAGTAATTTTGAAAGTTTTCAAGCCCGTCGGGCCAATATCCGTTTCCGCCGCCAAGAAAATAAAAAAACAGAATGCGTACATACTTTAAACGGCTCCGGCGTTGCTTTAGCCCGCACGGTGGTGGCGATATTGGAGAATTACCAGCAGGAGGACGGTTCGGTCTTGATTCCTCAAGCCCTTAAACCGTATTTAAATGGCCAAGAAAGAATTACCTGAAAAACTGCCCCCGAAAACTAAAGAAAAACCCGAAACTCATCAGGCCGCCGGTTTAGGCGGTGATTTCTCCAGTAAAATCTCTGGGTTATCCAGCAAACTCTTCGGAGTGATCAAATTTATCCTGGCAGTGGTTATGCTGCCGTTAGTTTATGCATCAACGGTATCGTTTATTAATGAATTTGGCCAGCTTGACCGTTATTTGACGCAGCTATTTTTTAACGGTATTATCAGCTTCCTGGTAATTTATTTGTTTATCTGGGAGCCGGCAGGGATTTATAACCGGGGGCATAAGCTGTTGGAATTTATGTTCAGTTTCTTTAAGCCGATGGTTAATGTTGCGCCCTTTCTTTTGCCGATCTATACGATTGTATTTTTTATCATCTACGGTCTACTTGCATTATGGATCGCATCAGATTGGCTAATTCAATATACGATGTTCTTGACCGGTTTCAGTGCTATTTTACATTTAACCTTTGCCGCCAAGGCGATTCGAACGAAGAAGGGTGATTTTCTAAAGGCCAACTATATTTTCGGGTTCTCGTTTATTTATACCTTGGAGTTATTTCTATTAGCATTAGGTTTTAGTTTAATTTTTGAAAATTTCTCTTTGGTTAATTTCTGTAATACCTCCTTTGGCATATTCAAGGATATATTCTTGGGTGCTTTTAATCAACTATTCGTGTTTTAGCCTGTCTGTTTTAGCAGTTGGTGGGGTGGTAAAGTGGTCTTCCCGCTAACGCGGGATTTTGCTGAATTTATTAAATTAAGGTGCTCAAAATGCGGCTTCGCCGAGTTGGCGATTAGATGTATTCTGTAGTTGAGCTATTTTAACTAGCTGGTGGGGTGGCAGAGTGGTCTAATGCGGCGGTCTTGAAAACCGTTGTGGGCGTAAGTCCACCCAGAGTTCGAATCTCTGCCCCACCGATTAAATTTTCCGAGAAGGAAAATTTAATCGGCACCTAAGCGAGCGTTAAGCGGCCCGACAAGGGCCGTAGGGAGCGGGGTGCTAGCACCGCAATTTTTAATTTTGGAGGCGTCGCATAGCTGGTTTATTGCGCTGGTCTCGAAAACCGGTTGGGCGCAAGCCCTCGGAGGTTCGAATCCTCCCGCCTCCGATTGATTTTTCCGACAAGGAAAAATCAATCGGCACCGCAGCGAGCGCGGTGCTAGCACCAATATCAAAGCGTAATAATAACCGTTTTTAAAAAAATAGGTCGATTTGGAGAGGTGGCTGAGTGGTCTAAGGCACACGCCTGGAAAGCGTGCGAGCTGCAAGGCTCCCAGGGTTCGAATCCCTG
>JBFZAU010000110.1:0-5320 GCA_041308825.1 Candidatus Omnitrophota bacterium
AACACACAGACCCTATTCTAGCCACCAACGAGGCAATTACGCAAGCGATCATTGAATTAGGAGAGGAACCTGATCCAGTAAGCCTGGCGATTATTTTCACCTCGACTGAACTTGCCAACCCTGTAATACTAAAAGTAGTAAATAATTTGCTCGGGGAGACCCCGATCCTGGGCTGCTCAAGCCCGGGAATTATGACAAACCAGGGAGTCTCCAAGCACGGCCTGGCCGTACTCTTACTTGTCTTAAATCAACAAACCTTTTTTAATGTTGCGGCAGTCAAAGAAATCAGCAAAAAAGACTCCAACTTAGCCGGTAAAGAACTTGGGGATAAATTGTTGTTCGGTTTCCGAAATGTACCGCGCAGCTTAAGTATCATTTTATCCGATAAGCTAACCACCGAAGGCACACATTTAATTAACGGACTCCAGGAAAGCTTAGGAAGGAGTTTTCCGCTGATTGGAGCTTCAACCTCCGATAATTTCGAAAATTCTAAAGCATATCAATACCTCAACCAAGAGATATTGGAAGATTCTTGCAGCGGCATACTTTTCGGCGGTAAATTCAGCTATGGCTTAGGGATAAAACACGGTTGGCTGGCTTTAGGTAAAATGCGCTGCATCACTGCTTCAAGCGGCAATGTAATCCAGGAGATCGACTCCGTTCCAGCCATCAAGCTTTATGAAGAATATTTCGGGAAACACATTGTCGAATTAGCCAAAGAACTCAAACATATCTCGACTTATTATCCGCTGGGTATTCATCTGCCGGGAGAAAAAGAATACTTGTTGCGCAATATCATCGCCATTAAAAATGACGGCTCCCTGGTCGCTCAGGGAGAGATACCTCCCAACAGTAAAATCAGACTGATGATCAGCACCGAAGACTCAAGACTTAAAGCCACGGCAACGGCATGCGAAGAAGCCAAAAGGAATCTGGGGGGCCAAAAAGTAAAATTTGTAATTATTTTTGAATCCGCGGCAAGGTTTTCTATGCTGGGTAAACAGGAGGATATCGAACTCTGCATGATCAAAGAGATCTTCGGCAAAGATACCCCTTTAATCGGCATCTATACCAATGGTGAGCAGGCCCCGCTTAAATCAATTAATTATTTGGGGCGGACCTATTTTCATAATCAAAGCATCAGCATTTTAGCGATAGGAGAACAATAAAATGATGCCCTATGTATTTTTTGGCCTCTGTTTAATTCTGGCGATTCTGGGAATATCCCTTTTAAACAAGATTCAGCGTTTAAAAGAGCTGGGAGAAAAAGTAGCGGCATTGAATTTTTCCCTGGAAGAGATGGATGAACAGGCAAAACTAATCATGCGCACCGATATGGAACTGAATAAAGCGCAGGAAGAATTGGACAAAAAGATCTCCGGGCTTGATATTCTGCAGAAACTTTCCCGGGAAATAAGCACGACGCTGGAAGAAAAGCAGATTTTTAAAAAAATCAATAACCAGTATGTGGAGGAGCTGGGATTCGAGAAATCCCTGGCTTTTTTATGGAAGTCACTGGAAAGAGAATTCCAGCTCTACCTCTGCCTAGGTTACAGCCAGGATGAATCCTTGAAAATAAAAGCCGCCGTTTCCGCCAATAAGGATTACTTTCTGGACTTAATTAAAAGCGGGGCCACCGCCTCTTCGGAATTTGTCCCGGCGGGAGCTCTCTCCAAAATCAAAATTAACCAGATATTTCTGGTGCATTCATTTATCATCTGCCCGGTCCTGGCGCAGGAAGGAGATCAGGGCTTTATTTTTGTCGGCACACAAAATATTGAATCCTCTACCACTAAGGGAGACCTGGAATTCATCAGCATCCTGGCTAATCAAATCGGACAAACTCTGGATAACGCCCGGCTTTTTGAAAAAACCTGGCGCTCCCAACAAGAGCTTGAGCTTAAAGTGGAGGAAAGAACCCGCCAGCTAACCGGGGCCTTAGAAGAAGTAAAGAAAATCAGTAAACGCAAAAGCGATTTTATCTCCAGCGTCTCCCATGAAATCAGGACACCGCTTACCTCAGTCAAGGGATATGCCGCTATTCTTCTCAGCAGCAAACTGGGGGCGCTGCCGGAGGAGGTTAGGGTGAGGCTGGAAAAGATCAACCGCCACAGCGATGAATTGGTGCATATGGTGAACGATCTTCTGGATATCTCGCGCATCGAAAGCGGTAAGGTTGAAATTAAAAAGGAGCCTTTAAGCTTACGGGCGATCGCCGAAAAAATCTCGGATTTATTTGCGGAACAGTTTAAAACTAAAAATATCACTTTCAGCAGTAATATCCCGGAGGATTGCCGGGAGATCTCAGCTGACCGCAGCCAGATCGAAAGAGTCTTTATGAACCTGGTGGGGAATGCCTTAAAATTTACGCCGCAAAACGGTAAAATCGATATCGGCGCCAGCCGCTTGAATAATGTTATTCAAATCAACATCAAAGACACCGGGTTTGGGATTCCCGAAGACGCGCAGGAAGCCATCTTTGAAGAATTTTATCGCGTCGACAATACTATCAACCAGGAGGTAAAAGGCACTGGCCTGGGCCTGACTTTGGTCAAACATATCATCGAGGCACACCAGGGAAAAATATGGGTAAAAAGCAAGGTGGGCGAAGGCTCAACTTTCAGTTTTACCCTTAACGCTGCTTAAATACGATGAGCATAAAAATACTGATTGCAGATGATGATTCGGATATCCGGGATATCCTGAAGCTTACCCTTCAGGAAGAGAATTACGAAGTAATCGAGGCCCGCGATGGCGAAGAAGGATTAAAAATAATCCGTTCTAAGCCCTTGGATTTGGTGCTTTTAGATTATAAAATGCCTAAGATGGACGGGCGCCAATTATGCAATTTAATCAAAAAAGACCTGCTCCTGCAGCATTTGCCGATCATCATGGTCACCGGCAAAGGCGAGGTCAGCGATAAGATCGACGGTATTGATGCCGGAGCGGATGATTATATCGTTAAACCTTTCGAACCCAAGGAACTTTTAGCCAGAATCCGCATGGTCTTAAGGCGGACCCAAAGAGACCTGGAAGCTAATCCTTTAACCCGGCTGCCCGGCAATGTCGCTATTCTCAATGAGCTTTCTAATTGCATCGACCGCAAAACCCTGTTTGCCGTCTGCTATGTCGATTTGGATAAGTTTAAAGCTTACAACGACAAATACGGATTTGAACACGGTGACGAGGTGATCCGGGAAACCGCCCGGATCCTGCTGGGGGCAACCAAGGAATTAGGTAACCCCGACGACTTTGTCGGCCATATCGGCGGGGATGATTTTGTCATCATCACCACCCCCGATATATCGGATAAAATCTGTGAAAAAGTAATCCATGATTTCGATAAAATTTCACCTTCATTTTACAACGAAGAAGACCGGCAGAACGGTTTTATCATCGGCTATGACCGACAAAGCAAAATTCACCAAATACAACTACTTTCGGTTTCAATCGGGGTGGTGACTAATGAACTACGCCAGATTACCCACGTAGCAGAAATCGGTGAAATCGGAGCGGAATTAAAAAAGCTGGCTAAAAGTATGGAAAAAAGCAACTTCGTCAAAGACAAACGGCAGAAGATGCCGTAAATCAACAGCGCTCAAGAATCCTCCATCGAGCTAGGCCTGTATTGGGCGGTTAGAATAAATTACGCAGTGGTTGATTCCCTCCTTGCTTAAACCTGGATTATGCATTGGAGGAGACACAAGATTGGTAGCGCTGCGGAGCAAATTTCCACTTCGTGGAAATTTAGACGGGGGACGCCGAGCTCAAACCTGGATGACACAGTTAGATTAACAGTTATCAGGGCTGGCCGAGCTAAAGGCCTACACCGCGCTAAGCCTGGACGTTACGCTTAAATTATATTCGAATGTTGTAACGCGCGGTGCAAATTAAAAAGCACCTGACTTAAGTCAGGTGCTTTTTAATTTAGTGCGCGAGGGGGGAGTTGAACCCCCAAGCCTTTCGGCACAAGCCCCTCATGCTTGCGTGTCTGCCATTTCACCACCCGCGCAAATCAATTGCACTTGCTATTCTAGAGCATAACCGCTAATTGTCAAAATCTTTTCTTGGAGCCCGACTGGCTAAGTTGTTTTTCTGGCGGTTGGCGAAAAACGACTAAAAAATATCCGGATAACTTGGGGACGGAAAAGTATTAAATAGCTCCACACCGCCAAATCATAAACCAATACCGGAACAAGATGCAGAAAAAACCCCAGGATGGTTTCGTTATTTACTATCGTCCGGTAGCGGTTTTTAATTAAATTACAGTGCAGCTGATCATTAAGGTAGCGCCGGGCATGGGCTTTGCCGATCCCGGAGTCTTCCCGTGCGGAACCCCCGCGAAGATGATACGCTACGGCAGCCGGCAGATAATAACCCCGCCAGCCGCATTTGCGAGCCCGCCAGGCAATATCCAGATCTTCATAAAACATCTCAAATCTGCTGTCGAAATACCCGCTGCTTTTTTTAATTTCCTCCAGCATATCTTTGCGGTAAAAAGCAACCGCTCCACTTACCCCGAATATAAATCCGCCTTTGTTAAATTGCCCCTGATCCGGCCGGCCGTATCCTCTTTCTTTAGCCGTGCGCCAAAGGCTTAAAAATAAACCCGTACTATCCAGGGTTTTTTTATCCGGGCGTAAAATTTTCCCGCTCACCATCCCCACCCGATCATTGACTAAAAATCCTTCCAGTCCTTTTTGAATAAATTCCGGGTCTAAAATTACATCATCATTGAGACAAAGAACGAATTTCCCCCCGCTCAAGGCGATACCCCGGTTCAAGGCTTGGGCATAAAATAAATTCTTTCCTGCGCTATAAATTTTAACCGCCGGGTATTGCCTGCTCAGTGCCGGCAAAGAATCCGAACCGACAGAATTATCCATGACCATTATTTCAAAGGGCGGATGCGTTTGTTTAAGCAAAGAATCCAAACAGGAATAGAGATAATCCTTGGCCTTAATGGTCACCAAAATTACGCTAACCGTCATCCCCGCAATAGCGGCTGAAGCGGTTTGCAAATTAGGATTGCTCTCTTGATTTGGCATATTGATAATTTATGCTTCTGGTTTACCCTTTTTTAAAATAAAGCGTAAATAAACGGAACTACCGCCGAAGATTGGGTGAAAAATATAAGCGCCCCCAGCAATAACAACATCACGATAATCGGGGTCAACCACCATTTTTTCCTGGTTTTAAGCAGATACCACAATTCTTTAAGCATCGTAAATCTAGCCATTCTTTCTCCTTTTCCTGATTTAAGATTGCCGATGATAATCGGTTAGCGGTATTTTTTTCCCGATCCTGGCTTGCCAATACG
>JBFZAU010000111.1:0-2510 GCA_041308825.1 Candidatus Omnitrophota bacterium
GATTTAATCTGCCTTTTAACGGCGCAATGGATAGCCGACATTTACCAAGAGACGAAACGTGAATACGAAAAAGATAAAAAATGCAGAATGAAATCTAAGGAGGTGTGAAATGGCACACGGGATCGTATGCGACCTCTGCGGTGAAATCACCACCAACATCCTTTCTGCCGGAGGGCATGATGTATGCTCTTGGTGCAAAGACAAACTCAAATCCAACATCGCCATGAAATGCCTGTCTTGCGGGGCCTACGGGTTCATTCCCATGAACGAGGCCAACATCGGCCGGATCATGTTCTTTATCCCTCTCACCTTTTCCGAGGTGGTGAACGCCGACATAGTTGTGATTTGGAACGGTTGCCCGGCCTGCGCCCCCAGCAAAACCCCGGAAATCTATTTGGGAGGATAGCCATGTGCGAATACTGCCATACAAAACTGGTAATGAGCGGTATCGGGGTGGCCGACGGGATGCTCTACATCTCCGAGTTTTGCCCGAAGTGCATGAGCCTTTACATCAGCTATTACCACCCAAGAAACGGGAACATCCCCGTAAAGGAGGTTTTCAATGGATCACAACATTGAGCGGCTTAGGACGCGGATCGAGCGGGTCAAGCGGGATATTGACGATGTTTTTCTCGCCATGGTCAAGGTTTCACAGATTTACGTAGAGGAAGGGAATCTGACCCTTGCTGAACAGCTCCTCACCGCATCCGGCATTGTGCAGGGGGTGGCCGATGAACTTTTTTTCGCCCAGATGTCCCTGCCCGAAGACCTTTAAGTTATCCACAGAGATTCTCAAAAAAGACGGCTAAAAATTTAACCGTCTTTTAAAACCTACCCAAAAAGCCTTTATTTTCCTATATTTTCAACTATTTATCTATTTTTATAATAATGCTATAATGTTAATTAAAGCGTGGGGATATGCTTTTCAATTTAAAAGATTCTGGGACGAAAAACTGAAATCGTATGGCGGGTTCTCCCCAGAATCTCCCGCCGTGTGGTTTCAGTTTTTTGTTTCATGAGGGGGGCGTTGAACCCAGAGGGACTATCGTTAAAATCTGCAACTTAACAATAGCCGCCCTCCTCATAAGATAAAAATATGGCCAAAAAAAGATACATCAACACAAAATTCTGGTCTGATACATTCGTAGTTGAATTAAATCCGCTTGACCGTTATTTATTTTTATACCTGCTGACCAATGAGCATACGGATATTTGCGGAATTTATGAACTTCCCTGGCGAGTAATGGCAAGGGAAACCGGGCTTGATGATGATATGCTACAAAAAATGTTTACAAGACTGGATGGAAAAATATATTACATTGACGGATGGATATATATAAAAAACTTTGTAAAACATCAAGCCGTTAATGAAAGCATAGAAACCGGAATAAAAAGATCAATGGCATTAGTTCCTAACTATATATTAGCTAAAATTAAAGAAATAGATACAGACTGGGACAGACTGGGACAGACTGCGGCAGACTGCGACTTACTTAAACCTAAACTTAAACCTAAACCTAAACCTAAACTTAAACTTAAACTTAATAACTTGCAACCTGCGGTTGCGGAAGATAATGGACTTATAACAGAAATCATGAATATTTTTAAAACCATTAATCCGACTATCAACTTTGGGCATAAAACTAACCGTCAGGCGGTTTTAGAAATCAATAAAGCCACTAATGGAAAAGTTAAAGATTATGCCTTATACGCGATATCGGTCCAAGGTCAACCTTACGCCCCGGTCATTACTACCCCCTACCAGCTAAAAGAAAAATTAACCCAGCTTAAAATATTTTACGGGAAAAGTAGGCAGCCCAAAAAAGGCGGCATTACTATTCTCAAATAAATTTATGAAGTATGTCGTAAAAATGATGTCAGGGAAAACCTACAACATCACAGAAGAAGAATATAAGCAGTTAGCCGGAGCGAGCGGATTAGTTTATTTTCCAAGCATAAATGGAATGATTAACTTAAGTTCAGTTTCAGCCATAATGCAGGAAGGGAATATAGAAAAAAAACGCATTAAGCTACATGATAGTGGATATGCCATTAAAAAACATGGGACATGGATAGATGAATATTCGGGGGCAAACATTGATTTGAGTTATTATCCATACCTCGCAAAAGACATGGATCACGAAGATTATAAAAAATTAAATTCAGGCCAATAATATGGAAGAAATCAAAAATATATTGGATAAAAGATTAGAAAACCTTGAATCAAGGCTTGCCCCAAATCATGTCAGATCGTTGCTCAAAGGTTATTACTGGACAAAACATACCTTAGCCTTAGACAATGAAAATAACGAGCTGGCAGAAAAATATTTTAAAAAATGGCAAGATTGTTTCATTTGAATATCTCTTAAAAAAATAATATGACCTTCCAAGAACGATAAAAACTTTTCCAAAAGCTCAATCTCTACTCCACCCTCCTAAAAAAAAGAAAAGACGCCATTATCAAAATGTGCGTAGATAAATACCAGGATGACGACTGCGCCGACCTTCCC
>JBFZAU010000112.1:0-3308 GCA_041308825.1 Candidatus Omnitrophota bacterium
ATGGCTGCATTTCGTTATCCTTTCTAATTTTATGAAGTCATATTTCAAATCAAATAATCGATTTCTTAAAGCATTATCACTGGGTTTCGCCGGGGCGTTTATAACTTACGTGGCGAATTCTTTTTACCACAATTTGTTAGATACCATGCCTCTTTTCTGGGTACTGGCTGGTTTTTCTCTTGTCATGATAAAACTTGCTGCTAAAGAAAAAAATGGATCAAAGATTTTGATGCTTAATTCATCCGCGCAAATCACAACAGTTAAAAGCTCTAAAGATGAAAGATAGGGAATTCAGGTGGAAGATAAACAGAAAATAACCGTCATGCTCACCATTAATAAAATGATTATTGGCGGAGCAGAGCAGCAGTTCCTGGAGCTCGCCAAGGGGTTGGACAAGTCACGTTTTAGACTTATAGTGGTCACTCTTTATCCTGGTGGAGACCTGGAGCCGGAAATTAAAAATATTCCAAATATAGAATATATCTGTTTAAATAGAAAGAGCAAGTATAATTACGTTCTTCTTTTTACAATGTTGAGGCTCCTGCGGCAAAAGAATGTAGACGTTATCCAGCCGTTCCTAACTCCGGCAACTTTCTTTACTCTATTACCTGCGGTGATTAACCGAACCCCAGTCAAGGTTATTACAGAACGCGGAAATAAGCGCAGTAAGCCTGGACTGGGACATAGTTTCTACCTGCGTATAGAGGATTTTTTCACGCGTTTTACCGAATATGTTGTACCTAACAGCGAATCCGGTAAGAGCTATTTGATTAAGCGGGGTATAAACGTTGATTGCATCAGGGTAATCTATAACGGTATAAATATTAGTCGTCTGGCTCCTGATCCAGATAAAGTCGCCCGAATAAAAGCCGCCATGGGGCTGCCGTCCAACGGGATAGTCGTTGGTATCTCGGCCAGCCTCACCGCCAACAAAGACCATGCTACATTTCTTCAAGCTGCCCGATTGGTATCACGCGCCATGCCGCAGGTAAAGTTCGCCATACTTGGCGATGGACCATTGGGCCCTATGCTTAAAAACATGGCCGGGGAATTAGGAATAGAATCAAATGTGAGTTTCCTAGGCAATCAAACGGATGTAGGTTCTTATATATCGATGTTTGATATTGCGTGCCTATGTTCAGCCGAGCCGGAAGGGTGCTCTAACTCTATATTAGAAGCAATGGCCTTTGGTAAGCCTGTGGTAGCTACAAATGCCGGTGGGAATAATGAGGTGATAGTAGATGGAGAACCGGGGTTGATAGTCCCGGTCAGAAATCCGGAACGCCTCGCCGAGGCAATTCTTACCTGTTTGCAGCAACCGGAAAGAGCCCGGGAGATGGGAAAACGTGGTGAGTCTGTGATAGCGAGCCGGTTTTCTCTTGAGCGCATGGTAAGAGATTATGAAATTCTTTTTGAAGAGGCTATTAAACTGAAAAGAAGTCGCCATTCGTCAAAAAAACGAAATCATAATTTAGATTGATCGTATTTTGCCTAGAATTCTAAGATGCGAGGATCAAAGCCTACGCGAAGCTCGAATTATTAAGTATCATAGGCTTGCTCGCAGATATTTACCGCAGTTCAATCCCCAAAAAGGGAGCTAACTATTGGATCTCAAAAAGGCAGTAAGAAAAAGCGCCGGTGGCATACTAGCTGTGATATTGATGCTGCTAGGTTATATTGCAAAGGCAAAGCGGCAGGCGTTTCAAAAAGATGTAATCCTGGCAATTGCTTTTCATAATCCCGATAGTAAACTTTTTAAAAAAATCATTACCTGGTTCCAGAAAAACGGATTTGTTTTTCTTTCATCTGCTCAATTGATAGATATACTAAATAAAAAAGATGTTTGCCCGCCAGGCGCGCTCTGGATTTCCCTTGATGACGGATGGCGAGGGAACATTACTAATGTCGTGCCACTGGCCGTACAATACAATATACCGATAACCATATTTGCGTGTACTGATGCGATAGAGGAAGGTACTTTCTGGTGGAGAAAAATTATATTATCTCCACATTCAGTTCCGGTTGAATTCCGAAATGTGAATTCAATAAAAAAACTGCCGGAAAATCAAAGAAAACACGTAATCGGGTTGATTGATCACGCCGGCGTAATATTTCCCCGGGAAGCTATGACTATTGATGAAATTAAATGTATTAGCTCAATACCACAGGTAACCATAGGTGCTCATACGGCTTCACATCCAATCCTCCCTAACTGTTCAGATAACCAGGTTGCACAAGAGTTTGACGAATCAAAAAGAAGACTGGAGAAGTGGACAGGGAAAAATGTCACATCCTTTGCCTATCCCAACGGTTCTTTTGACGGCAGGGAAAGACCACTGCTTGAGGCTTATAAGTACGAATTAGCAGCTACCACCGAAAATAAATTCGCTTCAGTGAATACCGATGCTTACTTATTCCCCAGGAATATCCTGATGGAAGACGGTAGTTTTCTAGAGAATTTGTGTCATGCGCTTGGTATCTGGGAGCCTCTGGTTAAAAAGTTAAAAAAACTTGCCAGGTAAACCGGATACGCCTTATGCATTTATTAAAACGGGCAATAATATACTTACCCCATGATTAATCTTTGCGATTTATCAAGAAAACTTCGAGGCCAGCTTACAAGCACACTCCGGTGGTAGAACTTATTAATCGTTATCGTAGAGAATGTCTCCTGGCGCGAATTTATGATAACTACCGGTAGGCCACTGGTCTGGAGAATCGCCGCTAGAGGTATTTCATATTTGCCGATCGCTTCACAAATAATCTTGGCGGGCTTCAGATCGGCAATGTAACGGACTGCAAATGGTAATGCCTTCTTGTCGTTCTTGAACTGTCGTTTTGAATTGCTGAACGCTATGTCCTGAATATTTTTAGCAATATCCAAACCAACGCGGATTGCTTCTTCTGTCAACCGCCTTTTCTCCTTCTTAGCCCTTTCCGGCATTATGATGGTTTGATAAATCCCATCAATTGTCCAGGCTTTATTGGAGATTCGGGCTTGGTGAACACGCTCACTTTCAGTCTCATTAAACCCAAGGTCAATCCATCTGCCACACCAGCTTCAAGCAGGCATTTTACTGTTTCATAAAAATAAAGGTCAATTTTGACAAAAGTACTATAGACATGAAAGCATGGATTATCTATAATCTAAGCATATATTTTAAAATTAAAATAAGATGGGGATATTATAATGAAACATGCTTTAATGTTTTTAACTATTCGGGGATTTACTCTAATTCTACTTTTGTCACTACTAATGAATATACCGTGCCCCGTATTGGCAGCCTCAAACGGAATTACTGTCTCAG
>JBFZAU010000113.1:0-3739 GCA_041308825.1 Candidatus Omnitrophota bacterium
GTGGCTAAAGGTATGCCCAGCTGCATTAATGGCCAGATTGTGGAGTTTGCCAACGGCATTTTAGGTTTAGTGATGGGGTTTACCGAAGAGAAGGTGCAGATTTTGGTTTTAGGCGACCCCATCGGCATCCGCGCCGGAGATGAGGTTTATAATAAAGGAAAATCATTAACTTTGCCGGTAGGGGACGGGTTTATCGGCCGGTTGGTGGATGCCTTGGGCCGGCCCCTGGATGATTTAGGGCCAATTCCCGCGCAGGATAATTTTCCGGCCTTTATCGTTGCCCCCGGCGTTATGGACCGCCAACCGGTTAATCAAACCCTGGAATCCGGAACCTTGATTATCGACGCGATCATTCCTTTAGCTAAGGGGCAGCGCCAGCTTTTAATCGGCGACCGGATTACCGGTAAAACCAGCGTTGCTTTGGACGCCATCATTAATCAGAAGGGTAAGGATGTTATCTGCATTTATTGCTGTATCGGCAAACCCTACTCCAGTTTAGTGAAGGTATTAAATGTTCTGCGTGAAAAAGAAGCCTTAGATTATGTGATTATCGTCTCCGGTGTCGCCAGTGTTTCAACCGGGGAACAATATTTAGCCCCCTATACGGCCTGTACTTTGGGTGAGTATTTTATGAGCAAAGGTAAAGATGTACTTTTAGTTGCCGATGATTTAACTAAGCACGCCTGGGTTTACCGGCAGATCTCGCTGTTACTTGAACGCGCTCCGGGGCGGGAGGCTTATCCTGGAGATATTTTTTATGTGCATTCCCAGATGATGGAGCGCGCCGGGTTACTTAAAAAAGAGCTTGGCGGCGGCTCGATGACATTTTTACCGATTGTGGAAATCCTGCAGGGTGACCTTACCGGTTATATCCCCACCAATCTGATTTCGATGACCGATGGACAGCTTTATTTTTCTACCGGCCTCTTTAATAAAGGGGTTAAGCCGGCGATTGATTTTGGTTTATCGGTTTCCCGTATCGGCAATAAAGCCCAGTGGCCGGCGGTCAAGGCTTTAAGTAAATCTTTGCGTCTGGATTATCTGCAGTATAAAGAATTGCTGCAAATGACCCAGCTGCGTACTTCCGGGCTTTCGCAGGAGGCTGAAGACCGCTTGAAAAGAGGAGAGGCAATCAGCCAATTAATTACTCAGGATAAGAACCGGCCGGTTTCTATTGAAGAACAGATAATTTACCTCTATGCTTTGAATCACGGTTTACTGGATAACCTATCGACGGCTCAGGTGCGGCAGTTCCGCTTGGAAATTCTGGATTATTTCAAGCGGAGTAAGCCGGATTTTTGTCTCAAGATCCGCCAGGGCAGGGAATTAAGCGAAGATTTAAGGATAATTTTAGAGCAGACCCTGGAGGTTTATTTAAAGGAAGAGGTTAAATAAGCCGATGCGGACGATGGCCGTAATCAAAAAAGACATGGAGTTTAACCGCGGGCTTTCTTCTTTGATCGAAGTCTTAAAGAATATCGCCGTTTCACAATACCGCTCTTTAGAGCATAAATTCGGCGGCTTTGACAAATTTATGCAAGCAGTAGAAAGCTATTTCGATTTTATCGATCTGGAGGTAATTAAGCATCATTTTTTAAACCCCCGGAATAATGTTCAGTTAGTGGTAGCCGTTACTTCCGATAGCGGGCTTTTGGGCGGATTGAATATGCAGGTTATTTCCCGGGCTTTGGCGGAATTAACCGCTGGCCCGGGCCAGTTGGTCGTTATCGGAGAGCGGGGTAAAATGTATGCCCAGGAGAGCGGGGTGGTTTTTACGGCTTTTCCGGGGATTAATGATGAGGAGCGCCTCCCGCAGGCCTTTCAGCTTCGGGATTATTTATTCAGAAATGCCTTAAGAAGAAAATTCGGGCTGCTCAAAGTAGTTTACCCGCATCCGGTCTCTTTTACCGTGCAGAGGGTAGAGGTGGTTAATTTTTTGCCATATCGGCCGGAATCTTCGCCCGGCGCGCAAAAAACCGATAAACTGGCCTTGATGCAGAAGGTTATCTTTGAATCCAAGTTGGGGGATTTGATTGAATACCTGATTTATTTATGGATGGGCCAGCGGATTTTTGATATTTTCGGTTTAAGCCGCCTGTCGGAGTTTGCCGCCCGCTATGTGCATTTAGAAGATAGCTTAAGGCGGCTTAAAGAAATGGACCTTAAATTAAGGCTGCAGTATTTCAGGGTGCGGCATGAAATTATCGACCAGAGCATGCGGGAACTTTTTAGCGCGCGGCTTTTATATAACGCGTAATTAAAAATTATCGAGAGAGCTAGCGATGACCCAGGAAAAATTTAAAGTTAATGGTAAGATAACGGCGGTGCAGGGGCCGGTAGTGGATGTAAAATTTTCCAGCGCCGAAGAGGTGCCGAATATCTACGCGATGTTGGTGACCAAGACGATCGATCAGGCGGAGGTATTTTTAGAGGTGGCTGAACATTTGCCCGGCAATGTCGCCCGGTGCATTTCGATTAATTCCACTACGAATATTCAGCGCTACGCACCGGCCCAGTTTTACGGCCCGTCAATTCAAATTCCGGTGGGGGACGGCCTCTTTGGCCGCCTGATCAATGTTGTGGGCCAGCCGATCGACCAGGGCGGACCGATTCATCATCAGGAAAAAAGCTCAATCCGCAAGACCGATATGGGCAGCCGGATGCGGGTGAGCAGGAATAAGGATGAACGGCGCAGCTTCGAAGTGATGGAAACCGGGATCAAGATTATTGACTTACTGTCCCCGTTGGTTAAGGGGAGTAAAACCGGTATTTTAGGAGGCGCCGGGTTAGGCAAAAGTGTTTTGACCCTGGAGATTATTCAGCATATCGTTAAGCGTTATCAGGGATCTTGCGTTTTTGTCGGTATCGGTGAACGTATCCGCGAAGGAAATGAATTGTATTATGAACTTAAAAACCACGATGTTTTATCCAAGACGATGATGGTTTTCGGCCAGATGAATGAACCCCCGGGTGCCCGATTTGCGGTGGCGATGACCGGAATCACCATGGCCGAAGCCGTACAGAAGAAGAACCAGGATGTTTTAATGTTTTGCGATAATATCTTCCGGTTTGTCCAGGCCGGTTCGGAGATTTCAACCCTTCTGGGAAGAGTGCCTTCGGAAACCGGGTATCAGCCTACCCTTTTATCCGAGGTCAGCGAATTTCATGAGCGGATCCGTACGACCCAGGATTCCGGAGGTTCGATTACTTCGATCGAAGCAGTCTATGTGCCGGCGGATGATCTTACGGATCCAGCGGTTGTAGCGATTTTTAGTTTTCTGGATTCGGTGTTGGTTTTGTCCCGCGAAAGGATCCAGTTGGGCCTGTATCCTGCGATCGACCCGCTATTATCCAGCTCATCGAACCTGGATATTGATATCGTCGGTAAACGCCATTTTGATATTGCCCAGGATGTGATCCGGATCTTTCAACGCTATGAAGAACTGCGCCGGATCGTTCTGGTCGTCGGTATCGATGAATTGTCTTCCAGCGACCGGATTATTTATGAGCGGGCCAGGAAAATGCAAAATTTCCTGACCCAGCCGTTTTTCGTCGGAGAGGCTTATACCGGTAAAAAAGGGGCTTATGTGACAATTGAGCAGACGCTGGAGGGTTGCGAAAAGATTATCTGCGGCAAGCTGGACAGCCAGCCGGAGCAGTCTTTATATTTAATCGGCGCCTTGCCCTAAACCTAAGCAAAGATGGCTAAAAAAATCGATTTACAATTAGCGGAAATCCT
>JBFZAU010000114.1:0-11881 GCA_041308825.1 Candidatus Omnitrophota bacterium
GATTGCTTTTATCTATATCTTTTTGAGCAAGGGAACGATCAATACGATTAGTTTGTCTTCACTGGCGATTGCTACCGGAATGGTGGTCGACAACGCGATCGTGATTGTCGATAATGTTTACCGCAGACTGGAAAGAGGTAACCGGCCATCGGAAGCAGCGATTTTCGGGGCCTCCGAGATGTTCCTTTCGGTAGCCGCTTCCACCTTGACTACGGTCGTCGTATTCTTTCCGATGCTTTTTATTCCGGGGGTAGTGGGGGTGATTTTTGGCGGCCTGGCGATGATTATTATTGTGACCTTAACCGCCTCCCTATTTACCGCGACCACCTTTGCCCCTATGCTTTGCGCCAAATGGCTGAAATTTAACCACTCTGCCGCCAAATCAAAGTTGATGATTAAATTTTATGCTGTTTCGGAAAAATGGTTTAAGAGCCTGGAAAATACTTATAGCCGGGCTTTAGGTTTTTCTTTAAACCATAAAAAATTGATTCTAATCGGGTTCATTATTCTTTTTGTTTTTAGTTTATTACTGCTGCCGTTTGTGGGTAATGAATTTTTACCGGAGGAGGATTCCGGGGATTTACGGATTACCGTCCATTTGGCGGTGGGGACCCGCCTGGAAGAATCCGATAAAGTAGCCCAAAGAATTGAAGAAATTTTTGCGCAAAACGTTCCGGAAGCAAGGTATTATTATATCCGCTGCGGACAGGTTACCGGAGTCGGTAGATTAGTCGGAGGGGCAAGCGGCACGCATGTAATTTCTTCGGGCGGTAAGCTTGTACCTAAAGACAAAAGGAAGCGTTCGGTTAAGGAGGTAGGGCAAGCAGTCAGAAATAAAATCAAGCTTATTCCCGGGGTGTTAAGGACGGATATCTCTACGGGAAACCCCTTAAGTAGTTTAATTACCGGAGGCGGGGGAAAAGCGGTGCAGCTTGAGATTATCGGTAATTCCTTCAAAGAAACTAACGCTTTGGCTGCGAAAATAAAAACAATTATGGAAAAAATTCCCGGGGCAGTCGACGTCAGTATCTCCCGGGAGGATAATAGCCCGGAGCTGAGGATTGATGTGGATCGTGAAAAGGCCGCTACCCTCGGTTTAGATATGAGCACGATCGCCTCTACGCTTAATGCCTATATTCAGGGAACAACCGCAACCAAATACCGGGAAAAGGGGGAGACTTACGATATTTATGTGAGGTTAGAAGATTCCTCACGCACAAAATTAGAAGATATTGAAAATCTTGCCATTATGGCTCCGCTGCCGTCTGAAAATACGCCTTTTCTAGGATTAGAAGATTTGGCCAGCCGCCAGGGAATTAATCGGGCCCGGATTAAGCTAGGTAATATCGCTAAGATTTATGAAGCCAGCGGCCCGGACCGGATCGAACGTAAAAACCGCGAAAGAATGGTCAGGGTGATGTGTAATGCCTATAAGCGTTCAACCGGAAAGATCGTTGAGGATTTAAAGAAAGAAGTATCCAAGCTGGTGCTGCCGGCGGATATTATGATTAATTTCGGCGGAGAGGCGGAGGAACAGAAAAAAGCCTTTAAAGACTTAACGCTTTTACTGGTTCTGGGGGTTGCTTTAGTATATATGGTCATGGCGGCACAGTTTGAGTCGTTACTGGATCCTTTTATTATCATGTTCGCCATACCATTTACTTTTATCGGAGTAATCCTGGCTTTTGTCGTAACCCGAACCACTCTGAGTATTAATACTTTCCTGGGGATTATCATGCTGATGGGGATCGTGGTGAATAATGCGATTGTTTTAATCAGTTATATAATTATGTTACGGGCCCGGGGGGTCTCGATGTATGAGGCAGTTACGACTGCCGGCAAGCACCGTTTGCGGCCGATACTCATGACGACCATGACCACCATGGCCGGGCTCCTGCCGCTGGCACTTTCCCGGGGGGAAGGTTCTGAGGTTTGGCAGCCATTGGGGATTACCATGTTCGGCGGGCTTACCGTTTCAACCTTGGTTACATTATTATTTGTTCCGACACTTTATGCGGTATTCCACCGTAAATCCGCTTTGGCCAGGAGGAAATAAATTAAATGAAAATGATCATGTTGGTATATAATGAGGCTTTAGATAACGAAGCGATGGAAATCCTTGAGAGTTGCGCCATAAAGAATTATACTAAGGTTAACGGAGTTTTTGGCCGGGGAGACACCAGCGGCACGCATTTAGGTACGGATGTCTGGCCCGGGCGCAACAATATTATTTACGCTGCCTGCGAAGAGGCCGTAGCCAGGAAAATAACAGGCGCGGTTAAGCAAGCCCGTAAAACTTTAGGCGAAGAAGGGATTAAGGCTTTTTTGATGCCGATTGAGGATTTAACTTAAACCCTATCAGAATCAACGAAGGAACAATCATGAAAACCTGCCGTTATTGCGAAGAAAAAATCTCCGATCAGGATGAAATCTGCCCTAATTGCGGTTATAATCCTAAAACCGATACCCTGACCGCTGGTTTTGTCAGAAAGAATAAGCCGGCAATTAAAAAACAGATGATGGTTGGTCCCGGAGTAAGAAATTTTGCCTGTTGGGGCGGTTTAATTATTATTTGTTCATTAGGGGTAAAATATCAGGGCAAGATAGGAGATGCTTTTTGGGAAGTAAAAAATATTCTCTTGGGTAATAAAATTACAAAGTCCGGGCGGGTCTCGGCAAAATCCATTAAGAATGTACCTACTCGGCTGACGGATGTGCGTTCATACCAAGCACCCGCGGATAAAACCTTACGCGGTACTTCCAAGATCGAAGGGATATTTTATGACCCCCAAGGCAAAAGCTATGCCGTGATCGGCGGACAGCTGCTCTCTGAAGGGGAAAACCTCGGCAAGCTGTTCATTAAGAAAATCAACCGGGATTCGGTAGAAGTCCTGGAAGATGGCCGGGGAAGAATTCTCGCGGTTAATCAATAAAATCCGAGCGTTAGCTTGATTTTGCAAGTATTTGGCAAATAAGTAATTACAAAATAAATATTTTATCCCTAGGTATAGTTTTATCTTTATTTTTGAGGTATACTTTAATTACGGGCAGGATAAGGCTTTTGGGGTTTTAGGAAGCAGGTTAACATGAAATGGAGATCAAAAAAAGGCTTTGTTCTACCGGAGGTGATGCTGGCTTGCGCCATTGCCGCATTCGCCATCTGCGGATTACTGCTGATGTATGTGGCAGGGATGGACTTAATCCGCGTCTCCAAAAATTCCAGTATCGCTTCCAGCGCCGCTTTAGGCTTAATCGAGGAAATCCGCAATACACCTTTTCCGGATATCGCTACTGATTATAATGGTTTAAAATTTTCGGTGAATAACATTCCCGGCAGCAGCGGGATAGTTTATGTTGACGATACCGACGATGAATTTTTGCTGGTGACCGTCTCGGTGTGCTGGCCGCAGGGGAACCGGGTCATCGGAGAGGATCTTAATTTAAACGGCGATCTGGATATGGGGGAAGATACTAACGGGAATCTGATTATTGATTCTCCAGTGCAGTTGATCACGCAAGTGGTGAACCGTTAAAGAAATGAAAAAAGGCTTAACGCTGATTGAGGTTTTGGTGGCTTTGATAATTTTTTCGGTTATCGCTATGGGTTTTGGATACGCGGTAGTCGCCGGCAAAAACTCTTTGTTTGTCAGTGATATACCCACCAAACTCCGGCAGGATTTACTATTTGCGTTATTACCGATGGTGCGGGAGCTGCGCCAGACCGCCCCGGCACAAATTAACCTTACGGAGGGTTCAAGCTCAAATTCGGTTACTTTTAAAATACCGCATGATGACGATACTCCTGCGGACGGAGTTCCCGTAGATACGATCGGTAATATCGAATGGAGCACGGATATTACTTATGCCCGCGATGGCGCAGGCCGGTTAATTCGCAGCCAGAACGGGGTAAGCGCGGTGGTTTCATCTAATATCGCTGCGTTGCAATTCAGCCGGCCGACCGGGGAGGATGCGATCATTCAGGTTGATGTGACCGCCGCCAAGGCCGACGGCCAGGGGGTTTTGTATCAGGATGTGGAGCAGGCAATCGTAAAAATGAGGAATTAAGATGCGCAGTTTGGGTAAAACAGTCACTAGTAAAAAAGGGGCGGCTTTAATTGCTACTTACCTGGCCATCGCGATTCTTTTGGCTTTCGGCAGTTATGTGATTGAAGTGAGTAATTCCCAAAACAGCGCCGCCAATGCTTTTAAGCGTCAGGCGCAGGCGGTAAGTATCGCCGAAGCCGGCCTTGACCGGGCACTGCTTTGGTTGCGCACTCAAGGGACTCCTCCTACCGGCACCATCGCCCCGATCAGTCAAAATATTCCGCCGACCGGTACGGCGCTGGGCAGCTTTACGGTGACACTCACCGACCTGGGTTCTCCCGGCGGATCTGCCAGTATTAGGAGGTACCGGGTAAGTTCAGTCGGGACAATCGGCTCTACTGTTCAAACGGTAACTAACTACCTGCAAACCGATAATTATGCCCGCTATATCTGGTTTACTGATACGGAAAGTTATCAGGGGACGAATGTCTGGTTTTGGGACCAGGACCATTTAAACGGCCCGACGCATACTAATGGCCATTTTAATATTAAAGGGGATCCGATCTTTGACGGAGAGGTCCGGTCAGTAGACAATTATATAAGGTATTATAATAACGGCAGTAATATCAATTCTTCCGAACTAAGTAATTCTCCTTATGATGTACCGGTATTTGGGGACACCGTTACCTTAGGCACGGAATCTATCAATATGCCCACGCAAGCACTAAACCTGCGCGCCGCTTCAACCAACGGGGGCTTGAGGCTTAACGGAGATTCTACGGTGGTCTTAAACGCTAATGGTACGATGAACGTGACAAATGCAGCCCGGGGGTGGAATAACCGTAATATGGCTTTACCGGGAAACGGGGCGCTTTTTGTGAGGGATGGCAACCTTAATCTTTCAGGCACCTTAAGCGGCCGGCTGACAGTGGGGTCCAGCCGGGATATCATTATTACTAATAATATCCTTTATGCCAATGACCCTCGCCTGCCAGGCTCAACCTCTACTGATACCCTGGGAATTATCGCTGAAAGCGATGTGATTATCGATGAAGACGCCCCGGATGATTTAGAGATTGACGCCTCGATTATGGCCCTGAATACTTCGTTTATGCTTGAAGAGTGGTGGACAAACGGAGCCCGCGGGACATTATCGGTTTTTGGGGGGATTATTCAGAAGCAGCGTGGGCCGGTAGGTACTTTTAGCGGAACGACTAAAGTTTCCGGGTATTCTAAAGATTATAACTATGATGTGCGGCTTTTAAGTTCTCCGCCGCCCTTTGTGCCGACGACCGATGATTATATTACCTTATCCTGGGAGAATTAAGCGATGAAGCATAAATGGTGGGTGATCTTACTGGTATTATTCCTGGCTGCAGTATTACTTAGTATTTTAATCAGCCGTCAAAGCCGAACAATTGTTTCTGTGTCCCAATTGGAGGTTCAAGAGCCTGAAACTAAAATAGAGGTTTGGCAGGCTCCGGCTTACTCTGCGGCTGTAGCCCAGACGGGTATGAAACCCCTGCCTGCCATCAGAAGAGGGATTACGATTATTAAACCGGCTGCGGCGGAATTAAAAAAAGAAAACCTCACTGCCCATAAGATATCGGATAAATCCACGAATAAAATAACCGGTTTAAGCGTTCCTGCTTTTGAGTATGCCGCTTCGGAAACGCAGTCCGCCGGGATTACTAAAACCGGGAAACTCCCTACCGCTAAAGAATCCCAGGAGATGAACTCCGCCGGGATAGTGATGTATTAAAATACTCCGGAAATTTCTTCATTTTTAGCTTAATCCATTGACAATAAAGCAGTTATATTATAGTATGTGTTAACGACGAGGATTAAGAATCTTCCATTAACCAGTAAGCAACGTGATCTTATAGGTGGGTAATGAATATTTTCGTTGGAAACTTGGCTTTTGAGGCTCAAGAAAAAGATCTTATAGCGGTATTTACGGCTTTCGGTACAGTACTTTCTGCTTCGGTGGTGATGGAGAAGGGTGGGAAGAAATCCCGGGGGTTCGGGTTTGTCCAGATGCCTGATGAGCAGGAGGCGCTTGGCGCGATCGAGGGCCTTAATGGCCAGGAGATTCTGGGCCGGCCGGTTAATGTTTTACCCGCTATATCTAAAGCCAAGGTTCCGGCGGCTAAAAAAGATGGCCAGGATTTTACTGCCAGGCCGGATAAATTCCGGCAAGCCGGTTTTGAATTCAAGCGGACCGGAAAGTATAGGCAGGGAAGGCGTTCGTTGAGTTATGCTAAGAAACGCGCTTTAACCGGATTACCGGAACCGGTTTTTAAACCTAAACATAAATCTAACCCTTTACGTTGGCGTAAGAAAACCAGCGGACAATCCCGGTTTGCGGAATTCAAACCCAAGGGGGAATTCAAACCTAAAGGGGAATTTAAGCTCAAAGAAGAATTTAAACCTCGAGGAGAATTCCACCCCAAGGGAGAATTTAAGCCCCGGCGGGAATTCAAGCCTAAAGGGGAATTTAAGCTCAAAGAAGAATTTAAACCTCGAGGAGAACTCCACCCCAAGGGAGAATTTAAGCCCAAAGAAAGATCGAAGCCCTGGATAAAGTCCGGTAAGAGTTTTCGGCCATGGCACAAAAAGATTTATGAACAAACCAGGTCAAAATTTAAAAAACGCAGCCGCTAAAAGGCAAACAGCCTGTAAATGAAATTAAAACTTAATCTTTTTCCGATCGTCCCGGATATGGAAGCAAGGCTGGCGCAGGTTTTAGAAGAGGCGCAGTCCGGCCGGGCCAGTTTAGTTGAGATTGCTTACGGTACGGCTGCCGACAGCATCAAGAAACGGATCCTTAATTTTTTAAACAAAAAAGAAAACCGCCGGCTGTATTCCCGGTTAGAGAAAACCGATAAGGGCTGGGGGAGGATTTATCTGCATTTTAAGTGGAAATGAAATACGATGAAAAAAAATAATCTGTTGGATGAATTCTACACCTTAGTGCAGGTGGATGATCCGCTGGGCCGCTACGCTAAAGATATCAGTGATAACAATTATTTCGGCATGCCGCTTGAGGCAGTGGTGAAGGCAGAGAAAAGATTGCGTTTGGGCAAAGAGCGCTGCATCGCTTATTTTTCAATGGAGTATGGCCTGGCTACCAGCTGTTATAACCCATTATCCAGCACGCTGGCGTTAAATCCGGCGAATAAAGTACCGGAAAATGCGGTTTTTTCTAACTTCCGCGTGGCGGATTATTTTTTCGCTTTGCACCAGAATAATATCATCGACCTGCCGATTTACAGCGGAGGTTTAGGAGTGCTGGCCGGGGATACGGTAAAGACGATGGCGGATTATAATCTTCCGGTCGCGGCCATCGGTATACTCTGGAGTTCCGGTTATTTCCGGCAGAAGTTCTGGTTTAAATACGGGCAGGCCCCGGAAAAAATGCACTGGGATCCCGATACTTATCCGGGGCTAATCCCTTTAAAAAACCGGATTAAAGTTTCTTTAAAATCAGAGGATGTCTATCTTAAGCTGTGGAAATATTATGTTTACAGCTATAAACAAGATGCGGTCGTGCCTTTGATATTATTAGATGCCAATATCGAGCCCAACAGTGAAACTGCCCGGATTTTTACCGACCAGCTTTACCGCAGCGATAATGTATTCTTAAAACTATTGCAGCGGGTGATTTTGGGGTTTGGGGGAGTAAGCGCTTTAAATGAATTGGGTTATCAGATTGATACTTATCATTTGAATGAAGGGCATGCGGTATTTGCCTTTATCGCCAAGGCCCGGGGAATGGGCAAAGATGAATTGGAAAGTTTAAAAAGTAAGTTTGTGTACACCTGTCACACACCGGTTGAGGCCGGCCATGACCGGTTCGCTATCGATGATTTAAACAGGGTGCTTAAAAAAGAGGATGCCGACACGATCGAAAAATTCGGCAAAGAGCATCCTGGCGTCGCTAATCTCACACTGCTTTCCATGAATATTTCCTCGGCGATCAATGCGGTTTCGCATAATCACCAGAAGGTGATGCATATCCAATTTCCCGATTATCGGGAGCGTATCCAGTATGTGACTAATGGCGTACATCCGTATACCTGGCTCTCGCGCAGTTTCCAGGAGCTGTTTAACCAGTTCCCGCAGGTTTTTTGTGATATCGGCGCTAACCCCATGATTCTCTCCCGGGCGCCGGAACTGAAAGGAAACGCTGATTTCCGCGCCCGCCTGTGGCAAGCGCATCAATCCAACAAGCTTGAGCTGTGTAAATTTTTAGAAAAATGGCAATTGGATAAGAATTTGTTTACGATCTGTTGGGCCAGAAGGGTGGCGGCGTATAAGCGGCCGAGTTTGATCCTGCACGATATCAGCAGGCTGGTTAAAATTACTAAAACCTGCGGGCCCCTGCAGGTCATCCTGGCCGGTAAGGCCCATCCGAACGATAATTTGGGTTTTACTTACATCAATGAGATGTTGGATAAAGTGGATAGATTGAATGAAGATTACGGCAATTTAAAAATCATTGTCCTGGAAAATTATGATATTTCACTGGGTAAACTTTTGACCTCCAGCGTGGATGTCTGGTTGAATAATCCTCTGCCGCCTTTTGAGGCCTCCGGGACCAGCGGGATGAAGGCAATCCTAAACGGGGTTTTGCAAATGAGCACGGTGGATGGCTGGGTGGCGGAGGCGACCGATAGAAAGATTGGAAGCTTCTTTGGCTATAAGAACAGCGAAGGCAGCGTGGGCAACGAAAGTGACCTGCATATGAACGACGATGCGGAAGAGCTGTATAATACCCTTGAGCGGATGGTTGATTTATATTACCGGACCAATTCCGGCGGTAAACTCGATATTGCCTCAGGATGGATTGATATGATGATTGAATGTATTGCCGTCGCGGCGCAGTTTAATACTTACCGGATGGTGGATCAATATAAGCAACAGATCTGGAAGATGGCTTAGAGCCGCTTTGAAGATAGATCAGCCTGATTGGATATTTGCCGGTTTGGCGCACGCGAAAGAAATAGTCTAGGTAGAAAAAACGATGAAAATATTATTGGTGGCCCCCAGCGTTGATACTTGTTATGAGTATGTATCGCCTTTGGGATTGATGAATCTCTGTATCATTGCTAAAAATTTGGGACACTCCGTAGAACTGCTGGACTTATCCAGAGAGCCTTATAAGAAGGGGCTGGAGAAATTACTCTCTCAGCAATATGATTTAACCGGAATTTCATGTAATTTTACTAATTCTGCGCCTTCCTGCATACAATACGCCAAAGAAATAAGAAAGAAATACCCCCAAGCTATGATTATCACCGGCGGCAACCATGCTACGCTTGCTCCGGAGGATCTGCTTTTAAACAACTACGATTATGTCCTTTACGGAGAGGCCGAAGGAAGCTTCGGGGAGTTTCTAAATAGGCTGTGCGATAACCGGCCCCTCAAGGATATGGACGGTTTAGCGTATTTAGAAAGAGGTAAGGTCGTTAAAAACCGGCCGTTTGCGCTCTTAGAAAACCTGGATTTGCTGCCGTTTAATGATTTTTCAACCTTTTCCCTTGAGCCCTATTTTAAATGGGCAGGTATGCGTTATATTAATATCGAAACCGTACGCGGCTGTCTTTATAATTGTGCTTTCTGTGCCACGGTGAATATGTGGGGGCATAAAATCAGGCGTAAATCCCCCCAGCGGATTTTGGAGGAATTCGAAGTTGCCAAGCAGCTGGGCGCTGATTTTGTTTTCCTTTCTGATGATGATACCGCGATCGATGAGGCGCATTTACGTAATTTCTGCAGTTTATTAATCGAGCATAAAATAAATATCTTTTGGGGCACAACCATCGGTTCTTGTTCGGTCAAGGCAGATACAACCTATGATCTTCTAGCTCAAAGCGGATGCAAAAAAATAAACATTTGCATTGAATCGGCAAACCCGCGGATTCTTAAGGCCTATCGCAAACCATATAGTATAGAGGATAACCGGAGAACCTGTAAAAGTTTGATTAAGAGAGGAATATTGGTGCATAACCATGGGATCATCGGGTTTCCAACCGAGACTATCCGGGAGACATTAAATACATATTTTTATCTTATCAGCACATCCCCGATGTGGCATATCAGTATTCTGGAGCCTCGGCCCGGTACCGACTATTGGAAGGACTGGTCCGGTCAGGGTAATATCGCTCAGTATAAACTTTTCGGAAAAGCCAATGTTATCCTCTCCAAGAAGAAAATAAGCAGCTATTTTATTTACCGCATTTTTGCACTATTTTATTTTTTGCACCCGTTTAAGATATTCAATGCTTTATTCTGCAGGATTAAAGGTATACGCTACTGCTATCGGATTCAGTATTATGTCGCTTACCGCACCTTGAAAGAGAATTTTTGTAGTATTTTTAGAAGGAAATAGTAAAATTTGACTGTTGCCGCTGGAGGTCTGATGTTGACGGCTTTCGACAGAGTAGGTAGCGGTAAACTAAAAGTACAGCTCGATATGCCCGATGAAAGTACAGAGCATTAAATTCCTGATTATTTTTTTATTTTTAGTATATTTCTTTATCGTCTTTGAGGCCAATTTTCATGGACCGGATGAGCCGCTTTATTTTGCCTATACGGCCAGTATTGTAGAAGATAAAGACCTTAACATAGTAAACAATATTAATCCCGCTAATACGTATTATTTCCCCTCCGGTAGGATAGGAATCACAAAAACCTATAATTTCCCTGATTATCATAATCATGGTGGCGTGTTATTCTGGGCGCCGGCCTATCTTTATGGGCGCTTGAGCCAGTTAACCTTTGTTAGGTACGATCCGGAAGGCGCCGGTAAATATACCGTCAAAGATTTCATGAAATGCGCGATGTCATTCAGCACGGTGTTTTTCGCCCTACTTACGCTTTTATTAACTTATTTCTTCTGCAGGATCTTTTTCTCGCGGTGGACTTCCTTCGGGGCGGTCCTGGCGGTATTCTTCGGGACACCATTTTTTGTTTTTACTTTATTTGAGACCGGCAATGCCAATATGCTTGCCTCTTTGTTCTCTGTGCTCTTGATTTGGTTCTGCAGCTACATGATCAATATGAAAAGAACCGATTTTTTCGTCTTTGGACTGTTTTTTTCTTTGTGTATTATAATTAAATCAGAATTAGCTTTTCAGGCGGTTTTTATTCTGCTGATCTTTTTAAGCCTGGTTATTTCCCGGCGGCTAAAGTGGATAAACGCAGGATATTTCATGGCGGGGATTATCCCCGGAGTAATTCTACGGCTCGCCAATAATTTCGTCAAATATGGTACGATACATATAAGCGAGCTAGGGCCGTTCAGTATTAAAAACTGGTATTTTCTGGAACAGCTTTTTTCCTCCTATCGGGGATTCTTTTATACTTCCCCCGTTTTATACGTCTGTTTATTAGGGTTGGTCTTTGTTTTTAAATCGCTGTTAAGTAAGCAACGCCAGCCCGGCCCAAATGATCTCCAAGACAGGTTTTTCGCTCTTTTGAGCAGTTATTTAATCATCAAGCTTTTTGTGCTGTCGTTTCGATTTGCCTGGGGAGGCGGTACGCCGGGGGCAAGAATTTTGTGTACCGAATTCTTGATTTTTGTGCTTTTGTTCGCCCGGGCGTTTCAGGTAAAAAGACATTTTAAGCCGCTGCTTATGGCTTGTGCGGTGGTTGCTATCCTCTGGAACCTGGTTGTGATTTATGAATATAAGGCCGGGGTCGATATACAATATGCGCTCCATGCGCCGAATTTGAGCGTAAGGATACATGAATTAGGCAATATCTTCAGGGAACTATTATATGTAAGAAACCTAAATGTCAAGCTGATGGTTGGCTTGCCTTTAGTCTGCTT
>JBFZAU010000115.1:0-5361 GCA_041308825.1 Candidatus Omnitrophota bacterium
AGCTGAAGAATAAAATGGCTGTTCCGGTCATTGTGAAGGTGGTTGTGAATATGGGCGTCGGTGAAGGCACCCAGGATATTAAAGTATTGGAGAAGTCAGTCGAAGAGTTAGGCAATATTACCGGGCAAAAGCCGTTGATCCGCCGGGCCAAGAAAGCGATTGCTAATTTTAAGGTCAGGCAGGGCCAAGCGGTAGGAGCGAAGGTTACTTTAAGAAAAGCGATGATGTATGAGTTTATGGATCGCCTGTTAAACGTGGCTTTACCGCGAATCCGCGATTTCCGGGGGGTTAGCCGTGATGCTTTCGATAAAAACAACAACTATACTTTAGGTTTAAGCGAACAGATTATTTTTCCGGAAATCGAATACGATAAGATTACCCGGACCCAGGGGATGGATATTACTTTTGTAATCAAAAACGCCAAAAGCATTGATCAGGCAAGAGCCCTGTTGAAATATTTCGGCATGCCTTTTAAAGAAAAGGAAGAAAAGTAAAAAATGGCAAAGAATTCACAAATTGCAAGATGGAAAAGAGCACCGAAATTTTCTACCCGTAAATATAACCGTTGCACAATTTGCGGTAGAAGCGGCGGTTACTTAAGGAGATTTCAGCTTTGCCGCATTTGTTTTAGGGAGCTGGTTTGGCAGGGGTTGATCCCCGGTGTCAAGAAGGCCAGCTGGTAATTATTAGGTAGTGCCCTTGTGGGCTAACACCCCGCGCCTATATGAATTGCGCGGGCGTGCTTAAGTAGGTTAACACCCGGCCCGAAAGGAAGTGGCCGGTGTACCTTTTGTGAGGTAAGGAGAGATAATGTCCAGGACAGATTTGATTGCAGATGTTTTTACGATTATACGCAATGCTATCATTATTAAAAAAGATACTGTTGATTTACCGGCTTCCGGTAATATAAAGTCGATTATGGAAATTCTTAAAAAAAATGAATATATCGATAATTTTAAACTGATTGAGGATAAGAAGCAGGGATTGGTCAGGGTTTATTTAAAGTATACCGCGGGCAAATCCGCAATCCGTAATATTAAGCGGATTTCCAAGCCCGGTTTAAGAGTCTATGTTAAAGGTAAAAAAGTACCCACGGTTTTACGGGGCAGGGGATTAGCGATCGTTTCTACTTCCAAAGGGGTAATTACCGATACAGAGGCCAGGCAGTTGGGCGTAGGCGGGGAAGTTATCGGTTACGTTTGGTAATTTAAGTGAGGTATTTTTATGTCGAGAATCGGTAAAAAACCAATAGTCATACCTAAAGATGTAAAGATTGAAGCTAAAGACGGGGTAGTTTATGTGGAAGGCCCTCAAGGCAAGTTGAGCCGTAAATTAGCCGCTTCGATCAGCATAGAGATTAAAGACGGTATACTTACGGTAAAAAGGTCCGCCGATACTAAAATCGATAAATCTTTGCACGGGTTATTCCGCGCTTTGATTGTGAATATGATTGTGGGAGTTACTCAGGGGTATCTTAAGGAGTTGGAGATTCAGGGGGTAGGTTTTAAGGCCCAGGTTGCCGCAGATAAATTGACTCTGTCTTTAGGATTTTCACATCCGGTAAATTATACGATTCCGGCCGGGATCAAGGTTGAAACACCTAAACCGACTTCGTTGGTAATTAAAGGAATCGATAAAGAGTTAATCGGAGAGGTCGCTACGGAGATCCGGGCATTTTACCCTCCGGAACCTTACAAGGGTAAGGGGATTCGTTTTGTAGGAGAGAAAGTTAAAAAGAAAGTAGGAAAGGCGCAGGCAACCGGTAAATAGAATGAGAAAAAAAGAGGAATTAAGGCTAAAGCGGCATAAAAGAATAAAGTTGCGGATGTGGGGGACTGCTGATAAACCGCGTTTAGTCGTCCACCGTTCACTAAAGAACATTTCGGCTCAAGTGGTGGATGATACTCAGGGGAAGGTTCTATTTTCTCTGGCCACTAAAGATAAGGCGGTTAAACAGAAATTTGCCAGTGCCGGTAATATTAAATCAGCAGAGGCTTTTGGGGAGATTTTTGCTCAAGTGGCTAAGGAAAAAGGTCTTAAAAAAGTAATTTTTGACCGGGCGGGGTATCTTTATCACGGCAGGATCAAATCTTTTGCCGAGGCGTTAAGAAAAGGCGGAATGGAGTTTTAAATTATGCGCGAATTAAGCATTGGACAGCAATCGGATTTAATTGAAAAAGTCATTAGTATTAACCGCGTAACCAAGGTAACTAAAGGCGGTAAAAAGCTGCACTTTAGCGCTTTAGTGGTCGTTGGGGATACTAAGGGCAGGGTGGGGTTTGCTTTGGATAAAGCTAATGAAGTAGCCGAGGCAATCCGTAAATCTTTAACCAAGGCTAAAAAAAGCTTATTTAAAGTTCCTTTAGAGGGGTCGACTATTCCGCATGAGATCATCGGGAAATTCGGGGCAGCTTCCGTGATGTTAAAGCCGGCTTCCGAGGGTACCGGGGTTATTGCTGCCGGACCGGTGCGGGCGATCTGCGAAGCGGCCGGGATTAAAGATATTCTCACTAAATGTTTAAAATCTAATAACCCGATTAACGTGATTAAGGCGACGATGCAGGGGTTAAAAGAGCTTAAGCCATAAAATTAAAATGGAAAAAAAATCTTATAAACCAGCAGTAAAGAAAAATAAGCAAGTCGCAGTTAAGCAGCCGGCGGTCAAAAAAACGGTCCAGGTTAAGAAGGCCAAAGAAGCCAAGGAACAGGTCCCGTTGAATTTAGTTTCTTTGTCCAACCTTAAGCGTCCTTTCGGTTCGCATAAAAAAAGAAAATACCTTGGCCGCGGTTCAAGCAGCGGGCACGGTAAAACCTCTACCCGCGGAAGCAAGGGGCAGACCTCCCGTGCCGGAAGGCATTTTTACCTGGGCTTTGAAGGCGGGCAGTCTCCGTTAATCCGTAAATTTCCCAAGCGCGGATTTGTCAGCAATTTCAGGAAAGTCTATCAGATCGTTAATCTTGGCGATTTAAATGCTGTTAAAGAAACGACGATTACCCCTCAAGCTTTGAAGGCCAATGGTTTGATCCGTAACGCAGCGGCCCTGATTAAAATATTAGGCAACGGAACGATAAAAAATCCGGTGACGGTTCAGGCGCACGCTTTCTCCAAACGCGCCTCCACCGAGATCGTTAACGCCGGCGGAAAAGCAGAAGTTATTAAGGTATGAGTTACCTCTCCCGCTATACATCACCGGCGGGATTAATTCGGTCAGGCAACTTACGGAAGCGTTAGCGAACGTAAGTTGCGGCCTCATTAAATGTTTAATGCACTGGTTAATGCTTTTAAAATACCGGATTTAAAAAGAAGATTATTGATTACCGGGGCATTGATTGCCGTTTACCGGGTAGGCTGCTATATCCCGACTCCCGGGATCGACGGTACAGCCTTGGCTGATTTTTTCAACCGCATCGCAAAAACTCAAGGCGGTACGCTCTTTGGCATAATTAACATGTTCTCAGGCGGGGCGATGGAACGTTTAACCATCTTTGCTTTGGGGATCATGCCTTATATCTCAAGCTCGATTATTATGCAGCTTTTAACGGCTGTCATTCCGGCTTTTGAGAAAATGGCTAAGGAAGGTAAAAGCGGGTATGAAAAAATTAATCAGTTTACCCGCTACGGTACAGTGCTGCTTTCGGTAATTCAATCGTACTTTATCGCTTTGTGGCTGGAGAATCCTGCACGATTCGAAGGCTTGCAGATTGTGATGCACCCGGGATGGGGTTTTAGGATCCTGACGGTTTTAACCTTAACTACCGGTACGATTTTTATTATGTGGCTGGGTGAACAGATCCAGGAGAGAGGTATCGGCAACGGGATCTCTTTGGTGATTACTGCCGGTATTATTTCCAGGATACCCACAGCGATTAATCAGCTTTTTGTTTTGATTTCTCCTTTTGCCGCCAGCCGACGCCAAATTCAGCCGATTACTCTAGTGGTCATGGCGGTTTTACTGGTGGTGGTAGTTTTTTCGGTAATTATGATTACTCAGGGGGTAAGAAAGATTCCCGTGCAGTATGCCCGCAGAATCGTGGGGCGAAAGATTTACGGTGGGCAGAGTACTTATATCCCTTTGAAAGTAGATACTTCCGGAGTAATCGCGATTATCTTCGCGCAGTCGATTATATTATTTCCGGCGACCCTGGCTTCTTTTATCCCTAATCCGGGTTTTCAGCGTTTTGCCCAGAGTTTGATCCGGGGGCAGGTCCTTTATTCGGTAGTGTATGCTCTTTTGATAATTTTCTTCTGTTATTTTTACACCGCGATCGTGTTTAATCCTAATGATCTGGCGGAAAACATGAAAAAATACGGAGGGTTTATTCCCGGAATCAGGCCCGGGACTCCCACCGCAGAATTTTTGGATTTTGTAATGACCAGAATAACTTTGGCCGGGGCAAGCTTTATCGCGATTATCGCGATTCTGCCGGATTTTATCATGGCTTGGTTGAAGGTGCCGTATTTAGTGGCATCCTTCTTCGGCGGGACCGGTGTTTTGATTATCGTGGGGGTTATGCTGGATACTTTAAAACAGATTGAGTCTCATTTATTGACCCATCATTACGAGGGTTTTATCAAGAGCGGTCAAATCAGGGGGAGAAGATAATGTATTTGGTACTTTTAGGCCCCCCGGGGGCAGGCAAAGGTACGCAGGCTAAAAGGCTAGCTGAGAAATTATCTCTGCCGCATATTTCTACCGGGGATATTTTAAGGCAACAGGTAAAAGACGGTACGGATTTGGGCCGCCAGGCTAAAGAAATTATGGAGAAGGGGCTGTTGGTTCCGGATGAACTGGTTGCCCGGATGCTGGATGATCGTTTCAATAACCCGGATATCAAAAAAGGTTTTATTTTAGACGGTTATCCCCGGACTCTGCCTCAAGCCCACTCTTTAGATGAGATTTTAAAGGCTAAAGGTTTAGCGGTCGACTTGGTGGTTTACCTTGATTCAAGCGATGAGGTAATCATTAAAAGGCTTACCGGCCGACAGGTCTGTTCAAAGTGCGGGGCGAATTTTCATGTTACAAATATGCCCCCGAAGGTTAAAGGGGTATGCGATAGCTGCCAAGGTTCTTTATATCAGCGTTCCGATGATAACGAAACTACGGTCCGTAAACGTCTGGAAGTCTATAAGCAGCAAGTTGCTTCTTTGATAGATTATTATAAAAAGGTCTCTAAATTGCAAAGCTTGAATGCGGATTTGGGAGCACAAGTCGTTCTAGAGCAGATTGTTGATTTAAGCTCCCAGGTTAAATGATCCCTTTAAAGTCCCCGGAAGATTTAAAAATGCTTAAGCGTTCGGGGGAGATTCTGGCTCAGGTTATGCAGTGCCTGCAGGAGCGACTTAGGGCAGGGATGACTACT
>JBFZAU010000116.1:0-10051 GCA_041308825.1 Candidatus Omnitrophota bacterium
AATTCTTCGATCGCTTGCTGTTGCTTTAAAAAAACCAGGCCGCGGTTAATATCATCCCACATCTCGCTTAATGGCTTTTGCTTGCCTCCGCGCTTGGCTTCCAATCTAATGATGCTATAGCCTTCGGGAGTTTTAAATATATTGCTGACCTTACCGGCCTCTAAAGCATCCGCAAAAGCGGCAGCATCGAACTGGGCGGATTTTTTGCCCTTTTGAATAAACCCCAGATCTCCTCCGTCTTTAGCGCTGGGCGCGATAGAATTATTTCTCGCTAAAGTAGCAAAATCCGCTCCCTGTAGAAGCTGGATCAGAATATCCCTGGCCGCCGCCTCACTGCTGACGATAATTTCCGATACCTGGCGGTCCTCAGGCTCCTTAAGCTGCTCTTTATAAGTATTATAATAATCTTCAACCTCTTTCGAGCTAACCGTAATACCCTTAGTCATATCCTTAATATCCTGCAGGATCATCAAATCACGCTTGGTTTTTTCCACCGCCTGCCTGACCTCCTCATTACGGTCGAAGCCATTATCTAAAGCATGCTGATAAATTAAAATCCGGCGGATCGCTTCATTTTTCAGGTAATTAACCTTCTGCTCCCGAGTGGTAATTTTTAATTCCGGGCGGTCAGCCGGGACATTAGCGTTAAAAAGCGCGATATCTTCATTAAGATCCTCCAGGCCGATAGAGATATTATTTACCTTGGCCACGATCGGACCTTTAGGCGCAATCGTATAGGCCGCTGAGACAGGAGTGACCTCTACTTTTCTCTTAGCACCGGGGATTAATTTATCACACCCCAAAATACCGCCTAACGATAAACTAACTACCACCAGTAAAATAATCTTATTTTTCACAAACGCCTCCTTAGGTTGCCTTAAATTATTCTTTTTCTACCGTCTTAATAAGCTTAACCAGCATATCCGCCATTTTAGCGATCAAGAAAAGAATGAAGAACAAAAACGAATAAAAAACCAAAATCAATAAACCCATCCAGCGCGGCTGATTAGGCAAACTGCCTGAAAGCAGGCTGGCTGCCCCCAAGATTCCCAAAAGCAAAAATATCCAGGCAACGATTTTAACCGTCACGCTGGAGCATTTTAAAAACAAGATATGTTTACGCATAGGCCTCTTTCTGCCTGCTTAGCTTAACAGGCGTATTTTTTTATTATAATATTATAAAGCCCTAAAAAATGCAAGTGAAATTTTGATTTTCTATATCCTTACCCTCCAAATACTTCGGCAATCGCCAACTTCACTAAAAGATGATCCCAGTGGCTGGCAATCAGTTCATCCTTGATTAATTCCGCCTGGCACCCTTGAGATTTTTTAGCTGAAATATATGCCACGAGGACTCCCAGGTTGTATTTCTGCGCTCTATCCAGCACATTCCGGGTAGGTCTTTCCTCTTGCGTGCGGTTTAAGCAATAAGCAATCCCGGCCAGGCCGAAAGGTAAGCCTAATAATCCCAGGGAAGAAAAAAACAGATGCCGCGGGCCTTGCCCTAAAAGGTAAGCAGAACTAACCCAAAATACATCGAACAGATAGTGGGCCACAATCAGCGGAATAATTCCGAAACGGATAAAAATCATCCCGCAAAATACTCCGAGTAAGCCGATCTCGATAATCCGAAACCAAACCGGGAATATTGCATACCGGGTATGCCCCATTCCCCAAATAACCGAGGTTAACAGAATCGCTAAGATCAGGCTGCGCAAGTACTTCTTAGCCAGGCTAATGCCAAAAAGCCTGAAGATAATCTCCTCATTGAAACTTGCGCTTACTCCGATCACAAAAGCGCTAAACAAAGGGATATAAGCGGAAGAAAAATAGGCCATCGTATTCCATTCTCTCCAGACGCCGATGTGTTTTTGCCCCTGATAAAAAACCACCGCCTGCAATCCCAACATAATGATCCAGACTAAATAACCCAGGATGACCGCTTGCGCTAAAGCCCGGTTTAAAAAACTTGATTTGATATAACCCAAAAATGAGCCTTGTTTATGCTCCGGCAGCACCTCGCTGCATAAAGACTCGCCCGCAATTCCCGGCATAATAAAACTCAAAACCAAAAAACTGACATTAAACAGCCATTTGGTAGTTACCAGGCCGAGAAAAGAGCTCAGGTGCGCGCTCGTCGGATAATTTATCAGAATGCTTTGTAAATTATTAAACAAGTTGGCGGTATTAACCAGCATCAAGAATCCGGCGATATAATAAAACCATTTTTTGGTCAACCGCGGCACAAGTTCCTGCCTTTTTTTCAAAACGATGCTGATCGAGAAAACCAATAAGGCAAAAAGGATAAAATAAAAAATATTATACAGGTATTCACCAAGAATAAATTGTTTTTCTACATAGCGGTTAAACTGTTCCGGCAGATCGAATTTATTTTTGTTAAACGCCCTGATTTCTTCTCCGGAGACCGTCGCTTCGGCCAGCAGCTTAGCCCCGCCGTTACCCGTTTGCCAGGGGACATAAACGTTTTTCTTTTCCCAGGAAAAAACATAATCCGTCCGGTTTTCATAGCGTTTAACCTTCTCCTCATGAAAATCATACAAGCTTAAATCCATATCAAAATTGCTCTGCAAAAAATCTTGGGCCTTTTGCCGGGCCAAATCCTTGCCCAAATCCAACCGAGGCTCAGTATCTTCAATGGCGTGGATAAATTTAATCACCTTGCCGGAACGGGGGCTTAAATAAACCAGGTATTCTTCCTTTTGCGATTCCCGGAAGAACCGGACTATCCAGCGGAATAAATCAAAATCATGTTCGCGAATAAAAGCCTCCTCGGCCTTTACCCCTGCGGCATGCTGGAAATAACGGTTAAACTCTTCATTGGAATTAAAAACAATGGCGCGGGTATATTTTGCGGTATTGATTCCCCGGGATTTTAAATAACTGTCTGCGGCAGTTTGAGCCTGTTGCTTATTCAGCGGCAGCTCGACAAAAGCAAAGCGGGGGTATTCCAGATTATACCAGAAACCAAAACTTAATAACGCCAAAAAGATAAGTATGCACCAATCTCTGGTTTTGATTTTCATTTTACGAAAACAATATTATTTCTAAGCCTTACCCGGACAATAAAAATACTTTAATAAATTACGGCTGCCTTAATCATAATCCATCTGTTAAATAAATCAAGGCTAGATTAATTCCGCTATCCGCTGATCGGCTAAATCAAACGCCCTTTTTATGCATTCATCAATATCCATATACATAAACTCCCCGCACCTGCCCAAAGTATCAAGTGATCGATACTTTTTGAGATAATCCAAAAGGCAGGTTAAATGCCCGGCATAATCTTTACGGTAAATGGGATAAGCATATTGCGCTTTGACTAAAAACAGTTTTTTCACATCCCCCGGAGCGATAAATCCGTCTTCGGCCAGGCTTCCAATGCACATATTAAATAACTCCTCCTGATTGGCTTTCCAGATCTGGCCGGTTGAGAGGCAAGGCATTTCTACCGCTAAAATATTCTCTTGCGGCAGGCTGGTCCGGGGGCTAAACTCATTCATTTCAAATATACGGTTAAAGGGGCGGTTTAACAGATAAACATAGCCGCAGTTAAGAATATTCTGTTTCTGGGTCAACATCCCCAGCACGACCAAGGACCGGTACTCCAATTTATTGGCTGACCCCAAAACCTCATCGGGGATGGCCGGATTAAGCATTTTGGTCAACAGGGGCAACGGTAGCGTAGAAATAACGTAATCGGCCTCTTGTTCCTCCTGGTATCCATCACGCTGATAAACTACCTGCATCCGGCCGCCGGCTAATTCGCTCACCGCGGTAATTTCACAACCCAGATGGATCTGACCCTGATTTTTTTCGACTTGCCCGGCAATCTGCTCAGATATTTCAGCAAAACCTCTATCCGGATAATATGTCGGACACATCTCCCGCTCCACCAAAGACCTTCCCTGCTGCGTAGCCTTGCGGTTCAATAATAACCTCAGGGTATTCATAAAGCTCATCCGGGTGTGCGTAGGGATAGAGCGGGAGGAAAGCTCATTACAGGGCACTTTCCAAAACTGCTCGGTATAAGGCTTAAAAAATGTCCGGTAAAGATATTCTCCAAAGCTAGCGATCGCCCAATCCTCTACCGTTTCATCTTCGCCAGCGGCTAGATTATTTTTGCGCCGAAAAACTTTACTTTTTAAAAAACTGCCCAAAGCAAACATCCCCGAACCAAAGCCCATCTGCAAAAGAACGCCAACGGCAGTAAGCGGATAATCCAAATATTTACCTTTATAATAAAACTTTACCTTTCTGGAGGAGGGTTGCATTTTTTCACCCAGGAGGTTACGGATAAGATCGACGATCGGTTGATCATCGGAAAAAAATGAGTGCGGTCCGATGTCTAAGGCATATCCGTTTTCACGCAGGGTACCGGCTAAGCCGCCTACCGTGGGAGCAGATTCAAAAATATCGACCTTCACCCCCTTCTCGCTTAAACGCCAGCCGCTAGCTAGACCTGAAATACCTGCCCCCAGAATAATTACTTGTTTTGTCATAAGAATACCGGCGGATAATAAAACGTTAATACCTTATTTTTGTGCTGCGCATAATTTCTGCAAAGATTTCTTCTTGCGCCTGTCCTTGCAAGCGGTCACTCACACATTCAAAATATCTTACCGTAGATAAAGCCTTGGAAGTCTCCTCATCTAAATCAATATTCATTAATACCCGTATCCATTTTTCACTGATATTGTATTTAACAAAGAGGGTGGCCAACTTACAGATATTCCTTAACTGCTTAGCCGTTTTAGCTCCGAAATCTAAATCCGGAATCCCGCTATTGGTATCCCCATTACTGGAGGGGTTTCTCAAAAATCCTTTTTCATGACAGATCTTTTCAATTTGTGTCCCGGGATAAATCATCAGGGGATAGCATGAACAAATACTTCCCGCACCGATCCGCTGCAACCCCTTGATCGTTTCTAAAGCATCCTCCAGCGGATCCTCAACCGGCAATCCTACAATACATTGTAAATTAACCGCATAGCCGAATGATTTCAATCGCTCATAGGCCGCTTTCATCTTAGTTTCGCTATCCCAGGCGCGGTTAAACAATTTAAGCGATCCGGGACGGATCGCCTGAACCCCCATCCCGATACAATTCACTATGCTGCGCAATTTAACTAATACCGCATCGGATATTTTTAAGGCATTATATGAGGTTGTAGAAATATACATCGGTAAGCCGATCTCTTTTTTCCAGAGAGCAATGAACTGAAGCAGCCAATTTTGCGCATCTTGCCCGGCAAAGATATCATCATCGACCCATTCAATCTCAACCGTCTTATACTGCAGCAACTCCTTGGCCTCTGTAATAATTGCTGAAAGTGGCCGGCGGGAAAGATAATACCGCTTATGTGCCTCTAGGCCAAAGATATTACCGATATTCTCCGCGGATGAACCGCAATAAGAACAATTCCAGGGACAACCCAGCATCGAAAGCATAATTTTACGGTAACGTTTGGCCATCCGGGGGATATCCCGGTAGTATTCCTGCCTGGCCGGTAATGACAAATCATCAGGAAGGCTAAGTTGGGTCCGGATCAGTTTTTCTTCCTTCTTAAAAATCCTCTCAATCGCCCCCTTTACCGGGCCGACAACCACGATATCTACACCTTCCATTTCGGCTATGGAAGGATCCCCCATAGCGTGGTGGCCGCCGAAAACTGCGGTCACCTCCGGCAGGCGGTTTTTTATCTGCCGGCTGATCTCTAAAGCCCTGGGGAAAAAAGTAGTCATCGGAGAAAAAAATATGAAATCGGGGCTGTAAGCACAAACCCGTTTGACTATCTCATCTTCTTCGGCGTCAAAAAATTTAATCTTTTGAGTATAGCGCAATAATTCACCGCCGACGATCAAAAGACCGTAGCTTTCTTCGTTGCCAAAAACGATCAGGGCAATCTTAGCGGGGCTCATTTTCTCCTTAGACAGCGGCATCGAATTTCAAAACCGCATCAATAATGTAGCGCACTTCCCGGGGCTTAAGCCACCAGCCTACCGGGATACAAATTTGACGCGCCACGAACTCATCCACCCCGGGAAGCCTAACCTTAGAATCCTTAAACATACTATGCAAATCGTTGCGGGCATGGACCCTGGAGACAACAATCCTTGCTTTTTTCATCCATTCAACAAAAGCCGCCTGCTGCTTAACTAATAACGTATAGATCCAATAACTGCTTTGCCGGTCAGGCCGATAATCCAACGGCTTGAGATTAGTTAAACCGCCAAATGCCTGATTGTATTTTGCCGCATGATCCCGGGTCTTTTCTAGATTAGCCTGGACATATTTTAATTGCTCCAGGCCGATGGTTGCCGTAACATCATTCATGTGGAATTTATAACCGAATTCCGCGATATCCTCCTCGCAACGGAAATCTTTGCGGTTAGTTTTACGATTGATACCATACCAACGTAATAATCTCCCGCGCTGGCAATCGCTTTTAGAACGGCAGACCAAAGCACCGCCGTCAACCGTAGTAATTTCTTTAATCGCTTGAAAGGAAAAACAGGTAAAATCCGAAAAAGAACCGATTGGCTTGCCTTGATAAAGAGAACCGAAGGCATGACAGGCATCTTCAATCAACTTAACCCCCCGCGCGGCGGCTAACCGGTTAAGCTCATTTAATTCGCAAGGGTATCCGCCCCAGTGGACAACCATAACCGCCTTGGTTTTAGCGGTTATCTTTTTGGCCACATCCTCCGGATCGATATTGCCGGTTTCAGGATTAATATCCGCCCAGACAATCTTAGCCCCGGCCGCTAAAATCGGTTCATTCGTCGCTACACAAGTCATCGGCGTAGAAATCACCTCATCGCCCGGTCCAACCCCGGCCAGCCTTAGCGCCAACTGGATTGCCGAAGTACCGTTATTTAAAGTAAGCACATTTGCGCAACCAAACCACGGCACCAGGCGACGCTCGAATTCTTCTACCTGCGGCCCTTCTCCGATATAACCGCTAAAAAGGACTCTTTGCAGCGGCCCGATCACGCTCCTGGGCATAAACACCTTGAATAAAGGGATCGCCTGGCCTTGCCCGGAACACAGGTCTTTTACACCGTTATTTAACAAATAGGCTTTTTTCAATTGATAATCTTTCCCCGGACTTATTTAAAACTGAACCAATAAATTAAGCCGGTTGGCGTAAACTGAGAAATTCCCCTTGATTATTTTAGCACGAAGACCGGTTTTTTGAATTAATGATTTAAGTCCGGCAGCGGTAAAGAGCAGCTGCGGGGTTTGGTTATAACAAGACTTATATCCGCTTTTGTGCAGCCACCGGGCATAAGCCGTTGCTAACAACACCCTGAAATAACCCCCGCGGATACTTAAAACGCAGGAACAAAATCCATCCCAGATAAACCCGATCTTACTGCGCTCAACCGGCAGGTCAGCGATTAGCATCTGCGCTCCGGGAGAAGCCAGGATTTTAACCGCACGAATCAAAGATTCGACTTCGCTTAAATTACGGTAATATTGCAAAACACTGACGCAAAGAATTACTGAAAAGGGACCGGGTACTTTGCCTAAATTGGTATAATCATCTTCGGAAAGCTTGCGAATTTCTACATTTGTACAAGCACAGCAACGCCGGGCCGCTAAATCGACGAACTGCTGGGCCACATCAACGGCACAAATATTTTTTACCCAAGGAGATAAAAAAAACTCCAGATATCCTGCTCCGCAACCGATATCTAAAACACTGTCGCCTGGCTTAAACTCCAGCAGCCGTTTGGCGTATTTAAAAAAAATCTCCGTGTTTACTCTCCAGAGTAAGGAATTCTTCCAAAAATCATCCTGGTTCCAATATGCCACCCAGCCTCGGTTTTCTTTATCCATCGGTTCCTAATTCCAGGTTAAACCGCTAATTTTTTTCCGTCGCGCCTGAACAAGCGACATTTGATCAATCCACTTTTTTCCAAAACCGCCTGCAAGGTAACTTTAAGTACTCCTAAGCCATAAATAATCGACCGCCGGCCGGAGATGGAGGAAGATTCTTTTAAATAACGGGTAGGACAAGAAACCTCTCCGATCCGGTAATTAAATAAAATGGCCTGGCATAATATTTGATTATCGAAGATGAAGTCATCGGAATTTTCGCCCAAGGGCAGATTTTGCAGGACTTCTCTTCTAAACGCACGGTAGCCTGTATGATATTCTGAAAGTTTTTCTCTTAACAATAAATTCTGCAGGAAGGTAAGCCAGCGATTCCCCGCCCATCTCCACCAAGGCATTCCCCGGGAAACGACTTTACTGCCCAAAATGCGAGACCCCAAAACGATGTCATAAATATTCTCCGTTAGCATAAAGCCCATCGCGGGGATCAACCGGGAATCGTACTGGTAATCCGGGTGCAGCATCACCACAATGTCCGCTCCTTCTTGCAATGCCAATTTATAACAGGTTTTTTGATTGCCACCATAACCAAGATTAGTTTTATGCCTATAGATCAACATTTCCCTTTTCGAAGCTAATTCTACCGTAGCATCTTTACTGGCATCATCAACTAAAATGATCTGATCAACGATGTTGCGGTCGATTTCAGCAATCGTCTTTTCCAGTGTCCGTTCGGCATTATAAGCTGGCAATACCACAACAATCTTTTTCCCTTTAATCATTTTTGTTAGCACCTTTCAATTCAATTTATTTACGCTATGCTGCCCCCAGCGGAACTTGCGGTTTTGGATCACATATCCTGGCTAAACAGCCGATCCTGCACATTGTGTTTGCCATCAAAAAGCCGGCTATCTTACATCAGAATATCCCACCGAACATTCGGGGTCGGGGTCTTCGTAAATTAACGTTTTCCCATTATCAAGCTCTGTGATTTGCTTTAACCCGCCAACCCCATCCTTAAGTAATTTTACATCTTTCTCAAGCCAGCCATCAATATGAAAAACCCAGTACTTTGCGCCGAATTTTCGCAACAGATCGATTGTTTTAAAAGAAAGCTTATCGTCTTCAGGATGAAATATGTATTTATAAAACACGTTCGGAGAATGAGAGGCATACCCTGTAACCAGCGGTTTCCCATGATATAAGCTGGAGAATAAAACATAGCCTAACGAATTATCAGAAGCAATCTCCTGCTCTTCATTACCAGGATAAGACTCCAGTTCCAGCACCGCTCCTTTGCCGGGAATATTTTTAAGAAAAATATCGGTTTCTCTGGGCGTCCAATGGTAGGCTGATAGGTTACGAAAATCCGGAATTTGAAATCTGGGAACTACTTCAAGCAAAGAAATGAGCACAAAGATTGCGGCGAAAAAGTTAAACCTGCGGTTTGTTGCTTTACTCGCTAGAAACTTGGTTACCCCAATAGCCAACGCAAAGGATAACAACAACCCCCATCTCGACGTTGCCCGGATCCCGGAAAATCCTGGAACCTGATATTGTAAAAAAGCAACCGGGGAAGCAATTACTGATTTGTTTGCTGTTAAATAGTAGGGGCCAAAGGCTAACAGCCCGAATAAAAACGCGCAGAAAAGCAGAAAGAAATCAAGATGCTTTAGCGCTCCCCTGATCCTGTTGCGTAAAACATAGATAATAATTCCTGCTAAAATGTAATAGAAATAGGTTGTACCGGTAGCTAAGTCAGGCAAAACTCTTTCCCACCGCATAGACTTCACCGCCAGAGCATGCATATTTAAGAAAGCAAATAAAATCGAGATAATAACTGTGACGCCTAAGGTGTATTTTGGAAAATTGCTCACCTTATGCTCAGGAACCGACTCTTTGAGCCTGATCACAAAAACACTTAAAGCCCCTAAAAGCAAAAAGATAGATATCCCTAAGTTTAGTTCCCCCCTGGCATTGGTTTTAAGATATTCCCAAAAATGGGTCTTTGTGATTGGGTTAAACGGTATATCCGGCCAAACCTGATAAATCAGATTAGCCCAATTAGAGGCGAGCAAGAATGGTGTTCGGTATTCTCTTTCAAAACCAAACCTTTGATACGTAATACACATGGGGCCCAATACCGCTGCGGCAATTATCGCGGTAAGAATAAAAGCAATAAATAATACT
>JBFZAU010000117.1:0-6048 GCA_041308825.1 Candidatus Omnitrophota bacterium
AATTCTTCATAGTCATAAAGTTCATAATTACGCCGGTCCTTTAAAGCGCCATCGGCATGGATCCCGGATTCATGAGCAAAGGCGTTAGACCCTACCCCCGGCTGATTGATCGGGATCGGCACGCCAAAAGCGTAAGAAGCATATTTACAGATCTTCCAGGCCATTTTTAAATCTACTTTTTCATCGAAAAGGTAATCGCCCATCCCCTGGCCGTATTTAATCGCCAAGATTACCGAAACCAGATCCGCATTACCCGCCCGCTCCCCCATTCCGTTAACACAGGTATTAATATAGGAATCCACTCCGGCATCAGAGGCGGCCCTGGCCCCGGCAATAGAATTAGCCACCACTAAACCTAGATCATTATGGCAATGGACCTCAATCGGCAGGCCGACTTTTTCCCCCAGGGTTTTAATCCGGCTGTAGATACTAAAAGGGGTATCGCAGCCCAAGGTATCACAATAACGGATCCGGTTAGCGCCTGCGGCTTTAGCCTGCTGGGCAAATTCCACCAGGTATCCCAGGTCCGTCCGCGAAGCATCTTCCGCATTTACCCCGATACAAGCAGCACCCATTTTTTTTGCTTCCTCTACCGCCTCCTGCATCTCCCGGATCACCGACTGATGGTCCAACTTGCCCTTAAATTTATGCACGATCATCTGATCACTGGTAGAAATCGAAAGATTCAGGTATTTCAACCGGGGGACTAATTTAAAAGCATTTTTCACATCATCCTTGGTCGCCCGCAGCCAGCCGCTTAAACGGATGTTGGCTAATCCGCCCAGGCCCGCCAGCTCCAGGTTAGCATTCAGATAATTTGTTTCATGGCGGGTCAACGGAAAACCGAACTCCGACTGAAAAACACCCATCCGGTCAAGATACCAGTTGATCATTGTTTTTTGCAGTTTAGACAGGCAAATCCGCGAAGTCTGCACCCCGTCACGGTTAGTCACATCCAATAAATAGATTTTTGGTTTATCTTTCATAATCACCTCTTCATTCTCTCCGCTTCGTGCGGGGCTCTAAAGTTAAATTAAGATTATGGTTTTTGCGGCCGAATCCGTTTTTTCTTCAATATTTCCCTTAGCTCTTGGGCCGGCACGCCGCGTGAAGAAAAAATCTCCTGATTGCCCAGAAGATAACTGGGGCCGGAAGCAATTTCCAGCTGCTCATTTAAGCTGATATTTTCTTTAAGCAGGCCCAGGCCTTCCGGGCTGCGGGCGCAAGCTTTGATCTTTACTGCTTCATCAAAGCTTGCACAATCATCCCAATAAGAGCTATGGATATTTTTAGCCCGGCAAATCAAATAATCCCAAAATTTCTGCGGGTAATATTTCCGCACGCATACCGCGCGCAGATATTCCTCCACTTCCGGCGCACCGTTTTGCGCCGCAAACCCTCCCGCTTTTGCGGAAGTCAAAAAGTGTAGGTCCGGATTAAACTCTTTTAAAGCAATCAATAAAAGCTGGGCATTCTGATCAAAGATACTGAAAAATAGATCAAATTTACCGGGCTTGGCCTTTTGTTGCAAAAAATAGGATACCCCGCTGGCTTGCGGTTTAAACACGTAAAATCCCTTAACCAGGCGTAAATCATTATTGATCTGGGAAAAATTATTCTCCTGATCGATCGATTTAGGAAAAATATACGCCGGTAAAACCTCGATCCCCAAATCATCGATCAATTTTTGCGCCGGCAAACCCGGATAATCCAGGAGATTAACCTTCAACCCGGGAAACCTCTTTTTCAATATTTCGACGAAGCTTTGCGTGTCGCAGGTAACACAATCCCCAGGCGTAATCACCGATAAATTTATCTCCTGCGGCTGAGTAAAAGAACAGGAGGCATTGAATGTGCCGGGATTACGGCAACTCCCGGTTAATCCTTGACGCTTACAATTAAGATCGCTAAAACAAGCGGGCAGTATATTTTTAATCTGGGGATCATCACTTAAAGTATCCGCCAGGGAAAACTCCTCCACTTTAGAATCGATAATCTTACCCTCTTTAACCTTAAGCGTTAGCTTACCTAACTTGCGGCCCTGCCAAGCCGGCCGGACCAAGCAAGTGGCATCCACTTTATCCAGCGCTTCCTTCCCCTGGGGGTTATATCCGATAAAGACTACATCAATCCCTTTAATTTCAGAGAGCAACCTTAAATCTTCTTTTTCTCCCTGCGTACTCAAAAGCAGGACAATTTGCGCCCCTTCACTCCTTAAACGCTCTACCAGCTTACCGAGTAAATCAGGCTGGCTTACCGCCAGGCCTTGCGACTTCTGACTGGCCGTCTGGCCGGTTAAGCCGATCAGCGCTACTTTTACCCCTTGGCAATCTTTAAACAGATAAGGCAAGACCTGATACGAACCTAAATTAGCGCTTAGGTAAACAGGATTGGCCTTTTTAGCGTGTTTTAAGAAAAAATCCCGCCCGAAATTAAATTCATCCGGCCCGACCGCTACCGCATCATAGCGCATCAGCTCTAAGGCTTTATAATTAACCTCGGAGCGCGCCATATCCAGGGCAGTATTTTGCGTATATTCATCGAGCTGGCCACCGGCGGTAAAATTACCGCAATCGACAAGCAGCAGCTGGGGATTCTTTTTTCTCAGCTGTTTAATCAGCGTCGCCCGGCGGCTTAAGCCCCCGTCTTGCCGGATCGGGCAATCACAGGGATAAAGCATACCATGGGTCTGGCCGCTAAAAACGATCTCTATTTCTTCGGCGTATACAGCTGGGAGCAGTAAAATCGTAACAACAAAAAACCCGAAAACGATTTTTAATCTTTTCACGTCCGGATAATTTTAACGGTAAGTATATTTTCCAACTCCCTGATCTTATCCTGGATCTGCAGACTGACCGGACTATCGACATTTAATACGCTAATCGCCTTGCCGCCCGGCTTATCCCGGCCGAAGGTCATCGCGGCAATATTAATGCCGTTTTTACCCATAAATGTCCCTAGGCTTCCGATTAAACCCGGCTTGTCCCAATTGCGGATAAAAACCATCTCCCCGATCGGATACAACTCCAGGTAATAATCATCGATCTTAACAATCCTGGGTTGCTTATTGCTGGAAAGGGTCCCGCAGATCGATTTACTTTCTTTATCGGTTTTAATCTCCAGTTGGATGAGATTAACAAACTCTCCCTCTTGAGCGGATTTTGATTCGCGTAATTTTATCCCTCTTTCCTTAAGCAGAGAAACTCCGTTGACAAAATTAACCGTTTCTTTCAAAATCGGCGTAAGCAAGCCCTTGGCCAAAGCCAAGGTTAGGGAACTTAAATCATATTTCGTAATCTGGCCGGAATAATTGATGCTTAGTTCTTCAAATCTCCCTTCGACCAACTGGGCAGCGAACATCCCCAGTTTTTCACCCAAAATAATATAGGGATTTAAGATCTTACAGACCTCCGCCTCCAGGCAGGGATAATTGGCAGCATTGCGGATCCCGCGGCCCAGCAGCGCATCGCGGACGATCTCGGCAACCTCAATCGCCACATTAATCTGCGCTTCCTCCGTCGAAGCCCCCAAATGCGGCGTGGTAATTACATTGTCCAGTTTTAAAAGCTCGCTCTCTGCAGCCAAGGGCTCATTTTCAAAAACATCCATTGCCGCGCCGGCTACTTTGCCCGCTTTTACGGCTTTGACTAAAGCCGCTTCATCGATAATCCCGCCGCGGGCGCAATTAACTACCCGCACATTATTTTTCATCATCGCAAACTCTTTATCCGAGATCATATGCCTGGTTTCATCGGTTAAAGGAGTATGCACGGTAATATAATCGGATTCCTGCAGTACTTTTTTAAGCTCGGTACTTTCCACGCCTAATCCTTCAGCAACCTGGGCGGATAAAAAAGGATCAAATGCTAAAACCCTCATTCCGAAGGAAAGAGCGCGCTTGGCGACCTCCGAGCCGATCCGGCCGAATCCGACGATCCCTAAAACTTTATTGTATAATTCCACCCCCATAAACTTGGAACGTTTCCACTCCCCCTTTTTGGTAGAGGCGTTAGCTTGGGCGATATTACGGGATAAAGCCAAAATCATACTAAAAGTATGCTCAGCGGTAGAGATGGTATTGCCCGCCGGAGTGTTCATCACAATAATCCCCTTAGCGGTTGCCGCCTCCAAATCCACGTTATCCAAACCCACTCCGGCCCGGCCGATTACCTTGAGCTTAGTTGCGGCCTGGATTATATCTTTATTTACTTTAGTCGCGCTGCGCACGACTAAAGCGTCATAATCCTTGATAATTTCTTTTAAGGCTTCGGGTTTTAAATCCGTTTTAACGTCGACGGTAAGCTCCTTGGAATCATTGAATATTTTAAGCCCTTCCTGGCTTAAAGAGTCGCTGACTAATACCTTGATCATCTTGCCCTCTCTCCTTAAATGAGCGCTTGACTTACGATCCGCCGCAGGCGGAGAGTAAGTCAGCGTTAACTTGTTTATAAACGCACAATTTGCTAATGTTAGTTGGGGCAAATTAGTGCGCGAATTCCGCCACCTGGCGAGCCACCTTGGCCTAAAGAATAGGCCAAGTGTCACCCTTTCTGGGTGAGCCGACGCATAGGCCACAAGGCCACACCGACGCAAATCCTTTAAGCGTCGGGTGATACCTATTTAGCGTCGGGCGTTATCCCGTTGAATATGCGAAAATTAATTTTAGCATTTTAACGGGACTTATTTTAAAAATACCTCTTCGGCAGCCTTAACTCCGGCGCCAAGGGGGAACTTATAACCCATTTGGGTCAACACCTTCTCTAAGCAGGCAATCCCCATGATAATATCAGATTCAGTGATAAAACCCATGTGCGCAATCCTAAAAACCTTACCCTTAAGCTCAGCCTGCCCTCCGGCGATAGTGACCCCGTAAGTATCACGCATGGTTTTAACTAACTTTTCCCCGTCCAGGCCGGCCGGGACGCAAGCCGCGGTTACCCCGTCGCTGGCTGCAGTAGGGGCAAATAATTCCAGTCCCAGGGCTTTGATTGCCGCACGGGTGGCCTCCGCCATAATTTTATGCCGCTTAAAGATATTTTCCAATCCGTCCTGCTGCATCATCTTTAGCGCTTCGCTTAAAGCGATGATCAACGTAATCGAGGAGGTAAACGGCGTATCATTCTTATCCAACGCTTTCTTAGCCTTTCTTAAGTCCAAATAATACCTTCCGGTCTTGGAAGCTTCAACCAGTTTCCAGGCCTTTGGGCTAAGCGTAATAAAACCCAGTCCCGGCGGCAGCATTAAACCTTTCTGCGAACCCGCTACCACCACATCTACCCCCCAGGCATCCGGTTTTATATCGACGGCACCTAAACCGCTGATCGCATCAACCGCTAAAACCGCCGGGGTTTCTTTGACGATTGCGGCAATCGCCCGGATATCATTATCAACCCCGGTAGAAGTCTCGCACAATGTAGCAAACACCGCTTTAATCTGCGGGTTAGCTTTTAATCTTTTGCCGATCTCCTCGGGGCTAACCGCCTTACCCCATTCAACATCGATAATTTCGGTACCGATGCCATAAGCCTTGCAAAGCTCTGTCCACCTTTCGCCGAATTTACCTCCCTGCACGACCAAAGCTGTATCCCCGCTGGAAAGCAGGTTAACTACCGCTGCCTCCATTGCCCCGGTGCCGGAAGAAGAAATAATAAAAACGTCGTTAGCGGTTTGAAAAACCCATTTTAACCCCGAGCTCGCCTCCTTCAAAATCTCCTGGAATTGCGGCGTGCGGTGATGAATGATCGGTTTGGCCATAGCGGCGCTGACTTGCGGCGGTAAAGGAGTCGGGCCGGGTGTGAGTAAATAATCTTTTTTCATGGTAAATCTCCCTCGTAGCTGATTTGTTTTTACTGTGCTTTTTCTACCTAGCTTATTTCTTCTTCCCGTCTGGAACAATGACTTCGTCTACCAAACCGTAATCTTTAGCTTCCTGCGCAGACATAAAATAATCACGGTCGGTATCCTTCTGGATCTTTTCTAAAGGCTGACTTGTATGCTGCGCCAGGATTTCATTGAGCCGGTCACGGGCTTTTAAAATCTCTTTGGCCT
>JBFZAU010000118.1:0-3474 GCA_041308825.1 Candidatus Omnitrophota bacterium
GATTATCCGGGTAAAAATCAAAAGCCAACATCAATTGGCCGGTAAGATAACTTTGCACCTCAAGCTTAGCCCTTAACCCCTGCTGGATAAACTGCGCGTAATCCGGATAACCAAACCTTTCCGTTGTGCCCTTGACCCGGGATAACTCTACGTCGATCACTACCGGGATTAAAACATCTTGAGTTTTTTCATCGTAGGCCAGACCGATACTTGAGACGTTCCCGACCTTCACCCCCCGAAAGATCACCGGCGCGCCGACTGAAAGCCCCTTGACCGAACCATCAAAATATATAATGTATTTATCCGATTGCTTAAAAAGCGCTCCCGAGCCAAAAATTAAAACCGCCGCGATTAATAGAATGACCGCCCCCACGACAAACACGCCAATCTTGGTTTTATTCGCTTTTCTCATTTTTTCCTCGCTATTTTATACCTTCGCGCCTCTAGTCAAAAACTGTACCACCTGGGGATCTTTTGCGTTAGCCAATAACTCCTTAGGCGATCCGATGGAGGTCATACTTTTGGTTTCCGTATCCAGAAATGCCGCCTTATCCCCTACGGCAAAAATACTGGCCAACTCATGGCTCACCACCACAATCGTTGAACCTAAAGTGTCCCTTAACTGCAGAATTAAATCATCCAGCAGGCGCGAGTTGACCGGATCAAGGCCGGCGGAGGGTTCGTCAAAAAAAATAATTTCAGGATCCAAGGCAATCGCCCGCGCCAAAGCCGCCCTTTTACGCATCCCGCCGCTAAGGCGCTCCGGATAGAAATCCGCATGGCCAGAAAGCCCAACCAAGGCCAGCTTTAATTCGACCAACTCTTTAATCTGGCTAAGCGATAAATTTGAGTATAATTGCAAAGGCAGCGCGACATTCTCTCCCAAAGTAAAAGAACTCCACAATGCCCCTCCCTGATATAAAACTCCAAACCGGCGCATGATTTTCTGCTGAGTTATTTCATCCTGGGCCCAAAAACTTACGCCATCATACAAAACTTCTCCTGCCTGCGGCTGATTAAGGCCAATTAAGGCTTTCAATAAAGTACTCTTGCCGCAGCCGCTTTGCCCCATCACAATGAAGATCTCGCCTTTATTAACGCTAAAATTAAGCTTATTTAATACTACGTAATCATCATAACTTAAGCTTAAATCTTTTACCTGGATAATTGGTTTTACGGATTCTTCCATTAATTAAACTCCTAGAATCTGGCAAATAAAGGTAATAATTGCGGTAGCAATCACAATACTGATTACCGCACTCACCACCGCCGAGGTAGTTGCCTCTCCTACTGCGGCAGCGCTTCGCTTACAGCGCATCCCGCGGTAACAGCCGGCCACGGCAATAATCACACCGAAAACAAAACTATGGATTAACCCGATCCAAAGATTGTTTAAAGTTACCGCGGAACGGGTGTGCTGCCAATATTCTACCGGGTTAAGGCCAAGTAAGCTTATCCCAATCATAAAACCGACTACAATACCCATGAATTTAGCATAGAGAGTTAAAAGCGGCATCATAATCACCAGAGCCAAAATGCGCGGGATGACTAAAAATTCAACCGGCGCAACCCCTAAAGTCTTTAAGTCATCGATCTCTTCGTTCGTTTGCATCAGGCCTAATTCCGCCGCAAATGCTGCCCCGGTACGCCCAGCCATGAGGATTGCCGTCATCATTGCCCCCATTGCCCGCACCATTCCGATACCGACAAAATTAGCGATATAGATTTGCGCTCCGAACATCTTAAGCTGAGTAGCCCCGATAAAAGCCAGGATTATGCCGACTAAAGCGCTAATTAAAGAAACGAGAAAAAAAGCATCCGCCCCGCAGCGCTGCAGCATCCCCGTAAATTCATCCCTGCGAAAATATATCCTCCCCGTAATTAAGCGGCCAAACGCGACGGTAATCTGCCCCAAAAAATCCAATAAAGACAATACGCTCTCCCAAACTTTTAGGACCTTATCCGCTACCCTGGTAAAACATGTTTCATCCTCAAGTTTAGCTGCCGGGAGATGCTCATTAATTTTTAAAGCCATGGCCAATAGCTTCTGGACTCCCGAAGGCAATCCTTCTAAGCCAACCTGAATCTTGCGATGTTGGCACTCTCTGATTAAATGGAATAAAAAAACTACCAGGCCGCTATCCCATTGGCCAAGCTTTGAACAATCGAAAACCAGCCGCTGAATAATTTTGGACCCATCAAGCTGTGCGACTACCTCATTTACCCCGGGAATTCCCGCGGTGATTAACCAGTCGCCATTTAGCTTAACCGCCAAAGTATCTGCTAATGAATAATCTAAAACGATTTTTTGCATAGGCTTTTAAGCTGTATCGGGACTACGCCTGATCAATACCCCGAACAAAGAAATAAGGAAGATAAAAAACGCGCCAGCCGCCAATAAACCGCTAAAGCTGGCCTTATTTTGTAACTTCAGTATATTACCTGCTTCCATATCCACACCGAGGATCGCAACTGCCTGTCCGCTTGAATCATGGATTGGGGCGTAGCCGGAGATAAATATCCCCCAGGCATCGGCCTTAAGTGTTTTATCCGCGGCAGGCTCCGTATAAGCCTTAAGCATTTCAGGAAAATTTCGCGCATCATATTTATCACCGGGCAGAGAACGGGGGGATTGAGCCGTAATTATCTGCGGGGCCGGATCGGCATCCACGACATACTGTAAAATACCCGGTTGATCCGTGGTCCTCATAATATAGGCGTATTTCAAGGAAGGATTAGTTTGTTTGATCGTTTCTAATTGACTGGAAACTACCTGATAAGCCGTTGATCTATCCCCCTCTGACTCCAGGGGAACCTGAAGTAATACTGGAACATCAATGAGCAGTGCGGCGTTAGAAGCGATTAAAAGCAGATTTTGCCTGGCTTGTTCAAGGATTTCGCTTGAGCTCCAGGCACGCAAAATAAAATTACCTAAAGCAGCCCAGAATAAGAACGTGGCAATTATAATCCAGCGAAAAAGCTTCATCAAAACGGAATAGTTCCTTTATCCTTCGATTAATTTCTCAAGCAGGTTTTTGTCTTCGGTTTTTAAGCCCAGAAACTCCAGCCCCATATCAAATGTTGTAACATTTCCGACTCCGGGCCGCACAAACAAGCACCAGGCTACCTTACCCTGGCATTGAATATCCTGCCCGCCGATGTTCATCTTTATCTCCAGCAAATTACCGGCTTCCAGCAGGCGAGGCGAAATAATCCTTAATCCTGTCGCGCTGATATCTTTAACCGCTACCGTGACATACTCCCCTTTTCCGCTGAAACGGACTTTGATATCGAAAATTAAATTTTTTCTTCGCGCCCTTCCCTTAATCTCCTCCCCATCCATCGCTGAATACACCCCCTTTAAGGTAATTTTATTATACTATTTAAAATAAATATTCCAACCTAATATATTATTCTTTGCTAACCGATAATTTCAAGCGCTGTAATATCCGGATGATGGTAGCGTTTTTTACC
>JBFZAU010000119.1:0-8745 GCA_041308825.1 Candidatus Omnitrophota bacterium
TGTAAATTCATTAAAGGTCGGGGAAGACCGCTTAACTTCTACTCCGGGAATCCTGGATAATATATCTTTAGCAAACTCCGCTTTATCATAGTTACGCCGGGCCAACTCAACAAAACCCGCCCGGCCTAAAAGCGAAACAAAGATGGCGGCGCGTAAAGCGCACAAAGCTTCATTTGAACAGATATTAGAAGTGGCCCTCTCCCGGCGGATATGCTGCTCACGGGTCTGCAAGGTTAAAACAAATCCCCGTTTACCGTCGCTATCTACGGTGGCCCCGACAATCCTGCCGGGCATCTGCCGCAGCAATTGGTTCTTGGCCGCCATGAAACCCAGATACGGCCCGCCAAAAGAAAGCGGAATTCCTAAGCTTTGGCCCTCTCCACAGGCAATATCAAAACCCATCTCTTGCGGGGTGTTCAACATCCCCAAAGCCACCGGATAAACCGAAGCAATCGCCAGGGCTTTATGCTGATGCACATCTTCGACCATATCGCTAAAATCATCAACCGCACCAAAAAAATTAGGGTTTTGAAAGATTACCGCGGCGGTCTGATCATCCAGGTATTTGCGCAATGCCTCGCGGCTGCTCTGTCCGTGCACTACCGGAATTTCCACGAATTCAATCGCCAGGTTTGAAGAATAGGTATAAAGCATCGTGCGGTAGATCAGGCTTACACCGCTATCCAGAATAATTTTATTACGCCCGGTATGCCGCAGGGCCATCATCATCGCCTCAAATAACGCTGTCCCTCCGTCATACAAAGAAGCATTGGAAACATCCAACCCGGTTAATTCGCAAATAATACTCTGATACTCATAGATCGCCTGCAGCCAACCTTGAGAACATTCCGGCTGATACGGAGTATAAGCGGTATAAAACTCCGCGCGATTGCTTAAGGCATCGACTGCCGCCGGAATATAATGATCGTAAAATCCGGCACCCACAAAATTAACCAGGTTGGTTGCGTTTTTAGCGGCGAGCTTACCTAGATTTTGCGTAACTTCAAATTCGGATTGTGCCGGGGGCAGATTAAATGATTTAGCCCGTAAAGCAGGCGTAATATCTTTAAACAACTCATCGATGCTTTTAGCACCGATAGTACCAAGCATTTCCTTAATCTCTTCCTGCGTATGCGGGATATAACTCATTTACCTAACCCTTCTGCATATTTTTGATAACTCGACGCATCCATCAAATTTACTTTTTCAGCTTCATTAGAAAATTCCATCGAAAAAAAATAACCCTGTTCATAAGGTGACTGGTTGATTAATTCCGGATGCGCGGATAATTGAGTATTTACTTCAACCGCCTTGCCGGATAATGGGGCATAGACATCGGAAGCGGCTTTCACTGATTCAACGGTAGCGCAATAAGCAGACTGTTTAAGAGATTCACCGATTTTAGGCAGCTCGACAAAAGTAATATCGCCTAAGGAGTGGGCGGCATAATCGGTAATCCCCACATAAGCAATCTTACCTTCAATGCGCGCCCATTCATGGTCTTTAGTGTAAAGAAGATTTTTTGGTATATTCATTATCCACTCTCCTGGCTTAAGTATTAATTATTGTTTAATAACGAAGTTTTACTTAAAAAAGGCCGCTTCACTACTCTCACCGGGATCTCGGTAGCTCCCTGCTTAACGGTTAGCTGTGCGCCGATTCTATAGTCTCCTGCAACATACCCCATGCCTACGCCTGCCCCCAGAGTAGGTGAAAAAGAACCGCTGGTAACCGTACCGGTTTTTCGGCCTTGACTAAGGATCGTAAAACCGTGGCGGGGTGAGCGGCGTGAATCGGCCTGGAAATAAATCAAGTGTTCTTTAACCGGCTTATTTTTCTCCTCCAGTAATGCCTGGCGGCCGATGAAATCTTTAGAAAAATCTACAAATTTATCCAATCCCGCCTCAAGCGGCGAACGAGTAACGTCTAAATCCTGCCCGTAAAGCGGATAGCTCATCTCCAGGCGTAAAGTATCCCGGGCACCCAGGCCGGCCGGTTTTACCCGCTTGTCTTTAAGTAAAAGCTCCCAGAGCCTGCCGACATATTCATTAGCGATATAAATCTCATAACCCAGCTCCCCGGTATAACCGGTGCGGCTGACTATACAGCTCTGGCCAAAAATCTTAAATTCCGCAAAATGATAATATTTAAGTTCGGCTAATCTGGCGCCATAAATATCTTTAAGCGCTGCCAGTGACAACGGCCCCTGAACATCCAATTTAGCCATCCGGCCGGATACATCCTCTAACAAACAAGCGCTAGTAAGATTTTCTTTAAAGTGCGAAAAATCACCGACAGTGGTAGCCGCATTCACCACAATCATCCAGCTGGTTTGGTTAATCCGGTAAACAATCAGATCATCCAGGATCCCCCCCTGGTGATTAAGCAAAAACCCGTAACGGCAGGAGCCAAAAGGCATGGCCGCGATATTTTGGGTCAGGAGGCGGTCAAATCCGCTTGCTACGGGATCAGCCTGGAGCATAAATTCTCCCATGTGACAGATATCAAACACGGCAACCTGCGTACGGGTATGCGCATGCTCCGCCAGAATTCCCTCATATTGAATTGGCATCTCCCAGCCGCCGAACGGCGCCATTTGCGCGCCTAAGGAAAGATGGGTATCGTAAAGTGGGGTTTTTAACACGGGAACTTTCTATTATATAATTTTAGGTAATTTCTTAAATTATAGCACAAATTTATTTTTTTACTTTAAAAAGTTGATGCTTGATAAGCTCACCGGATTTTGCTTAAGGCACAATCAGAAGATTTTCGGCACTTCGACTATGATCAGTACCGATGGTGAGTATAATCAAGCCAGCGGCAGATGAGCGCAAGGATTTACGACGAGCGAGAGGCCGACGCCTCTGCTGGTCGGCCGAAAGCGAGGAGTAAACCGCAGCGCTCGGCGAAAATCTTCGTGCCGTAGCAAAAGCCGGGGAGCTTAAAATATAGACTTAGTAACAGGATTTGCAGGATTTGGTAAAAAACTTACTATTCTTTTTTACTCAAGATTTTACCTAACGCAAACGCTGCGCCGACGCAAAGCAGTATACCGGCTACTGCCGAAAAAATATAGGCCAGGCTTAAATTGAATAGCGGCTTCTCTTCCCAACCCTTAAAAGCATAATCGGGAAGCGGCGCATTCCAAAGGCTGGATAATTTACCCAGGCCCGCCGGAATATAGCCCACCAGCTCCTGCACTTCCTCTACCCCCCATTCCCCCCAGGCGCTGCCGGCTTTAAATTTCTCCGGAAGCAGCAGGCCTAATGGAGATAAAATAACCAATACCCCCAGGCCAATCCAAAATTTAGTCGTAGTTTTCATCATTATTCCTCTCTTTCAATAACTCCGGTGAACTTTTTTGTAAATATTTCACCACGAAGGCCGTAACCACCGCTTCCACCCATCCGAAAACAAAAAGATGCTCGGCCAGCATTACCGGTACTGCCACCTTCAACCCATAAGGGCAATATAATGCCTGGCCGTCTGCAGTGTGGTGCAAAAGCGGTTGTAATCCAAAGGTAAACCCGGTAAGGGCTGCCGCGATATTCAAAGCCAGATATCCGGCTATTCCGGCGGCAACCACCCTTCTTTTTGAATCAATTGCCGATTTATAGCTGATCGCTTTATAAATATAGTAGCCGCTAAAAGGCATCACAAAAGCCATATTAAAACAATTAGCGCCGATTGCCGTAATCCCCCCGTCGCCAAACAACAGCGCTTGTATCACCAATGCTACGGTAATCGCAATACAGGCCGCCCAGGGGCCAAGCAATATGGCGACCAATACCGCCCCTACCGCATGGCCGGTAGTTCCACCCGGTATCGGCACATTCAACATCATAATTACAAAAGAAAATGCCGCTGCGATCGCCAGCATCGGCACTTGTTTTACACTTAAAGTTTTCTTGACCATTCGGGAGGCCAACCCCCAAATCGGCAGCATTACGGCGTAAAAAAATCCGCAGGTAGCCGGCCCCAAATAACCATCCGGAATATGCATAATTATTACTCCTTTCTTTACTGGTATAACCTTAAGTTAAAAATCAACTTGCGCCCGCATCCCGCCGATAAAAATCCCCCTCTGATCATCCGCTACGTCTTTGCCGAATGGATTCCAAATGTATTGCAGATCCGGGCTAAGCGAAAAGTGGTCATTGATATGAATTCTGTAATAAGCTTCCAAGTGCCCTTCAGGCTTAGCTCGCGGTGAAGTCACAGTCGCCGAACCGTATTTTTTGTAATCGCCCGAAGCAAAGGCCTGCCCTACCGCAAATCCTAGCACATCATTCTCTCTCTTCCAAGTCTTACCTTCAACCTGAAAACCTGCGCTCCAAGCATGCTCCAGAGAAAAATTCTGATCGCCGCATGCCATAATATCCGGATTATAAACTTTAGGATTCTGCCAGCCATAACGGCTAAACAAGGTTATGCTCTCGGTAACCTTCTGGTCAAAACTCAAACCGAAACCGTAAGCAGCCTCCTTAACCTGATTGGCATCAGACCATTTAACATGGTTAACGTTGCTCTGCCAACCAAGCAACCGGTAGTTTCCCGGAAGATCAAAAATTTTAGTCTTAAAAGTTACCTGCCCAATATTAAACAGGCTATCCCCGATCTTCTCCCAATCCCCGTCACCGTCTAAGATGCCATAGTTTAACTCTAACCAATCCACGGGTAAATAAGCTAACCGGATCCCAGCGGTATTATCCGGAAACTCAATCACCGGAGAATTACGGAAAATCCTGCCTAAAAACTGAGTAGTTTCATCATTAGCAGCCTCGTTATTATCAAAATATGCCGTAGGATCCAGTTTACCGAAAGTCAAAGCCACCCGGTCTTTAAATAACCCTTGCTCGTACCAGAATTCGGTCAACCTTACGTTATTATCATTATCGGCATCGCGGTTAACATTCGAATAAAGCGTCAGGTCATCCTCAAGCCCTGCGCCCTGCCCGGCCTCCAGATGTAAGAATGCCTTACCGCCAAGCTGGTCAAATTCTTTGCCGATAGTGATGTCCGCGGAATATGACGCGTCCGCCCGGGAAACCTTCTTTTCTACTCCCTCAGTAGCATTATTAATATTATTAGCCCCCTGAACGATCATTGTGCCACCAGCGCTGATTTCTAAACCCGCGCCCAAAGCAATCGGCGAACCGGTTTCCCGATGCAGCCGGTTATCAAGCTGGCTTAATTTATCTTCGTAAATTGCGATTTGTTCTTTCTGTTTTGCCATCAATGCTTTATGCTCTTGCAAAGACTTAACCTGCAGATTCACCTTTTCCTCCAATGCCAAAACCCGACTCACAAGCTGGTTATACTGCTCCTGGGTAACATAATCCTGCGCCCAAGCCTGCCCCCCGCAAACAAAACATGCAGCTAGGGCAATTAAAATTAAAGCCAGACGATACATTGCTTCTCCTTTCTGTGTTATGAATAATAATTTCGTGCTACCAGAGGATAAAAAAATTATACCGCTGCCCCCGTGGTCGACATACTTAAAGCCCCATGCTTAACCCCTTTGACCGCACGTAAGCTATCGGCTAATTTTTGCACCTTCTGCGCCAGCCCCCTGACAGCGATAATTTCTAAACAATGGTGGTGATCCAAATGCACATGCTGGGCAGAAATAATTAATTCACCGAAATCATGCTGAAGGTCCATCAACTTATTCACCAGCTCCCTTTTATGATGGTCATAAATCAAAGTAATCGCCCCCACTACTTTGCCTCCGCTTTGCCATTGCTTAACTACTAACTCCTGGCGGATTAAATCTCTAAAGGCTTCGGAACGGTTGGTATATTGCTTGATTTTGATAAAAGCATCGAATTTTTTTAAAAGCTCTTGATCGATGGAAACCCCAAAACGCGCTAAAGACATTATTTCTCCTTAAAATTTGTGCTACTAATTTAAAAATAGTAACATAGCCGGCTTAGACTGTCAATGCCTTTTTTTTCAGCACGAAAAATACTGGAATGGCCGCAAGCTCGATAAAAATACTGATGATAATTACTGCCGATATGGAATACTCATAAAGTAAGCCGGTTACGGCGCTGCCGATAAAGATCGCTAAACCATAGGCGGCGTTAAATATCCCGTAGCCGGTCCCCCGCTTTTTTAAAGGAGTCAGGTCGGCAATCGCCGACCGCATGATCGTTTCATGACACCCCATGACAAACCCCCAGATCACTACCCCCGACAGCACTAATGAAAACTTGACCGAAAAAACCAACCCCGGAATTAAAAGTGAAAGCACAGGGATTACTAAAAGAGTAATTAAACCGGCTTTTTCATTCTGGCGGCGGGTTTTAAAAATATCGTAAGCTTTACCGATTAAAATCGCCGCTACCGCATCAACTCCCATCGCTAAGGCGTAGAATAAAGGTATCTGGGCATCAGTCAAAACGTTTTTGGCTTTAAGATGAAAACCGACCAGCGCAAAATTAGCAAAACCCAGAGTGGTAACAAAAGTAAATACCGTATAGATCCAGAAAATTTTGTTTAATTTATCCGACGGCCTGTCTTCGGGGGTGGCCGGTTCGAGTAGCTGCGGCTGGGGCACTGAGCGCCAAGCAAAGTAGATACAAAGTAAAACCAGCCCCAGTGGCACCCAAAGCAAAGAATAGCCCAGCTGATAATCCGCCAAACTCCTCTGCCCTTTACCGGCAAAAATGAATAAAACCGTAAAAATTAAAGGGCCGGTGATGGCGCCGATCTGATCAAGTACTTCTGCGATCGCAAAACCAAAACCCGTCCCCACTTGTTTAGTGGCCTGCGAAAGAATCGTGTCGCGAGCCGGTCCGCGGATCGCTTTGCCTAACCTTTCCAGAACGATAAAAACTACCGCCGCCTGCCAAATTCCGGTTACCGCTAACAAAGGAACACTGATCAATAAACCGTAACCTAAAAAAGTAAACCACCAGTAAGCCTTAGTTTTATCCGCAAAATACCCGGCCAATAAGCGCACCGCATACCCTAAAAATTCAGCCAAACCGGCGACCAAGCCGACAATCGCGGCATTAGCCCCTAAAGTCTTTAAATAGGGGCCATTAACGGAACGCGCCCCCTCATAAACCATATCGCCAAAAAGACTAACCAGGCCAAAGAGGAAGATGAGTTTAAATGCTAGTTGCTTTTGTTTAGTCATGATGATTATTATATCTGGCAGGATTTTAAAAACAAGAAATTACTTAAAGCTAACGATAAAATTTAGGCTTGGGGTATTTAAACGGTTTTTTTACCTGCTGCGGACGGTGATGCTTAGAGCGGGACTGACCTGCCGATCTAAAGTGGCCTGCCTGCCTGCGGGAACCGGAATCAATCATCGCTTCACCGAATTTATCCAGGGTAAGCTCGGAATGTTTGGAAACCGGCAAAGTGGCTTTAATCAGTTTTTCAATATCCGCCACATCCTGTTTTTGATCCGGAGTGGCAAAAGAAATCGCATGCCCCTGATGCCCGGCGCGGGCGGTGCGGCCGATGCGATGCACATAATTTTCCGCATCTTCCGGCAGGTCATAATTGAGCACCAGCTCTATTCCGGTAACATCGATACCGCGGGAGGCGATATCGGTCGCCACCAATACCCTATATCTTCCGGATTTAAAACCTTCTAAAGCATCCCGGCGCTGGGTTAAAGAGCGGTTAGAGTGGATCTCGGAAGCGGAATGCCCCATCTGCCGGATAGACTGGACAATTTTTCTGGCATTGTACTTGGTCCGTAAGAACAAAAGCACCGTCCCGTGATACTGCGTGAGCAGTTTTTTAAGTAACTGCTGCTTAGACTCTCTTTTGACAATAAATAATTCCTGAGTCACTTTTTCTGCGGTTGTGCCGGAAGGAGCAATCTCTACGCTTAAAGGTAATTTCATATGCTTGGAAGCGATACTCATAATTTCTTTGGGCATCGTGGCCGAAAATAGCATTGTCTGGCGTTCCCGGGGCAGAAAACGCAGAATCTTATCGATCTGCGGGGCAAATCCCATATCCAGCATCCGGTCGGCTTCATCCAAAACCAACATCACCACGCTATCCGGAATAAAATTCCACTGGGACATATGGTCGATTAACCTTCCGGGAGTAGCGATTACAATCTGCGGGTTCTTATGCAAAGCCGTAACCTGCGGCGGCATCGGCGCTCCGCCGATAAGACAAGCGGTCTTCATCCCGAAAGCCCGGGCTAGTTCCTGAAATGCCTCATCGATCTGAATCGCCAGTTCCCGAGTAGGAGCTAAGACTAAACCGACACCTTCCTTCTGCACCAGCCGCTGGACCATCGGAATCGCAAAAGAATGGGTTTTACCGGTCCCGGTCTGGGCAATCCCTACGATATCCTTACCTTCCAGGGCCAAAGGAATCGCTTTGAGCTGAATCGGAGTAGGAACTCTAAATTTCATCCGCTCCAGGATGTCCAAAATCTTCGGGGCGATACCTAAACCAAAGAAGCTTGAGACCGGCGGCATAGAATTATCAGTAATTATCGATTTATTCGGCATATTTTTCAGCTTAAACAAAAAAACCGCAAAGGTTAGCTGTAATCCTTGGCGGCACTAAACACTCTAATCTTTACTTCATTATACCTCTTTAATCCGGCTTGTCAAACATTATTAAACAGAGAAAATGACATGCCCCCGAGACGTAATGAAATCTCTAGTTAGACCGGAGAAAATGGCGCCTGGGCAAGATCAGTCAGAAATTTTGCCTTAAGCAGCCCCTCCTCCCACTCTCCGGCCGGAGTCGAATCCC
>JBFZAU010000120.1:0-3602 GCA_041308825.1 Candidatus Omnitrophota bacterium
CTGGATCCTGAAGAAGCGGCGCAGCAAAAAAGAAGCGCGGTTTTAAAAAGGCTGCTTGGCCAGCTGCGCAGCTTGAAGCAGGAGGTAAGCGTGCTTAAGCTTTTACCCGCCCCGCTGGTTAGGGATTTAGATGCGCTGATTCAGAACATCGGTCAAGAAATTTCGGGTTAACGGTTCGGCAAAAAAAGGGGTTTGAGGATGTTGTCTGCCGCAAAAAACCTGACTTTGGAAAAGAGAATGGTCATTTTAGGGGTACGCGAAGAGGATATTGTCGAAAGCTTTATCCGCTCCAGCGGCCCCGGCGGGCAGAATGTCAATAAAACTTCTACCTGTGTTTACCTTAAGCACTTGCCGACGGGCCTGGAGGTAAAATGCCAGCGCCAGCGTTCTCAAGTTTTAAACCGTTTTTTGGCCCGCCATATACTTTTGAGTAAAATCGAGCATAAGATCCGGCAGGAAAATCTGCAGCGGCAGTCGCAAAAGGCAAAGGGTCTGCGCCAGAGACGCCGCAAACCCCAAGGGGTTAAAGTAAAGATTTTAGAATCCAAGCGCCGGCAAGGGCAAAAAAAACTCTCCCGCAGAAAAATTAATGAGATTGAAGTTGCATAAAGATTTTCTTATGCTACAATAAATAAAATAAAAATTACAGAATACGGTAGGCAGTGCCGTAAAGCAAGTTTAATTCAGCTTAAACAGATAAGAGGGAGGCCAAAATGGTGACCGGAGCAAGTTTTATCGGCGGTTTAATTTCATTGATTTTAACTGTTTGGTTTGTGGTTTTTACGGTTTTGGTCATCCAGAAACTGGACAAGGTGATCGAGCTGTTGAATAAAAAATAAAATTAACCCGGTAAATATTTTCCGGTTGATAATTTTTAAGAAAGGCGCTGTGCTGATTAAGCTGTTGACTTGGGTTGCTAATTAGCGTATAATCTTACAACAAGCAGCTTAAGCATCAGCGTATTGGGCAATTAAATATACACTTTTTGTTTAACGCAAATTAAGCAATTACTGCTAAGGGTGATAGTAGAGCTTCTGCGTTAAATCAGGGTGGGTAGTTCATCTGAACAAGGAGGAACAAAAATTGGTTTTGGTTAAGGAACAAAAGGCAAAATTAATCGATAATTTTAAGGTGCACGCCAGGGATACCGGAAGCGCCGAGGTGCAGATCGCGATTCTTACCGAAAGGATCAATGACCTGGGCCTGCATTTTAAGTCACACAAGAAAGATCTCCATTCCCGCCGCGGATTGTTGCTGTTAGTCAGCAGGCGCCGCAAGCTCCTTAAGTATCTCAAGGATAAGGATATGAAGAAATACGAAGAGATACTGGGGAAGCTTAGTTTAAGGAAGTAAACCCCATTAGGGTAACTCTACAACCAAGAAAGAGCAATCATGCAAAATAAAAGCTTGAAAATTAAATTTGGGAAAAACGATCTTATTTTAGAAACCGGAAGGTTAGCTAAACAGGCCAACGGTTCGGTAACGGTTACCTACGGGTCAACCGTGATTTTAGTGACCGCTTGTATGTCCAGTTCGGTTAAGGAAGGGCAGGATTTTTTTCCTTTAACCGTTGAATATCAGGAGAAAACTTATGCTGCCGGCAGGATTCCCGGCGGATTTTTTAAACGTGAAGGCCGGCCTTCGGAAAATGAGATTTTAGGCAGCCGGTTGATTGATCGGCCGATCCGTCCGTTATTCCCGGAAGGTTTTTTAAATGAAGTCCAGGTTATGGCGATGGTTCTTTCCAGTGACGGAGAAAATGATCCGAATGTCCTGGCTTTAATCGGGGCGAGTGCTGCTTTATCTATTTCGGATATTCCTTTTAGCGGTCCTTTGGCCTCCTGCCGGGTAGCCCGGATTAATCATGAATTAGTCCTAAACCCTACTTACGCTGAAATTGAAAGCGCCGATTTAGAGGTGGTAGTTGCCGGAAACAAAAATGGTGTAGTGATGCTGGAATCAAAAGCTAAAGAAGTTACCGAAGAAGAATATTTGGAAGCGGTAAAATTCGGAATGGAAAATTTACAGCCCATCTTGGCAATGCAGGAGGAGTTTGCCCGGCTTTACGGGATCCCTAAAGCCAGCGTTGAGTTAAAATTGACCGATCCGGTTTTAATCCAGAAGATCGAGGAGCTTTCGCAGGCAAAATTAGCCAAGGTTTATCAGTTAAGCAAGAAAGAAGAGCGGGAAGAACAGGTTGCCTTATTGACCAAGGAGTTACAGGATCAGTTGACGGCAGAAGGGTATCTGGCTGCGGATATCAATACCGGTTTGCATGAAGTGGAGAAAAAACAGGTGCGTAAAATGATTTCAGAAGAAGGCCGCAGGATTGACGGTCGTTCTTTTAAACAGATCCGCGAGATTACCTGTGAAGTTTCCGTGCTGCCGCGTACGCATGGCTCAAGCCTTTTTACCCGCGGCCAGACCCAGAGTTTAGCGGTAACGACTTTGGGCACCGGAGAAGATGAACAGTTGATCGAGTCTTTAGACGGGGAGAAGAAGAAATCTTTTATGTTGCATTATAATTTTCCTTCTTTTAGCGTAGGGGAAACCCGGCCGATCCGCGGTCCCGGCCGGCGCGAAATCGGACACGGCGCGCTTGCGGAAAAAGCGCTTGTTTCGGTAATGCCTTCCAAGGAAAAATTTCCTTATACGGTAAGAGTGGTTTCCGAAATTTTAGAGTCTAACGGTTCCAGCAGTATGGCTTCGGTTTGTGCGGCCGCTTTATCGCTGATGGATGCCGGGGTGCCGATTAAAGAGGCTGTCGGCGGAGTAGCTTTAGGGTTAGTCCAGGAAGCCGGTAAAACAGCAATTCTTACGGATATTGCCGGCCTGGAGGATCATTTCGGGGATATGGATTTCAAAGTTGCCGGGACGCATGCCGGGATCACCGCGGTACAGCTAGACCTTAAAAATGCCGGGATTTCCCTGGAACTGCTTAAAGAATGCCTGGCCCAGTCTAGAGAAGGAAGGTTATTTATTTTAGGCAAGATGAAAGAGGCCTTAAGCAGCCCGCGAGAGGAGCTTTCTAGCTTTGCCCCGCGCATCGACGTTTTAAAGATCAATACTGAAAAAATCGGAGAATTAATCGGCCCGGGCGGAAAAACGATCAAGGCGATTATTGCCGCTACCGGCGCCAGTATTGATATTAAAGATGACGGTACGGTTTTAGTCGGTTCAGTGGATGCAGCTAAATCCGATGCGGCGATTAAAATGATCAAAGCGATTACCGAGGAAGTCGAAGTTGGCCGGGTTTATCTGGGGAAGGTAAAACGGATTATGCAATTCGGCGTATTTGTAGAAATCGCCCCGCGTAAAGAAGGCTTGGTGCATGTTTCCGAATTGTCAAATACCTTTGTTAAAAAAGTCGATGATGTGGTTAAAGTCGGTGATGAATTTAAGGTTAAGGTCATTGGCGTCGATGAATTAGGCAGGATTAATTTAAGTAAAAAACAGGCTGAAAGTACGCAGCCAAGCAGTTAATTTCATAGAAGTGAAAGAAAGAAGAATCAATGAGGTCAAAGGCGTTATTCTAGTAGCGGCGGGGCTGATGATTTTTGCCAGCTTGATTCGCTTTGACCGTCTGGACGTTGTTTTTTATA
>JBFZAU010000121.1:0-42958 GCA_041308825.1 Candidatus Omnitrophota bacterium
CGACGCTCTTCCGATCTAAAAGTACCCCGGAAATTTCTTCGGCTTTATTGACGCTTTTAGAGATCACCTCTAAAAGCGCATGCTTACGGGGGAAACGTTTTTCGGATTTATGAAGATTCAGTTGGGTGCGGATAAGATTAATCACATCCTCGGCGTCAGACTGATCGAGAATGGTAAAATTATTGTTTAGCTCAAGCAGCTTGGCGTATTTTCTTAAAATACTATTAGCAAATGAATGAAATGTCCCGCCGGAGACATGCTTGCAACGGTCATCTAAAAGAAGGCTGGCTCTGCGCAGCATCTCTTCGGCTGCCCGGCGGGTAAAAGTAAGCAGAAGGATACTTTCCGGGGCAATGCCTTTTTCCACTAAATATGCTACCCGATGCACCAAGACCCGGGTTTTCCCGCTCCCCGCCCCGGCAATCACCAAATGCGGTCCGCTAACCGACTCAACAGCTTGAAGCTGGGCCGGGTTTAATTCCCGGCGGTAATCTATTTTTTTCATCTTTTGCCTATTTTAGAATATGAGCTATTTAATCCTGTAAATAGCGAGGTATGCTTGAAAAATTTTTTAGGGATCGGATATTTTATGTGCCGGGGTTAATCTGCGCCCGATTTATTTTCTGCGGAGTGACCGGCCGGTCATCGGCATCAACCGGAGTATTCTCGATCTTTTGCACTGTTTCCAGCCCGTAAATTACCTCCCCAAAGATAGTATGGCGCATATCCAACCACGGAGTTTTAGCGCAAGTAATAAAAAATTGGCTGCCGTTGGTATTGGGCCCGCTGTTGGCCATCGCCAGAATGCCCGGGCCGTCAAATTTAACCTCGGGAGTTACTTCATCGGCAAAGGGCTTACCCCAAATAGATTCCCCTCCCCTACCGGTGCCCGTAGGGTCGCCCCCCTGGATCATAAACCCTTTAATCACCCGGTGAAAAATTAATCCGTTATAATATCCTTTTTCTACCAATTTTACGAAGTTTTCACAGGCCTTGGGAGCAATATCCTCTTTAAGCCGGATTTCAATTTTACCTTGATTCGTTTCTAAAATTACGATTGTATTGGCCATCGCAAAAGTTCCTCCGCAGTAAAAGGTTAACCCTAAGATTAATAATGCCATAAAGATTTTATTCTTTTTCACCATCATCTCCTCTTTTGGTCTATTTCTCCGGAGGCTCACTTTTGGCTATCCGGTATATCTTTTTCCTGAGACGGCGAAGAACTGCCGCTATTTTCTAGCCCTGTTTTACTGGTCGGTTCCGGGGCTATATTTTGTACGCTAGAATCCGTCGGTAAATCTAGTGTTACCGGGGTAGGCGGGTTGCTGCGGGGAAGGTCTTCTTTAATGCCGGTATCCTGCCCGGCGGATGCGTCTTCTACTGGAGGAACTTTTTGTGTTTGCGGCGCTTCTTCCGCAGCGGAGGTTTCCAGACCTGGTATTGGTTTATCTTCTTCTTTAGTCTGACCGGTTGACTTCGCTTCCTGTCCGAGCTGGCTCTTTTTATTCTCTTGAGCCGAGCGTAAATGAGCGATTTCCGCAGCAAAGCTCTTCAGCCGTTCCTGGTTGGCCTCAAATTCTTTTTCCAGTTTTGTATATTCCTCATTCAGCTGGTTAAATTCGGATTTAGGCACCCATTCGCTGATCTTTTCTTTCCGGCTATATTCGGCAATCTTTGCCGCATGTTCATTAATCGTTTGCGTATGCGCTTCAAGTTGATGCTTCTGCGCCTGCAACTCATCCTCCTTGAGCCGGCAGGCCATCTCCTTAGCCTCCAGGGCCGCCTTAATCTCGCGGACCTCCCGCGTCAAATTCACGTTTTTAGTAAATTCATCCTCCAGCTCTTTTTCTTTGGCCGTAAACCTATTGGTTAACTCGACATTTTCAGTTTTTATTTTGGCCAGTTCTGCCTCCGCTTTGGCTACCCATTCTTCCCGGCGTTTTAATTCCGTATTAAATCCCGTTTCCTTTTCTTTAAGCGCGGCCAAATCAGATTTCTCCTGGCTGCTGGTAGTCTTAGATTCTGCTAATTCTCCTTCCAGCTGAGCAATCTGGCTTTGCAGACGTTGGATCTTTTGTTCCTTGCCGGGATCCGCGGCAGCCAGAGGAGGATCCTGGATTTTAAGTTTGGAATGGGCCGGGCTGCTACCAGAGGTAAAAACCCCATAGACCGCATAGATGACTAATCCCACTCCTAAAGCTACTAAAATTTGCATCAAAAGCATCATGGCGCATTATCCTTCTGGCGTAGTTTTTCCAGGCGCTCCTTAATCTTAGCCTCATGGCCTAAACCGGTAGGCTCATAATAGCATATTTTTTGGGAGGTGTATTGTTGTTTTACATAATGCTCCGGATAATCATGGCTGTATTTATATCCCTGCCCATGGCCAAGTTTTTTGGCACCTTGATAAGAAGCATCTTTGAGATGATCCGGAACATCCTGTACTTTATTCTCTTGGATGTCCTGGGTCGCCTTTTCCAGGGCTAAATAGCTGGCGTTGGATTTGGGGGCGCAGGCTACATAAATTACCGCCTGGGCCAAAGGAATCCTGGCTTCCGGCATGCCGACGAATTCGGAAATTTGCAAAGCGGCATTGGCTAAAACTAAAGCCAGCGGATCGGCATTGCCTACATCTTCGGCGGCTAAAATACAAACCCGGCGGGCGATAAAGCGCGAATCCTCTCCGGCATAGAGCATCTTGGCCATCCAGTAAATCGCCGCATCCGGATCAGAACCGCGCATCGATTTAATAAAAGCCGAGGCCGTATCATAATGGCCGTCTTCATCATGGTCATAAACTACCGCTTTTTTCTGGATTGATTCCTGGGCAATCCCTAAATCAAAACGAACATACCCCTCTTTATCCGCAGGGGTGGTTAAAACCCCAAGCTCCAGGGCTGATAAGGCCCGGCGCGCGTCTCCTTCGCTGATCTTGGCTAAAAAATTAAGCGCCTTTTTATCGGCTTTTACCCTGAAATTACCCAGCCCTCTTTCTTTGTCTTTCAAAGCCAAATTAATTATCTTCAGCAGTTCGGGTGCCTCCAGCGGTTTTAATTCACACACAATCGAACGGGAAAGCAGGGCTGAAGTCAGGGAAAAATACGGATTATGCACCGTCGCGCCGATTAATACCAAACCGCCCTCTTCCACATCCGGCAGCAGCACATCCTGCTGGGCTTTATTAAAACGGTGGATCTCATCGATAAAAAGGACGGTTTTCTTTTGTTGCTGGCGGGATTTAAGTTTAGCCGTAGCAATAATTTTTCTTAATTCTTCGACGTTGGAGGTTGTGGCGTTGATCGCCACATAATTGGCTTGCGTGAGATTAGCGATACACCAGGCCAACGAGGTTTTCCCCGTCCCCGGCGGGCCAAAAAGGATCAGCGAGGCCAGCCGGTCAGCTTCAATCGCCCGGCGCAATAACTTATTTTTGCCTAAAATATGCTCTTGACCGATGAACTGATCAAGGTGAGCCGGGCGCAGGCGGACGGCTAAAGGAGCATTTTTATCTTGGGGATTGGGAGTATCTTGAGTAAATAAGTCCATATAAAAGAGAATCCCCGCAAGAGTGCCGTTGGAATGACATTCTGAACCGATTTGGCTTCAGGTGGGTGCCCTATCTAGCGGCACACGTGCCGAAAGAATAATGGGGCTCCCATGAAAATAGTGTTGGTTCAACAATTATCAAATTTCCAACGCGCACCGCAGGGATATCTAAAAGAACAATTCTATTCTAAAAAAGTATAGCATATATTTTTTCCGGAATCAATCCTAGCTATTTTTTGCGGCGGCCAAACGCCGGCGATTAACGCAGCTTAATCCCGAATTTTTCCGTTAATAAAGAACAGATGCCGTTATGCACCGGAGTAACCTCTTCCTCCGTCAACGTGCGGTTACCCTGCCGGTAGATACAGGATACGGTCAGCCCCCTAAAACCGGAAGGAATTTGCTTGCCCTGGTAGTAATCTACGATTTTAGCCAGGCTTAACAGCGGCTGGCCGCCAGAGCGGATTGCCGCGAGCATTTCACTCACCGAAAAATCTTCTGGCATCACAAAGCTGATGTCCCGGATAATCGAAGGATATTTAGGAATCTCTCTAAACCGCGTGCTTAAATTCATTGTTTCTAATAATCTTTCCAGGTTCAGCTGGGCTAAAACTACCCGGCGGTTTTTAATCTCGAAGGCTTGTAAAATCCGGGGAGTTAACTCCAAAAGAAAGCCTGCGGGTTTCTGGTTAATTACAATATTTACCCGCTGGTCTTTTCGGGCAATCAAATCAAAACTTTCAATCCCCAGCCGGCTTAACAAAGTTTCTAAAATACCTTTTAGGTGTAAAAGAGTAAATTCATCCTTGGCTAAACCGTTCTTGGTAAAAAATGACTTGGCCCCGCAGAGGGCGATACCTAATAACGGCTCCTCTGCAACCGAATGGTTTTGACCGGAAAAAACACTGGCCACTTCAAAAAGACTCACCTGTTCCTGCTGTTGGTTTACATTATAAGCTACGGCGCCAACCAGGCTTGGCCAAAGCGCCGGGCGTAAAACCTCCTGCTCGGTACTTAAAGGATTGGCAATCGCCACTATCCCGGTATCCTGGCTGATTTCAGATTGCTTAAGCAGGGTACGATCAACCAGGCTATAGGTAATCGCCTCATTTAAGCCTAAACCGCTTAAGATGCTTTTTATTCGGCCGATAACTTCCTGCCGATCCTGGTTTGCCATGACCGGTTTAACCGGCGGCAGAGTTTGGGTTATCCGCTCGTAACCATAAATTCTGGCTACCTCCTCAACCAGATCTACCGGCTGCTTTAAATCCTGGCGAAAACTAGGAATGCTGACGGTGAGAACATTTTTGCTCTTAACCTTGGCGGGAAGTTCTAAGCGGTTTAAAATCTGCCTAACCTGGGTGACAGAAATTGCCGTACCTAATAATTTGTTTAAATAAACGGTTTCCAAATTAATCTTGGGGCGGGCGGTTTTAGCTGTTCCTACGTTCTTGACTCCTGCCGGTTTGCCGCCGGCTAATTTTAAAATCATTTCCTGGGCGGCCAAAGAAGCAGCGCTAGTACCTGCTAAATCCACTCCTCTTTCAAAGCGGTAAGCGGATTCCGACTGCAACCCTAATCTTTGTTTAGTCCGGCGGACCAAAACCGGATTAAATACCGCTGATTCTAGCAGAATATTACGCGTATCAAGGGTCACCTCGGTTTCCGAGCCTCCCATAATCCCCGCAATTGCCACGGGATGATCTCTGTCTGCAATCACCAGCACCCCCGGATCCAAAACCCTATTTTGTCCATCCAGGGTAACAAGCTTTTCTCCGGCGCGGCTGCGGCGTACTTTAATTTCCCCTTGAGGCAACTTATCTAAATCAAAAGCATGTAATGGCTGGCCCAGTTCAAACAAACAATAGTTAGTGATGTCCACAACATTGTTAATACTGCGGCAGCCTAAAGCCGCTAAACTTTTTTGCAGCCACTGCGGAGAAACACCAACCTTAAGGCCGGAAATAATCCTGGCGCTGTAAAACGGGCAGTCTTTTTTGTCGGCAACTGAAATTTTTACGGGATAAGCCGAGCCGGCCTTAGATTGAGATCCGCTAAAAACGGGACTTTTCAACTTTAACCCGTAGATGGCGCTTACCTCCCGGGCCACCCCCAGAACGCTTAACCAGTCAGGACGGTTAGAGGTAATCTCGATCTCCAGCACAAAATCCTCTCCCTCTTTTTCCAGAGCAACAACCTCTAAACCCGCCATGGTTAGCCCCGCGGCTAAGTTTTGAGGAGAGACCCTAATATCCACAAATTTTTTTAACCAGCTATAGGTAACTTTCATATTTTAGAATTGTTTTAAAAACCTTAAGTCGTTCTCAAAAAATAACCGGATATCGTTAATCCCGTATTTAAGCATCGCGATTCTTTCTACGCCCATCCCAAAGGCAAACCCGGTATAAATTTTAGGATCATATCCTACCTGAGTAAATACATTCGGGTGGATCATCCCGGCTCCCAGAATTTCCAACCAACCTTTCCTACCGCACACCGAACAACCTTTACCTCGACACATAATACAAGAAATGTCTACCTCTACCGATGGCTCGGTAAACGGGAAAAAATGCGGACGAAAACGCATTTTAATCTCCTGGCCAAAAACACTGCGGGCAAAAAGCTCCAAAACACCCTTTAAATCGCAAAACCGGATATTTTCATCAACCAAAAAACCTTCAATCTGGTGAAACATAAAAAGATGGCTGGCATCCACCGCATCCGGCCGGTAGACCCTGCCTGGCACAACCACCGCCAAGGGAGGTTTTTGTGTCTGCATCACCCGCACCTGCGCCGGAGAGGTGTGGCTGCGCAACAGCAGCTTGCTGTAATCTTTCAAATAAAAAGTATCGAAGGCGTCGCGGGAGGGATGTTCTAACGGTATATTTAATCCGGTAAAATTATTATGTTCTGTTTCTACCTCCGGCCCGGAGACTACCGCAAAACCCATCCGGGTAAAAATGCGGCAAATTTCATCGATAATCTGGGTAATCGGATGACGATGCCCCAGCTCCTGGGCAATCCCCGGCATCCCCATATCAAATCGGCCTGGCTTGAAATCTCCTTCCGGCAGACTGAATGATTTTTCTTTTTCTGCCAATAAGCCCAGAAGTTTATTTTTTAGCGCATTTACCTCTTTTCCAAAACTCCCCCGCTGCTCAACCGGCAAACCGGGGATAGAACCAGTGAGCTGTGCAATCAATCCTTTGCGCCCCAAATACTTTAGGCGCAGATCTTCCAGGTCTTGCTGGGAAGCAATCCCGGCCAGGTCGCTGTCTACTTGTGCTTGAATAGTCTTAAGATCCATGTCAGTAATATCGCCCCTAATAAAATAATACTCAAGGTTACTTTATCGGAATTCAACTTTTCCCCCACCACTCTGCCGGCAGCAATCTTGCGTAAAGCCTGAGCGTGGATATCCAATTCCCCTCCATGCGCAGGACAGGCCCGATGGAAAATACCGTCTACTTCCACTCTGTCCCCTCGGGTTTTATAGTTACCGATAAAATTTATATCTTTGATTAAAGCGGAGTTGACCCAAACCCCCAGGGTATTCTCTCCGTCATGGATATTCACCCAGGCAAATTCCCCCCGCCGCATAATCTCTCCAATCACCTCTCCGGCATAAGTAACGGGTTTGCCGTCATATTCCCGGGAATGATTAATTAACTCTGCGCTGGTTTGGCTTTGGGCAAAAATAATCCCCGGCAGGCAGGTACAATAAAACACAACCACCAAAATCAATGTTAACTTATTTTTCATTTTCCTTCAAACCGGGCGATTAAAACCCCCAGGATCGTAAAGACAGACATAAACTCAAGTCTCCCTACCCACATCTGCAGAATATACGTAATTTTGAGGCCGGTTGGCATCGCCGCATTGGTAATCCCGCAAGACAGCCCGACATTAGCGGCGGCCGAAGTTGATTCAAAGAGCGACTCCAAAAAAGGATAGCCGTAAAACATTCCCGCTAATGTACCCAGCCCATATAAAATTATATAAGCCAGAGTAATCATCAACGCGCCCCTGGCCAGCTTGTCCTCTAAAAATACCTCCCGGATGTGGTGTAATTTTTCAATCACCAGGGAATGTTCCGGCATAATAATTCTTTTTAAGTCTTCTTTAAATGATTTAATGATTATCCCCAAACGCAACATTTTAATCGCACCCGTAGTCGAACAGACCGCGCCGCCTAAGGCCATCGCGACGATCACCCCCGACAAAGCCAGAGGATTCCAGTCGGTGCCAAATTGCGGGGCATAAATCGTCTGAAAACCCGTTCCGGTATGGCCGGAGAGCAACTGGTAAAATCCTTTCCGGAACAGTATGGCTGCCGCCGGGTATGCCTGGGCCTGACGCAAGCCTACCGCGACCAGGATAAAAAGAGTAATGACCGTAATAAAAAAAGTCCGGGTTTCGATATTTTTGAACAGCTCTTTACGATTGCCCATCCAAAGATGATAGTGCAACTTAAAATTAATCGCCCCCAAAACCATAAAGATTATCGTGATTAATTCGAAGGCAAAACTATGGTAATAAAGAATGCTTTGTGATTGCGGGCTAAACCCCCCGGTATCAAAAGCCGCCATGAATATGCAGGCGCCATGAAACAAGGAATTAAGCGGATGCATTCCGTTGGCCATTCCGGTTATCCCCAGAGCCAATGTGCCTAAAATCAGATAGACGATACTCACCAGCCAAATAAACCGGGCGGTGTTGATCACGTTGGGCATGATCTTTTCTTCCCTGGCCTCACCCACGTACATTTTGAATGCCCCGGAAAACCCCTTCACGAAAAAAGAAAGCGCAATCACGACGATCCCCTGACCGCCTAAAAACATGGAAAAGTGACGCCAGAAATTATGCGCATAAGAAAGGTGGTCTAAATCCTGCACCAATATCAGACCGGTCGTGGCAAAACCGGACATCGCTTCAAAACAAGCATCGAGGAATGATTTCCAGTGGCCGCTTAAATGTAAAGGAACCGCTCCCAGAAACATCGCCACTACCCAGGATAAACTTACCACAATCATCCCCTGCATCCAGTTAAGATCCTTGTCGGTATGGCAAATTTTCAGTAACAGCAGGCCGGCTAAAACCGAGATCTCGATACCCAGAATAAAATCCAGGGCCGGATTAGTTTCCTTAAAAGCCAGGGCGATTAACAAGGGGATCACCATGGTGATGGCTAACCCCAAAATTATTTTACCCAGGTAAAAACCGATAATTTTTAGATCTTCCAGGTGGGGCCTCAGAATCATTTTTTAATATAGATTATCCAGCAGATCAAAAAAGCGACCAGCATAATCAAACCGACATAGAAAATTTCTGCGGTAATTCCGAAAATAATATTTAAGGTGGGTTTAAGCTTCATCAGTTTAGAGTTTACCGGCCAAAAGGCCCAAAAGTTGCGGTTCATTGCCGATCAAGGTCAGCGCGATCACATCATCCCCGGTCTTCAGCACGGTGTCTCCTTTAGGCAAAATTACTTCTTCTCCCCGCACAATCGAAACCAATACCGCGTCCTTAGGCAAAGCAATATCTTTAACTTGTTTGTCGATAACCGGGGCGTCATTTGGCAAATCCACGCGCACAATCGCCAGCTTGCCCCGTTTAAAACTCATCAAATTTACAAAATCCGAAAAAGAAACTTCCTCTTCGATAATCTTGGCAATAATCTTAGTAGAATCAACCGGCACATCGATACCGAGCTCATTAAAAGTATGTTCATTGTCGGGATTATTAACCCGGCCGACGGTACGCTGCAGATCAAACCTTTCCTTGGCCAGCTGGCAGATAATCAGGTTATCTTCATCGTCCCCGGTAACCGCGGCTAAAACATCTGCCCGGGTGATACCGGCCTCCTCTAATATGTTGGGGTCGCAGGCATCTCCGTTTACCACCAGGGCATCTAACTCCTTGGCAAGCTCTTCGCAAATCTTGCGGTCCTTATCGACAATACTGACGGTATGCTTGCTCTGACAGAGGCGCCTGGCCAGAAAATACCCGACTTTACCCGCTCCGACAATCAAAATAAACATCTTTATTTTTCCCCTAAGTGAAACCTCTCCCTGACCGCTTTCAGACTGGAAACTTTCACTACCCCCATCAGGATATCTTTATTTTTTAAAACGGTGTTGGGCTCGGGGATAACCACCCCCTGCATCCGGCGCAAGGCGGTAACAATAAAATCTCCGGGGATATTGATATCCTGAATGGTTTTACCGACCAGTTCATTTTTCACCTCAATCTCAATCACCCCTAAATCTTTGGACTCAATCAGGTAACTGGAAAACCGGCTTTCAATAATTTTATCCCTCAGCATCGCCGACAAAAGCATTGTACCGCTGATAATATCCAACCCTAAGGCCGCGTAAATATGGGCCCGCTGCGGGTCATAAACCCGCGCGAATACCTTGGGCACATTAAAAATTTTTTTGGCCACCTGGGCGCTGATTAAATTTGTATTATCTCCGTCAGTGACCGCGCAAAAAGCATCAGCTTTCTCGATTCCCACCTGCTTCAGCAGCGCCAAATCAAAACCGTTACCGACCATCGTCAGGCCATTAAAAGTATCACCCAGGCGCTTAAACGCCTCCTGGTTTTTATCAATCACCACTACATCATGGCCTTCCCCGGATAAAAGTTTGGCTAACTCTGTCCCTACTCTTCCGCAACCGACAATAATCACGTACATAACTATTCCTTTATTCTGCGAACGCTAAAGCCAGCAGCCGATAGCTTACTTCTTGGCGGCTGCTACTAGTTTTTTAAATGCCGGATTATCTCTGACCGCGATATCCGCCAGGATCTTGCGGTCCAGAGCAATTTTAGATTTCTTTAGCCCGTTCATAAAAACGCTGTAGGAAACCCCGATTTCCCGACAGGCGGCATTAATGCGGGCAATCCAGAGACTGCGAAACTCCCTCTTTTTATTCCGGCGGTCACGGTAAGCGTATCTTAAAGCGTGGACGAGCGTCCTTTTGGCCTGCTGATACTGTTTACTTCTATCCCCCCAATACCCTTTGGCGGCTTTCAGTACTCTTTTCTTCCTTTTACGGGTTGCTACACTATGTTTAATCTTTGCCATTATTGCTCTCCTAGCCCACAAGGGGCACACCGGCGTAAATCAAATCCGCGCCAGATGTAATTAATCGTTGTGAAAAGTTACTCTAACCATACGGTAACATTGACTTGATGAATCTTTCTTCTTTTTTCCCGGCCAAAGTCCGGCGGTGCCTTAAATCCCGGATCTTTTTCGTTTTCTTGGATGAAGCCAGATGGCTTTTGCCACCGGGAGAATACTTAACCCTGCCTTTTTTTGTGATTTTAAAACGTTTGGCCACTCCGCGCTTTGTTTTTAACTTTGGCATCTTTTCTCCTAATTAGACGTAAATTGTCTACTCATTTAATACCCGAATCTTAAGATAAGGGGTATAAATTCGTGCATTGACTTACGCGCACGCCAGTGCGCGTAAGTCAAGCACTCATTTATCATACCTTACTTCGGGGCAATTACAAAGGACATAATTTTACCTTCCAGTGACGGTGCCTTCTCCACCTGCCCCTCTTCTTTGGTCACCAGAATAAATTTATCCAAAACTTTTCTCCCTAAGTCCACATGCTCCATCTGCCGGCCGCGGAAAAAAAGATTGATTTTAACCTTGTCTTTTTTCTTTAAAAAACTGACCACCTGCTTCACCTTGGTCTCGAAATCATGATCGTCGATATTGGGTTTAAGCCGGATCTCTTTTAAACGGCCTTGTTTCTGGTGTTTCTTGGATTCCCGCTCCTTCTTTTCCAAGTCGTAGCGGAACTTGCTATACTCAATCACCCGGCAAACCGGCGGATTAGCCGCCGAAGCCACTTCTACCAAATCCAGCTCTTGTTGATTGGCAATCTCTAAAGCCCGCTGCACAGACATCACCCCCAACTGGCTGCCGTCATGCCCAATGACCCGAACCTGCGGTGCGCTGATTCTTTCATTAATCCGTATAAACTTTTTTATAGCCGCCTCCTTTGTTATTTATGCTGTTTAACATCCTTTTCTAATTCTTGAATAAAATATGCGTACTCCAGCGGAGTCGCATACTTATCCTTATGACCTTTTTCCCGGACACTCACGGTGTTGCCTGCGGCTTCCTTTTCCCCGACGATAAAGCAATACGGGATATTTTCCACTTCTGCCGTCCGGATTTTTTTATTCAGAGTTTCATTGCGGTTATCGATCGTTACACGCAAGCCCCTCTCAAGGCATTCTGCTTTTACCTTCTGGGCATAAGCTAACACCGATTCATTAATCGGAATGATTACAATCTGGGTTGGCGCTAACCATAAAGGTAATTTCCCTTTATAGTTTTCGATCAATGCCCCGATAAAACGCTCCAGGCTCCCCAATAAAACCCGATGCAGCATAATCGGCTGTTGTTCTTTTCCCTCAGCATCAATGTAAGCTAAATTAAACCTTTTCGGTAAAGCAAAATCGCATTGGATCGTCGCGCATTGCCAGGTTCTTTTTAAGGCATCCTTTAATTTAATATCAATCTTGGGCCCGTAAAATGCGCCCTCTCCTTGATTAACTTCATACGCCAGGCATTTTTCTTTTAGCGCCTGTTCAAGGGCCGCGGTTGCCTTCTGCCAATCTTCATCCGAGCCGATGGATTTTTCCGGACGGGTGCTGAGTTCAATCCCCCAAGACTCAAAACCAAACACCTTCATTGTCTCAAACACAAAATCAATCACACCTTTAATTTCTGCCTCCAGCTGCTCCGGTAAACAGAAAATGTGCGCATCATCCTGGGTAAATCCGCGGACCCGCAATAGCCCGTGCAAAACCCCGGCTTTTTCCTTGCGGTAAACCGTGCCCAATTCAAAAAGCCTAACCGGCAGATCTCGATAGCTTCTAGTTTTCGATTTATAAATTAAAATATGCCCCGGGCAATTCATCGGCTTGACCACTACCTCCTGGCCCTCCTCAGAGGTAAAATACATATTTTCTTTATAATAATCGTAGTGTCCGCTTTTTTTCCATAAACCTGCATCCATTAAATGCGGAGTCGTCACCAGGTCATAACCGCGTTTCAAATGCTCCTTTTTTTCATAGTCCTCAATAATCATCCGCAGCAGCGCGCCTTTAGGGTGATAAAATACAAATCCTGCGCCTGCCTCTTCATGATAAATATCAAAAAGCCCTAAAGCCGGCCCCAGCTTGCGGTGATCCCGCAGCTTAGCCTCCTCTAAATTTTTCAGATGCTCATCTAATTCTTGCTGGCTTTCAAAACAGGTGCCGTAAATCCTCTGCAGCATAGGATTGGTTTCAATCCCGTGCCAATAGGCGCCGGCGACCGATAATAATTTAAAGGCTTTGATCTGCCCGGTGGATTGAATATGCGGACCGCGGCAGAGATCCAAAAAATTTTCTCCGGTTCTATAAACCGAAATGGTTTGAGCCGGTAAACTTTCAACCAACTCTACCTTGTAATCTTCGTGATTTTTTTTAAATAGTGCCAAGGCATCCTGCTTACTCATCTCCTGCCGTAAAAAAATCTCGTTTTGGGTAATAATTTTCTGCATGACCTTCTCGATGGCCAACAAGTCCGCATCGGTAAACGGTTCCGGTTTATCAAAATCATAATAAAAACCGTCTTCAATCGCCGGGCCAATTGCTAATTTGACTTCCGGCCAAAGCTCTTTTACTGCTTGGGCCATGACATGTGAACAGGAATGCCGTAAGGTGTCGAGATCCATAGTTTTTTAAGCGGCTGCTTTAGCGCCTCGTTAAACCTGCCTCTACTTATATCTCCTTCGGCCTTAACTAGATATTCTATAAAGTGGCGGCCGAAGCGTTTTTTCCTGCTGCGCCTTTCTCCTTCGCGCTTAGACTGGATATTCTCTAAGGTAGCGCGCGAAGCAATTGGCGCTGCTACCGACTTTAGCGCCTCGTCTAAACTATCTAGTGTACATCGAGCTAAGCCTGGATGTTACGCTTAAGTTATATTCGAATATTGTAACGCTCGATGCAATTTTTCCTGCTGCGCAAGTAACTTGGACGCACTCCGCTCGCTACGGAGCAACTATAACGCTTTAGCTCCCGGCTTAAACTGGAATGCCTTTTTAAAGGTAGCGCCGGGAGTAAATTTCGCTGCGCGAAATTTTATGGGCCCATGAGGATTCGGACCTCAGACCTTTGCGATGTCAACGCAACGCTCTAACCAACTGAGCTATGAGCCCTAAATTTTAATTTCCCTGCTGCGCAAGAGCGCATCGTCTAGACTATCTAGTGTACATCGAGCTAGGCCTGGATGTTACGCTTAATTAATATATACTACTCGTTTAGCGCCTCGTCTAGACTGGATGCCTTTTTAAAGGTATCCTCGGCGTAAACCTGCTGCTACTTATAGCTCCTTTGGCCGTAAACTAAACATTCTTTAAGGAAGCGGCCGAAGCAAATGTCGCTACGCCTGGCTCCTTCGAGCTCAAACCTGTATAAATACTTATTGTATCGCTCGAAGCAATTTTGCTTGCTACGCAAGAGCGCCTCGTCTCAACTAGATGCCTTTTTAAAGGTATCCTCGGCACAAATTTCGGCAAAGCCGAAATTTAGTGGGCAAGAAGGGAGTCGGACCCTTACGACCTTGCGGCCAACAGATTTTAAGTCTGTCGTGTATGCCATTCCACCACTTGCCCCTAAATTTTGCGTAGCAAAATTTGCTTCCGAGTCCACCGCTAAACTCTTTCCACAGACGGACAAGGAGCTAATAGCAATTCCGCCTCGTCTAGATTGAATGCCTTTTTAAAGGTATCCTCGGCGTAATTTCCGCTGCCGCGGAAATTTAAGGCGACGAGCGGAATTGAACCGCTGAATAGTTGTTTTGCAGACAACTGCCTTACCACTTGGCTACGTCGCCAAAATTATAATATTTTTTTAACTTCTTTTACAATCTCGGATAGCTCTGCTAAACAACCCTGTCCCATTTTCCCGCACGCCAACAGGCCTTGGCGCGGCGGAATAAATTTATAACCGCATGTTTTTAATTTCGCGATATTGCTTTGCGTAATTTTATGTTGATACATATTCTCGTTCATCGCCGGGGCAATTAAAACCTTGGCGCGGCTGGCACACACCGTACAACTTAAAAGATCATCGCAAATACCGCCGGCCAACTTGGCAATAATGTTGGCAGTAGCCGGGGCAATCAAAATTAAATCTGCCCTGGCGGCTAAAGACACGTGTTCAATCTCCCAGGCATCCGGATCATCAAACAGGCCGCCTGAATAAACTTTCCTGCCGCTTAAGCTCTGAAATACAATCGGCCGGATCAACTCCTGCGCCTCTTGCGTCATCACCACATCTACCGCCCAGCCGCATTCTTTGAGCTTGCGAACTAAATCACATGCCTTATAAATAGCGATGCTGGCGGTTACGCCTAAAATGATATTTTTTTGCGTATTTTTCATTATTCCTTGGCTTTTGACCTTTTAGCCTCAATCTTACCCGCGGCAATTTCATGCAATGCCACAGTAGATGGCTTAACAGAAGCATCATCCGCCACTAACTTAGGCTGCCCTTCGGCAATCTCCAGAGCCCTTTTGGAGGCTAGAATAACCAGTTTATAAATCGACCCCATACTTTTGTCTAGAAGTTTTTCCCTTCCCTGATAACCCATTGCGTATCCCCCCCCCGGTGTATTATGCGTTAAGCGTTAATTTCCTGTGCAACAATGCTTTTTAGCTCTCTGAGTGCTACCGTTAAGCTTCGGTTCAAAACACAATAATCAAACTTGTTGGCCGCGCGCAGCTCTTGCCGTGCCAAAAGCAACCTTTGTTTAATCTCCTGTTGTTGGGTGTGCCGACAACGATTTTCTATCCTTTCCTTAAGCGTACTTAAAGAAGGCGGCAAAACAAAGATGGTCACGGTATTGTTAGGATATATTTTTTTTAGGATCCTGGCGCCTTTTAAGTCCAGGCACAAACCAAGGTGCCTGCCCTGACGCAGCTGCGCCTCCAGGGATTCTTTGGGCGTTCCGTAATAATAGCCTAAATACCTGGTCCATTCAAGAATTTTTTTAGCTTTTAGCAGCTGTTTGAATCGGGCGGGACTGACAAAAAAATACTCCCGGCCATCCCTTTCTGCGGAACGTTTCGGCCGGGTGGTTACCGAGCGTGATTTTACTAATAATCTGGCGAATTGTTTATCTTGGACTAAGCTGGTCAGAAGGGTAGTTTTGCCGGAGCCGGATGGCCCGCTGATCACAAAAATTTTACCCGGCTTGTGTTTTCTAGTGGATGCTTTCACTACTCGATATTCTGCACCTGTTCGCGGATTTTCTCAATTTGGCTTTTCATCTCTACGGCGCGGCCGGAAATAACCAGGTCAAATGACTTAGCCGCCAGAGTATTAGCCTCTCGCTGCATCTCCTGGGTAATAAAATCCAGCTCCTTGCCCACCGCGCCACCCTGGGTGAGCTTATGCTGAAAATTATTAATATGAAAATGCAACCGGTCAGTCTCCTCGGCCACATCCGCATCTTTTAAGAAGGCCGCGCGCTCCTCTTCCGCGTGAATGTTTTTTAGCTTATTTTTTACCGCCACCGCAAAACGCTGCTTAATAAAAGTTAAATCCTGCTTCAGGCAAAGACTTCTTTGGCGCAACACCCTCGCCAGAGCTTGCCCTTCCTTTTGGCGGGCAATTAATAAGTTTTTAAGTGCCTGAGCAAAAACCGGTTGCAGTTGATCCCAGATTTGGGCACCGGCCGGCTTATCCTCTTTAAGGGTTAAAATCCCCGGCAGGCGGATTAATGCATCCAGACTAATACCATCATCGATTTTAAATTCTTTTCTAATGCTTTGGAATTCGCGTAAATAATTCTTCAGCAATTTACGGTTCACAAAAATCCCCTGCGCCGACTGCCCCTTAATGTTCACCGCACAATACACTCTTCCCCGCCGCAGACTTGCTTCAATCTCTTTTTTTAATTTGTCCTCCCAAGAAAGCAGCCCTTCCGGAAGGTGAAAAACCGTTTCCAAAAATTTATGATTGGTGCAACGCAACTCCACGCTGATCCTGCCGACCGAATTAATCTCCATCTCCTGGCAGCCAAATCCGGTCATGCTGTTAATATTTTTTTTCATTATTCGGCCCAGGCCTTACTCGCTAATTCTTTTTGCGTAATGGTTTTTGTCGGGTAAAGATCGACGATAATTTCCTCCGGCGTAAACCAGAGCTTAATCTCTCTTTCTGCCTCGGAATCATTGGATGAAACATGCACGACGTTTTCATAAACCCCGTGAGTGGTAATCCGGCCGTAAGATCCGCGGATAGAAGTTGCCTCTGCTTCTTCGGGATTAGTTGCTCCGGCAAGGGTCCGACATTTAGTAATTGCGTCGCTGCCCCAGTAAACCAAGGCCATGACTTTTTTACGGTCATGTAAATCACCTTGTAAATATTTAATAATTTCTCCGAAAAACGGTTTGTCTTTTAAATGTTTATAGTGCTCTTCGGCAAGGGCTTGGGATACGCGCACCATTTTAGCCGCAACAATTTCTAGCTTAGTTTCGGATAAGCGGGTCAGAATGTTGCCGGTTAATGATTTTTTTAACCCGTCGGGTTTAATTAAAATTAACACTGCCTGTCCCATGCGCTATTTTCCTCCTTTAATCACATTCACAATCCGGTTAAGGTCCTCCGGTGAATAAAATTCAACGGTAATATGACCGCGTTTTTTTCTTTTGCTGATCCGCACCTTAGTCGCTAAGGCGTGCTGTAACTGCTCTTCTAAAATTACCACTAAAGGTTCACGTTGCCCGGCGCCGATACTGCGTTTTACGGATTTAGTCCGGACAGTTTTAATTAAATTTTCTAACTCGCGCACCGAAAGCCCTTTGGCAATAATATCTTGGGCGAGTTTGCGCTGATGATTGGAATCTACAACCTCCAATAAAGCCCGTCCGTGGGCAAAACTGATCCTGCCCTTTTTCATTTCCCCTTGTATTTCGTGCGGCAGTTTGAGTAAACGCAAAGTGTTGGCGATGGAGGCCCGGGATTTACCCAAAACTTCACTGATTTTTTCCTGGGTTACTTGAAACTTATCCATGAGATGCTGATAAGCATGTGCTTCTTCAATCGGATTCAATCCTTCCCTTTGGATATTTTCAATTAAAGCCAGTTCTAAGGAATCCTGATCATTTACTTCTTTCATTATAACTGGTAACTCTTTGAGCCCCAATGATTTAGCTGCACGCAATCTTCTTTCTCCGGCGATCAATTCGTAGCTGTCTCCTTTTCGCCGCACTAATAACGGTTGAATCACTCCTTTTTCCCGAATTGATTGCGCAAGCTCGTCGATGTTTTGCTGAATAAAATCTTCGCGGGGCTGAAAAGGATTTGGCCTAATTTTTTCAATATCCACAAAAAGTATTTCTTCTTTTTTGTGCCCAGTAAGGCTATCCACTGATATTTCGGGAATCAACGCACCCAGTCCTTTACCCAAAGCTTTTCTTTCCATTATTGGCTCCTTCTGCCCGCAATTAGTAGGAATTTTATGGCTTAATATTCTTTTCCGCCCTCTCAACACTCATCTTAGAATCCAAAGATAGCCCCAATATTTCCCGACAGAGATCTTGATATTTTTGCGCCCCCAAAGAATCCCGGTCATATAATGCAATTGGCTGACCAAAGCTGGGAGCTTCAGTTAAACGTATATTTCTAGGAATTACAGTTTGGTAAACTTTTTCGTGGAAATGATTGCGCGCTTCTTGAATCACCTCTTTGGTCAAGTTTGTGCGAAAATCAGCCATCGTCAACAACACGCCTTCAACCGTTAGCGCCGAATTAAGATTCTCTTTTACAAGTTTAATCGTATTATGGAGTTGTGTTAAACCTTCCAAGGCATAATATTCACACTGCACAGGTATAATTACTGAATCAGCAGCGCACAAACCATTAATTGTAAGTAACCCTAAAGATGGCGGACAATCAATGATCGTAAAATCATAATTTTCTTTTTCCTGTTGCAAAGCACGTTTCAATCTATATTCTCTGCCCAGTGCCCCTACCAATTCCACTTCGGCACCGGTTAAATCCAGATTAGACGGAGCCAACACTAAATTATCAATGTTTGTTTTTTGCAGGATGTCGGAAAATTTAGCCTCTTCTAATAGAATATGGTAGGTGCTTTTTTGAATGTCATGTTTATTGATCCCGATCCCGCTGGTAGCATTCGCTTGGGGATCCAAATCTATTAGCATTACCTTTTTGGCGGCCAAGGCTAAAAAAGCCGCCAGATTAATCGAGGTAGTGGTTTTGCCTACCCCACCCTTTTGATTACAAATTGCAATAATTTTACCCATTGATATTACTTCAGTTAGAGAATGTTCCACGCGGAACACTCCACCTACTCTTCAGGTATATAAAATGTTCCACGCGGAACATTTATTGCTTAAGATTATTATCCTAAAATTAACCACTTTGTCAAGCGGTTATTTACCTTCAATTACGCTAATGCGCACTTTTGCCGGTTTAGCGCCGGGCATACCAAATAAACCCTTCTTCTCTTCGGATAAGCTTTCGATTTTAACTTGATTGCGATTTAGTTTTAACTTCGCTAGCGCCTTCTCAATCGCCTCCTCAACCGTTTTGCCTTCTGATTCTACATATTTGACTTTTTTCATGTTTTTCTATGAATACGAGCTTGGTAAATCAACATTAGTATGCTATTAACAAACCAATAAAGCACTAATCCCGACGGCATTTGATAAAATATTACTCCAAACATAATCGGCATAATAATTGCCATCATCTTCTGCTGCTGCGCAGCTTCACCGGTTGCCTGTGGCGAAGCCACCTTTTGTTGTATAAACATCCCGATCGCCATTAATATTGGTAAAATATTGATCTGATTGCCTATAAAAGGAATCGAATTTTTTAACACAAACGCCTGGTCAGGAGCTGATAAATCCTTGATCCATAAAAAATGAGCTCCTCTTAAGGCAGATGAGCGCATTAACGCCTGATATAAAGCAAAGAAAATGGGCATTTGGAGCAAAAGTGGCAAACATCCGCCTAAAGGATTAACTTTATGCTGACGGTACAGCTCCATGATTTCTTTATTCAATTTTTGCGGGTTATCTTTATACTCCTTACGCAGCGCCTCGACCTTGGGTTGTACAAGCTGCATCTCCTTCATAGAGCGCATCTGCTTCATGGAAAGCGGGAACAATAAAAAATAAACCGCCATGCTTAAAATAATAATAGCTACTCCCCAATTATGCACCAAATTAAAGAAAAACAGTAATAATTGCATTAAAATTTGCGCGATAAAGTCAAATGTCCCAAAATAAATAATCCCGGACCATTCGGGATTGATTTTATTAATTACTTTTAAATCCTGCGGCCCTAAATAGATACGCAATAAATGTCCAATCTGACCATTGGCTTGTACACTGAAACTGGGATAAATTAAACCGACCTCTGATTCATGAGGAGTGATTTTTTTAATGTATGCTTCGGTGATAATTTTGTCCGGCTCGATAATTGTACAAAAATATTGATCTCTTAAACCAAGGAACTGAATATTCCCCCTACTGAAATTTTTTCCGGGGGAAAGATGTATGGATTTTTCATTGGTTCCTAAAAATATATCCTGATACCTGGCTTGGGGATTTTTTGTAGAAAGATCCATCCGGCCTAGCACTAATTGCGGTGTTAGAGTTACTATAGAATTGGTTAAATTATAAATTATTGTTTCTAACTCTATGTAATAGCTATCTTTAGGAATATAAAACTTCTTAATGATACGCTGATTTTTATCTTCTGCAATGAACGTAATCGATTCTTCGGTGCGGCTTTGCAGTTTAAAGGCAATCTCATTGTTCATGAGCAACCCCGCTTTTAGCGGCAATTGGTGATCTTTTCCTTCTTTGAAAAGAATCTCTATGATAGAAGCATTGGCCGGGTTAAAAACTATTTCCCGGTTTTTTTGAATAAACCGGATCGTTTCTTTGATAGGCTCCGTCTCGACCATGGCGACAGGGGATGGTAATGCCGCCGGAACGATGCTCGACACAGCAGCGGATAGAGGAGGAGATATAGTCCTAACCTCTTGTTTACCAACTATTTGGGGCTTTGGAAACAAGACCGACCAGCCTAATAATACCAGAAGGGATAAAGCAATCGCCAACACTAAACGTTTTTCCATAAGTTTTATTTTAGGGGGTCATAACCTGACTTGCCTGAAAAAGGATGGCAACAAGAAATTCTGATTATTCCCTTTAATCCTCCGTTAATTAAGCCATATTTTGTAATCGCCTGTTTTACGTATTCCGAACAGCCCGGCTCAAAACGACAGCTGGGCGGATACAGCGGCCTTAAGTATTTTTGATACAGCCCGATCAGCTTGAGTATAAGAGTTGCCGGATTTAACCGGGAGATTACGCTCATTAAACGCAAAGGCGCTTTCTGCCCTTGCTCCGTCGACGGGCGAGGAGCTTGCGCCCCGCCTTCGAACTCATTTTACTGCGGAAACCGTGGCGTTTTTTACCCACGATATTGGTAGGTGTTTTTAAATTTTTCTTCATGCCCTTGTTCTCCCTTGCCTATCTCCGTATTTCAGCTTTCACGGAAGATAATAAATTATCCACATTTTTAGTTGCGTGGTTTTTGATTTTGTGAATTGTAACACACATTTCCCGACAGGTCAAGTTTTTTATTGACGATTGTCTGTATTGTTATATAATAACTGACGTTTAACTTTTTTGCTTGCAAGGTTTTTAGTCTTTGTTATAATGGCTTTGTTCGCGCTAAGCTGGCTGTAATTTTTATCCACAGATTTATACAAGCTGTGTATAAACTGTGGATTCTGTGGGCATACCAGTAACTCCTCCGGCCATCGTTAGTTAGGCGGTTACAGGGTAGATCTGCCGACGTCAAAAGCAGCTTTTTTGTACTGTATTTTCGAGAGGAAACCATGTCGGAATTAATCTGCATCTGGGAAGAGACCCAAAATAATTTAAAGGCCGCGTTGGGGGATACAACCTATGCTACCTGGATTGCGCCGCTTAAGCCGCTTGCACAGGATGAGCATACAATTATCCTGCAGGCGCCGGATCAATTTTTTAAAGACTGGGTGGAAAAACATTATCTCAACCTGATTCAAGACACCCTGAAAGCCCGCGGCTTGAATAATCTGTTGGTAAGCTTGGTTGTCAACAGCGCATTGGCCGATACAACTAATATCCCGCCGATCGCAGATTCCCTGCCTAAACCGATTACCGGTTCCGGATTTATTAATCTTAACTCGCGTTACACTTTTGAAAACTTCGTGATCGGGGGAGGTAATCGCCATGCGCACGCCTATTCTCTGGCGGTAGCCAATACCCCGGCCAAAACCTATAACCCGTTATTTATTTACGGCGGGGTCGGACTGGGCAAAACACATTTAATCCAGGCAATTTGCCATCAGATTAAAAACAGTGTCGGTCCGAACGTTAAGATATGTTACGTATCGAGTGAGCGTTTTACCAATGAATTAATCGATGCCATTGTCCACCGCTCAACCGCCGCCTTCCGGCAGAAATATCGTAATCTGGATGTTTTGGTCATTGATGATATCCACTTTATCGCCGGCAAGGAATCAACTCAGGAAGAATTTTTCCATACTTTCAATACTTTATATGACGCGCATAAACAAATTGTGTTTTCCTCGGATCGGCCGCCTAAAGAAATTACGAATTTACAGGAAAGGTTGGTTTCCCGGTTTGGTTGGGGGTTGGCCACCGACATCCAACCGCCTGATTTAGAAACTCGGGTCGCAATTCTTAAGAAAAAAATCGAAAGAGAGCCAGTGCAAGTCCCGGATGAGGTTATTTTTTTTATTGCCCAGCTTATCAAAACCAATATCCGCGAATTAGAGGGAGCGTTAATCAGAACCATTGCCTATTCTTTATTAGAAGAGGCCCCGGTCACATTAGATTTAGCCAAAGAAGTACTGAAGGATTTGCTCAAAGAACCGGCTAAACTCATTACAATAGATTTTATTCAGCGCTGTGTGGTGGAAGAGTTTGGTATTTCTGTGCAAGATTTAAAAACTAAGCGGCGCAATAAACAGGTGGTTTTTCCCCGACAGGTTGCCATGTATTTAAGCCGAGAGCTTACGGAGCTGTCTTTACCGGAAATTGGTGAATTGTTTGGGGGGAAGGATCATACTACTGTATTGCATTCATATAAAAAGATCAAAGAAGACCTTTATAACAACCCTGAACTAAAAGAACGAGTGGAAAAAATTATACAAGTGATTAAACAATAGTCCCCAGTTTGTTCAGGATGGATTTTGTTAGTAAATCTTACAATAACAATAAGTTATATGTTTGTCCACATGTTTTTATTGTATTACGATTATTACTGTTTTAAGTTTTTAAATATATAAATAGAAGGAGAATGCCAAATGAAGTTTAAAGTTGAAAAAAGTAATTTAATTAATGCTTTGCAGACCGTACAAAACGTTATTACTACTAAATCTGCCTTACCAATTCTTTCTCATATATTAATGGAAGCACAATCCGGGGTTTTAAAATTAACTGCCACAGATTTGGATATTGGAATAACCTGTGTAATTCCTGTGGATATCCAAGAGGCCGGCGCCATCACAGTACCGGCCAAAAGGTTTAGTGATATTATTAAAGAATTTCCGGTAGAAATAATCAATGTGGCGATTAAAAAAAACAACCAGGTTACTATTGATTCGGATATGTGTCAATTCAAGATTATGGGTTTAGTGAAAGAGGAATTCCCAAAACTGCCGGAATTTAAGGATCGCAAAGCGATTAAGATAGATCAACAAGTATTTAAACAAATATTATCATTAACCTCCTTTGCGGTTTCTTTAGATGAAACCCGCTATGTCTTAAACGGTATTTTATTTAAAATCAGTAAAAATATTTTGACACTGGTATCAACCGATGGGAAAAGGCTGGCGATTGCCGAACGGAAATTAACCGCCGAATCAGATGCAGAAATCAGTATGATTGTCCCGCTTAAAACTATTCATGAACTCAACCGTTCTTTACAGGATTCCGGCGAGCTATCTCTGGTAGTAAGCAGTAATCAGGCGCTTTTTGACCTGGGTAATGTGGGGATTGTTTCCCGTCTTATTGAGGGGGAGTTTCCAGACTATAAACAGGTAGTGCCGCCGGTATCGGAAAATAAAATGAAGGTGGATCGGAACCAGTTATTATTAGCAGTAAAAAGAGCGGCATTACTGGCTACTGTGGATTATCAGGCGGTAAAGCTCGAGGTATTTAAGAATAAATTAGCCATCTCTAAATCTACCCCGGATGTAGGTGAATTTCATGAAGAGCTACCGGTTGAATATCAGGGGCGGGAGCTGGTGATTGGATTTAACCCGGTTTACTTAATTGATATTTTAAAAAATTTAAACGATGAAACAGTCAGTATTGAATTGGTGGATGGAGAAAAACCGGGGGTGGTTAGGATTAGCGGTTATGTTTATATAGTTTTGCCGATGCGTCTTAATTAATAGTATGGAACCACTCAAAAATACCTTGCAAGAGGTGATGCGCCAGTTGGGTGCCCAAAAATGCCTGCACTCCGAGGGTGATCCGCAGGAATGGTTAAAAAAAACCTTGACAAAGAAGGAGTTGGGGCATATAAGGGTTAAATATTTCAATAAAGGTGTATTAAGTTTAAGCGTTGATTCTTCTGTTTGGTTGTATGTTTTGAGTTTAAAAAAAGAAGTGATGTTGGAGCAGTTGCAAAAGGAACATCCGGAAATAAAAAATATCACTTTGAGGATTGGAGAAGTAGCTGTCAGGGGCAACGGGTAATCCGGGCCCACGGTAATAACCGGCAGTATGATTTCAGTATGAAAAAAACCAAGGATGGGATAAAAATTAATTCTAAGCCCCAAGAAACCGCCAAGGTGTATGATGCTACCAGTATCCAGGTTTTGGAAGGCATTGAAGCGGTAAGGCGCCGGCCGGCGATGTATATCGGTGATACCTCGACCCGCGGTTTACACCATCTGGTATTTGAAGTAGTGGATAACAGCGTGGATGAAAGCTTGGGGGGATTTTGCGATTCTATCGCGGTGACCATCCAGCCGGATAACAGTATCACGGTTGTTGATAATGGCCGCGGGATACCGGTGGATATGCATAAGACCGAGAAGAAACCGGCGGTAGAGGTCGCCCTAACCACTTTACATGCCGGGGGTAAATTTGATCACCGTTCTTACAAAGTGTCCGGCGGCTTACACGGGGTGGGGGTCAGTTGCGTTAACGCGCTTTCCGATTGGCTGGAGGTGGAGGTTAAAAGAGACGGGAAAGTTTATCATCAGCGCTATGAGAGGGGTAAAACCGTTTCCAAACTTACGGTGATCGGAAAAAGCTCTGCCACCGGGACTAAAATTACCTTTAAGCCGGATAAAACCATTTTTCCGAAAACCGAATATTCTTATGATATTTTATCCGGGCGCCTCAGAGAGCTGGCATTTCTCAATAAAGGCTTAAAAATCAAATTAACGGATGAGCGTTCGGACAAAGAAGCGGTGTTTGAGTTTTCCGGCGGGATCATCTCTTTTGTGGAGTACTTAAATAAAAACAAAAACCCTTTACACAATAAAGTAGTGTATTTTGAAAAACTGCAGGATGAGGTTAAAAGCGAGGTAGCGCTGCAGTATAATGACGGCTATGCAGAAACCATGTTTTCTTTTGCTAACAATATTAATACCATCGAAGGCGGTACGCATCTGTCGGGTTTTAAGTCCGCATTAACCCGCGGCATCAATCAGTACGCCAAGTCTAAAAATTTACTTAAAGATAATATCGCGATTACCGGTGACGATGTCCGGGAGGGTCTCACCGCGGTGATTAGTGTTAAGGTGCCTAATCCGCAATTTGAAGGACAAACTAAAACTAAACTAGGCAATTCTGAGGTAGAAGGGCTCGTGGCCTCCAGTAGTCTGGAGGCACTCTCTAGCTATTTCGAAGAGAACCCCTCGGTTGCCAACAAAATTATCGATAAAGTAATCGTTGCCTCCCGGGCCAGAGAAGCGGCGCGTAAAGCCAGGGAATTAACCCGGCGTAAGGGGGCACTAGAAGGAGCGGGGCTGCCGGGGAAATTAGCGGATTGTTCGGAGAGGGATGCGGCATTATGTGAATTATATGTCGTAGAAGGGGATTCTGCGGGTGGGTCAGCCAAGCAGGGGCGGGACCGGCGGTTTCAGGCGATCCTGCCGATTAAAGGAAAAATCCTGAATGTTGAAAAATCACGTTTAGATAAAATTTTGTCTAACGAGGAAATCCGGACGATCATTACCGCTTTAGGTACAGGCATTGGAGAAGAATTCGATATCACCAAATTGCGCTATCACAAACTTATGTTAATGGCAGATGCCGATATTGACGGTTCGCATATCCGGACACTGCTTTTAACTTTGCTCTACCGCCAATTGCCCAAACTGGTAGAAGAGGGGCATGTGTATATTACCCAACCTCCGTTGTATAAAATTAAAAGGGGGCAACGGGAGGAGTACATCCAAACCGAGCAGCAGATGAATGAAATGCTTTTGGATTTAGGCCGGGAGGGGCATAAGCTGGTCAGGCTGAAGGATAAGTTTTCGTTCACAGATAATCAATTTAAGGAATTACTTAAGCTCTTGGTTGAGCTAGATAAACTAGGCAGGTATTTAGACAAAAAGGGAGTAAACTTTATAGAATATTTGAGTTTTAGGAACCAAAAGACCAAAAAAATGCCAATTTATCGGGTTAAAGTGGATGGAATTACCCAGTTTGTCTACTCAGATAAAGAATTAGCCGCTTTAACCGGGAAAGAAGGTAAGGAGATTGAGCAGGATGTACTGCAGTTATTTGAGGCCCAGGAGATTGAAGAGATCATTTTGAAGATTGAAAAACTAGGGGTAGATTTCGGCACTTATTATAGCGATATCTCTGGGGTTAAGCCTTCCGGGAAGGAAACGGAGAAAAAAATAAAAGCGGTATATCGGATTATGAACGGAGAAGAGGTCAAAGAGGTGTTTAGTTTAAAAGATGTTTTGGCCTATATTAAAGAAGTGGCCGCCAAAGGTATGCATATTCAAAGATATAAAGGTTTAGGAGAGATGAATCCGCAGCAGCTTTGGGAGACCACGATGGATCCGGAAAAACGGACCATTCTGCAGGTTACCCTGGAAGATGCGGTGGAAGCTGACAAAATGTTTACCGTATTGATGGGAGACCAGGTTGAACCCCGCCGCGAGTTTATTGAAGACCACGCGCATCAGGTTAAAAACCTGGATATTTAATCATGGATATGACTATGCCGAAAGGAAATAATAAGCCGCCAGTTCATCCCGTGGAAATTTTCCGCCAAAGCTTTACATTCTACCGGCAGAACCTTGCTAAGCTAAGCGCAATCTACGTGATTTTTAATCTGCCGCTTACCCTGCTATCTTTAACCCCGCAGATCAAGGCTGTACAAAATCAAAAACCGACCTTAGCAACCTGGGTTTGGTTTTTATTGCTCATCCTCTGCAGTAGCTGGGGGCATATTGCGTTATTGTTGGGTGCGCAAAAGCCGGTTACGGGGCAAACTTGCACCGCCTGGCAAAGTATCAGCCAGGGGCAGCGGATGTTGGTCAAGTATTTAGCATTAATCACCGGCATATTTTTATTTATCGTCGGCCTGTTGGTCACCGGGATGGTGTTGGGCTTGCTCGTAACATTATTGTCCAAAGTGAGCATGATCTTGGTTATTTTGCTCTACGTGTTATTGTTAGTAGCGGTTATTTGTCTTTTGGTCTATTTTTTGCTACGCTGGTCTTTGGCTTCGGCGGTATGTGTTTTTGAACAAACCTGGCCGGTTCCCGCTTTAAACCAGAGCCTGGTTTTGCTTAAAAATTATATCGATCCTTTAACCGGCCTGTATGGATTGATGCTCCTGGCTTACGGAATTGGATTACTGCCGGTCATACTGGTCCAGGTAATGGCGGGGGCCAACGCAGAAAATCCGGCTGTCCAAACCGGTATAACTTTGTATTTATTTCTGGTGAATACGGTGCTGGCCACGTTATGGGCTACGGTCACGGTAGGATTATACAAAAAATTAAAGGAAATCGCAGGAACCCATGTACACGCGTAACGAGAAAATAATCCAGGTTTATATTGAGGATGAGGTTAAGGATTCCTATTTAAATTATGCCATGAGCGTAATTGTCGGTAGGGCCCTGCCGGATGCCCGGGACGGTTTAAAGCCAGTGCACCGGCGCATTTTGTATGCGATGCGGGAGCTTAATCTTGAGCACTCCAAGCCCTACAAAAAATGCGCCCGCATTGTGGGCGAGGCGATGGGTAAGTACCACCCGCACGGAGACGCCGCCATTTATGATACGTTGGTGCGCATGGCGCAGGATTTTTCCCTGCGTTATCCTTTGGTTGACGGGCAGGGGAACTTTGGTTCCGTAGACGGGGATGCCGCCGCCGCCATGCGTTATACCGAAGCGCGCCTGGCCGCGATAAGCGACGAAATGCTGGGGGATATCGAAAAAGATACTGTCAATTTCGGGCCCAACTTCGATGCCTCTTTAAAAGAACCGCTGCTTTTACCGGCTACCCTGCCTAACCTTTTAGTGAATGGCTCAAGCGGTATTGCCGTAGGCATGGCCACTAATATCCCTCCGCATAATTTAAATGAAGTCTGCGAGGCAATCATTTATTTACTGGACAACCCCGAGGCAGAAGCTAAGGATTTGATGCGTTATATTAAGGGGCCGGATTTTCCTACCGGAGGGCTGATTTGCGGTAAAGGCGGGATTAAAGATGCTTACCAAACCGGACGGGGCAAGTTACTCGTCAGAGCCAGAGCAACGGTTGAACATCAGAAAAACGGTAAAGACCTGATTATCTTTACCGAAATTCCCTATCAGGTGCAAAAATCCGCGTTGATCGAAGCGATTGCGGCATTAGTGGATGAGAAAAAGATTGAAGGGATCTCTGATATCCGCGATGAATCCGACAAGGAAGGGATGCGGCTGGTCGTTGAGCTGAAGCGCGACACCGAATCCCAGATTGTTTTAAACCAGCTTTATAAGCATACACAGCTGGAAACTACCTTTGGTATTATTATGCTGGCTTTGGTAGACAACCGCCCCAAAGTTTTAAATTTACGCCAGGCGTTGGACTGTTATATTGAACACCGCCGGGTGGTGATCCGCCGGCGCACCCAGTTTGAATTAGATAAAGCCTTAAAGCGCGCCCATATCTTGGAAGGGCTGAAAATAGCGCTGAAGTTTATTGACCGGATTATCAGGGTGATCAAAACCTCTAAAACCGTGGAGAACGCGAAAGTTAATTTAATGAAGGAATTTGAACTTTCCGAGATTCAGTCGCAGGCAATTTTAGAGATGCAGCTGCAGCGTTTGACGGCCCTGGAGCGGGATAAACTTGATGCCGAGTACGCCGAGTTGTTGAAAAAGATCGAATTGTGCAGGGCGATTCTGGCTTCGGTAAAAAAAATTGAAGGGATCATCAAAGAAGAACTGCAGGAATTGGTGAAAAAATACGGGGATAGCCGCCGTACGGATATTGTGGGAGAGGCGCAAGAGCTAGAGGTAGAGGATTTAATTGCCGAAGAGGATGTGGTGGTGACGATCAGCCATGGTGGTTATATTAAACGCCTGCCGGTCTCATCCTACCGTAAGCAAAAACGCGGAGGTACCGGGGCAACTGCGGCGGAATTAAAAGAAGAAGATTTTATCGAACACCTTTTTGTGGCCTCCACCAAAGACTATTTGTTGATTTTTACGGATAAAGGGCAGGTGCATTGGCTGAAGGTTTACGAGATTCCCCAGGCCAGCCGTATATCCAAAGGCAAGGCGATTATTAACCTGGTGCAGATGGAGCAGATCGCCAAGGTTAGTTCGACTATTCCGGTTAAAGAGTTTTCCGCGGATAAATATTTAGTGATGGTAACCAAGCTGGGTCAGATCAAAAAAACTAAGCTGGATGCCTATGGTAATCCGCGCAAAGGCGGGATTATCGGGATTACTTTGGATAAAGGGGATGCTCTGATTGGCGTGGAAATGACCGATGGGAAGCAGGAGCTGTTGATCGGGACCCGCCAGGGTAAAGCGATCAGGTTCTCGGAGGAGAAGGTGCGGGATATGGGCCGCGGGGCACACGGTGTGCGCGCGGTTTCTTTAGGGAAAAAGGACGAAGTGATTGATATGGTGGTGCCGCAAAAGGGCTCGACCATTTTAACCGTGACTGAACTTGGGTTTGCCAAGCGTACGACGACAGAAGAATACCGGTTGACCAGCCGCGGCGGCAAAGGAGTGATCAATATTAAGGTTACCGAAAAAAACGGAGAAGCGGTGAACTTAAAAACTGTAAGCGATAAAGACGGATTGATGGTGATTACTCAAAATGGAATATTTTTACGCTGTGCGGTGAAAGATATCCGGGAAACCGGGCGTTCCTCGCAAGGGGTGCGCTTAATTAAACTGCAAGATAAAGACCGAGTCTCCTGCGTTGCTCCGGTGATTGCTGAAGAAGAAGAGTAAATTTTAAACTGAAGTGTTTTTAACAGCTCCGCCGCAGGCGGGTTGGAAAAATAAGGGAATGGCTGTTAAAAACACAAAGGGGTGCGGGGAAAAATTTTTCCCCGCGGTTGGGGGAGAACAGTGCCTCCGGTAAATAAGAATATAAGCGTTAGGAGGGGGCTTGCCCCCTCCTAAGGAGTGAGCGTCAATAGAACCCTATATTGGTAATAGATAACGCTCAAAGTTTTATTGGGTCTGTAATATTGAATAAGCTGTAGCGAACGACGACCCTGTCGTCTAGCCTGGTCCAGGACAAGAGCTTTTCAAGCTCTCGACACGGGTTCAAATCCCGTCAGGGTCATTAATTTTAGAGGTGCTCTAGTCCTGCTTCGGCTGCGCAGGATTTCGCTAAATGTGCTTGCCTATGGCAAGCACAGGAGGGTGCTCATGTGCGGGATAGTTGGATATATTGGTGCTAAAGATGGCCAATCCGTACTTTTGTCCGGCTTAAAGCGTTTGGAATACCGCGGCTATGATTCAAGCGGTATAGCATTAATCCTATCCCGCAAGAAAACCATCGGTGTCAGAAAAATCCCCGGTAAAATAAGTGCTTTAGAAAAATTAGTTCAAGCCAAACCCTTAAGCGGTAACGTCGGTATTGCCCACACCCGCTGGGCAACCCACGGTGCCCCCAACCAGGCCAATGCCCATCCGCATCTTGATTGCCGCGGCCAAATTGCCGTCGTCCATAACGGGATTATCGAAAACTATGAAATCCTTAAAAATCAATTGAGCAAGGAAGGGCATATTTTTCGCAGCCAGACCGATACCGAAGTAATTGTGCACTTAATTGAAAAATTTTATAAAAATGTCCCGCTTGAGGAAGCAGTGGCTGCGGCGCTTAAGCTTTTAGTCGGTTCATTCGCGATCGGAGTAATTTCGGTACTTGAACCGAATAAATTAGTCGGAGCCCGCAGGGGGAGTCCTTTAATTATCGGTGTGGGCCGGGGTGAGAATTTTTTGGCCTCGGATGTTCCGGCGGTTTTAGGGTTTACGAAAGAAGTGGTTTTTTTGGATGAAAATGAATTGGTAGTTTTAGACCAGGAGCATTTTAAAATCAGCACCCTTGACGGCAAAACCGTTTTTAAGGCGATCACCCATATCAGTTGGGATATCGACCAGGCCCAAAAAGGGGGTTTTACGCATTTTATGCTCAAAGAGATTAATGAGCAACCCCGGATCCTGGAAAATTTAATTAATTCCCGCATCCAAAAGAAGAGCGGAAAAATTTTCTTTCAGGAGCAGAATATTCCGGAAGCAGTGCTGAAAGAGATCAAGAGTATTTTTATTGTTGCCTGCGGTACGGCTTATCATGCGGGCTTGGTGGGTAAATATGTACTGGAATCATTCTGCCAGCTGCCAACCCAGATCGATGTTTCCAGCGAATTCCGCTACCGGGACCTTCTGTTGGGACCGGAAACCCTGGTGATCGCGATTAGCCAATCCGGGGAGACCGCTGATACCTTGGCGGGGGTCCGGGAAGCCAAGCGGCACGGTTGCCAAGTGCTTGCGATCTGCAATGTTTTAGGTTCGACGCTTACCCGGGAGTCCGACGGGGTAATCTACACGCATGCCGGCCCGGAGATTGGGGTGGCTTCTACCAAGGCTTATACCGCCCAACTGGCAGCCTTGTATCTGTTTGCATTTTATTTAGCGCAGATCAAAGGGGTTTTATTCAGCGCCAGAATTAATAAGCTACTGAGCGAGTTATGTAAAATTCCTCAATACCAGATCCAAATTTTAAAGCAACAGCAAAAAATCGCAACGCTTGCCCGCAAACACTCGCACTTAGGTTCGTTTTTGTATTTAGGCAGAAACGTAAATTATCCCTCCGCCCTAGAAGGGGCGCTAAAACTTAAAGAAATTTCTTATATTCCGGCGGAAGGGTATGCTGCAGGCGAAATGAAGCATGGCCCGATTGCGTTAATTGATGAATACCGGGCCGTAGTCTGTATCGTGCCCGCCTCCAAAGTTTATGACAAGATGGTCTCTAATATCCAAGAGATCCGTTCCCGTAAAGGTAAAATTATCGCCGTGGCCACCGCCGGGGATGCAGAGATCCGGGAATTAACCCGGGAAGTAATTTACGTACCCTCAACCGAAGAAGTTTTTTCTCCGCTGTTAGTGGCGCTGCCCTTACAATTAATGGCTTATCATATTGCGGTTAAGCGCGGCTGTGATGTGGATCAGCCCCGCAATTTGGCCAAGTCTGTCACCGTAGAATAATGCTCTATATCGTTGCCACCCCCATCGGAAATTTAAAGGACATTACTTACCGGGCGGTTGAGGTTTTATCCGCAGTAGACCTGATTGCCTGCGAAGATACCCGGCATACTAAAATTCTATTAGAGCACTACCAGATTAAAACTCCGACTACCAGTTTTTTTCAGCATAACCGTTTTGCTAAAGGCGAGTATCTGCTGGGACTATTAAAAGCGGGGAAAAATATCGCTTTGGTTTCGGATGCCGGTACCCCGGGTATTTTAGATCCCGGCTATAATTTAATTAATTTGGCAAACCAGCATAATTTGGAGATGACTTATCTTCCGGGGGCCCTGGCCCTGGTAAATGCGTTGGTATTATCTGGCCGTCCGGCACATGAATTTTGTTTCGGAGGTTTTTTACCCCAGCGGTCCGGGGCGCGTAAAAATCAGCTGGCAAAGTTTAAAGATTATGAATGTACCATGGTTTTTTATGAATCCTGCCACCGCATTTTAGCCAGCCTGGAGGATATCGCAGCGGTTTTCGGGGAGCGGGAGATTACCGTGGCCCGGGAGCTGACTAAGAAATTTGAGGAAGTTTTGCGGGGGACCCCGCAAAGTATTCGGGAGAAGTTGGCTAAATCGAAACCGCGGGGGGAATTTGTGGTTGTAATTTAGTCTTGACAAAGAGGCAGGCAATGGTATACTTAAACAAATCAACCTTTAAGCCCGGCTCAGAGAAGCCGGCAAGGTATAAAAATGAGACAGAAATTACGAATAGCCAATTTTACCCAACCAAAAAAACCATGGTTGGGTTTTTTGTTGCCGACAACGGTGCGCCGCAGCATAGGCTAGAAGGTCAGCCACCTTGGCTTAAAGGATAGGCCAAGTGTCACCCTGGTGGGTGAACCAATGCTATTCCTATAGGCGTTGGGTGATAGTGAACTAGCGTCGGGGATAAAGTAAGGTGGGCCATGAAAGAAAAAGCCAAAATTTTGGATCAGGAAGGGATGAGCCGGGCGATTATGCGCATCTCCCATGAAATTATCGAGAAGAACAAAGGAAGTGCCGGACTTTGCGTGATCGGTATCCGTAATCGGGGGGTCTATATTGCCCAGCGTATTGCCCAGCAAATTAAGCAGATTGAAGGAATCGAAGTTTTGACCGGATCGTTAGATATTACCTTATACCGGGATGATTTAGCCTTAGCCTCCGGGCAGCCTTTGGTGCGTAAGACGGAGATCGATTTCGATATTAACGATAAAAATTTAGTTTTGGTGGATGATGTGTTGTATACCGGACGCACGATCCGGGCGGCGCTGGATGCGTTGATTGATTTTGGCCGGCCTAAGACCATTCAGTTGGCGGTATTAGTCGATCGTGGCCACCGGGAGCTGCCGATCCGGGCGGATTTTGTCGGTAAAAATATCCCTACTTCTAAAAAAGAGTCGGTAGAGGTGCGCTTGGCGGAAACCGACGGTAAAGATGAAGTCGTAATTGCGGAGAAAGAGTAATGGTTTGGAACAAGAAAGATCTTTTAGGGCTTGAATATTTAACCGGGGAAGAGATTGAGTTGATTTTGGAAACGGCGGAGTCGTTTAAAGAAGTTTCCACCCGTGAAATTAAAAAAGTTCCCGCCCTGCGCGGTAAAACCGCAGTCAACCTGTTTTATGAGCCTTCCACGCGGACCCGCGTTTCTTTTGAGGTGGCGGCTAAAAGGCTTTCTGCTGATGTAATCAACATTGCTACGGAAACCTCCAGCGTCCGCAAAGGGGAAACTTTGATTGATACCGGGAAAAACATCCAGGCACTTAAAGCCGACATCATTATTATGCGGCATAATTGTTCGGGGGCGGCTAATATTCTAGCCCGCTCATTAGAGATCAGCGTGATTAATGCCGGAGACGGCTGGCATGAACATCCTACGCAGGCTTTACTGGATATTTTTACTTTAAAAGAAAAGCTCGGCAAAATTAAAGGTTTAAATGTGGCGATTGTCGGAGATATCGCGCATTCCCGGGTAGCCCGTTCCAATATCTGGGGGTTGACTAAGCTGGGAGCCAAAGTAACCGTTTGCGCACCCGAGATGCTTTTGCCGGCCGGCATTGAATTGATGGGGGCCAAAACTTCCTGTAATCTAGATGAAATTTTGCAAAATGCGGATGCGGTAAATGTTTTAAGGATGCAATTCGAGAGAGACGAAAATGCAGCCTTTCCTTCCCAGCTGGATTATTTCAAAAAATTCGGGATTACGGAAGAAAGATTAGCCCGGGCAAAAAAAGATATCGTCGTAATGCATCCGGGGCCGATTAACCGCGGGATTGAGATGTCCAGCGGCGTAGCTGACGGGCCGAATTCGGTAATTTTGGAACAGGTGACTAACGGTATTGCGGTAAGAATGGCGGTGTTATTTTTAGTCAGCCAGGCCAGGGAAGGCAAGTCATGAGCCCCGCACTTTCTGTAAGCATGTGCGGACGGTTCGTCAATAAGGAAGAAGGTGCGGGGTGAGTATTTTGATTAAAAACGGCAGGGTGGTTGATCCGGCCAATAAAATTGATAAAGTCGCGGATGTATTGGTAGAGAACGGAAAGATAGTCAAAGTTGCCGTTAATCTGAAGGACCAGGCAGAGACGGTTATTGATGCTTCCGGAAAAATCGTGGCCCCTGGCCTGGTAGATATGCATGTGCATTTGCGTGAACCCGGACGGGAGGACAAGGAAACGGTTTGTAGCGGCACGGCCGCGGCGGCCAAGGGGGGTATTACTACGGTTTTAGCGATGCCCAATACTATCCCGGCGATGGATTCACCAGAGCACCTGGTTTTACTGCAGGGAATCATCAAGCGCGCCGCCCGGGTTAAAGTATTGGCCTGTGGGGCGATTACTAAAAGCCGATTGGGACAAGAATTAACCGATATCGCTGCGCTTAAAAATAACGGCGCATTTGCTATTTCAGATGACGGCGCATCCGTCGATAACGACGCCTTAATGCTGGAAGCTCTTCGGCAAGCTAAGGCAGCCAACCTTTTAGCTATTTGTCACTGTGAAGATAAGAAACTCTCCGGCAAAGGGGTGATTAATTTAGGGTTTAATTCCACCCGCCTTGGATTGCGGGGTATTTCTAAGGAGTCGGAATATGCCCGCGTCAAACGGGATATTATGCTGGCGCAGGAAGCGGGCGCCCGGGTGCATATTGCGCATGTCAGCTGCAGAGAATCGGTGGAGACTATCGCGCAGGCTAAACAAAAGGGGGTGCAGGTTACCTGTGAAACCGCCCCGCATTATTTTGCCTTGACCGAAGATGACATTGTCGATTATGATACTAATATGAAAATCAACCCGCCTTTAAGAACCCGCCAGGATGTCGAGGCGATTAAACGCGGGTTAAAAGATGGGGTAATCGATGCGATTGCCTCCGATCATGCTCCGCATACAGAAAATGAAAAAGATATCGAGTTTGAGCGCGCCGAGTTTGGTAAAATCGGACTTGAATCCAATCTGGTTATCAGTATTATGGAATTAGTCGAGAAAAATATGCTGGATTGGCCGGGCTTGATTAAAGTAATGGCCTTAAATCCTGCGCGGATCCTGGGGGTTGACCAAGGCACTTTAAGCCCCGGGAAGAGCGCGGATTTAATTATTGTGGAGCCCGCTACAGAGTTTGTGCTGGAAAAAAGCAAGATCCTCTCTAAATCCAAAAATTCGCCTTTTATCGGCAGGAAAGTAAAAGGCCGGGTGGAATATACGTTGTATGAAGGGAAAATAATTTATCAAAGCTAAAAGATGGAATTTATCGCTGACTTTCACATTCATTCCAAGTATTCGCGGGCGACCAGCCGGGATATGGATATTAAGCATTTAGCGCAATGGGCCAAGCTGAAAGGGATTACTCTGATGGGGACGGGAGATTTTACCCATCATTTGTGGCTGGAGGAGCTCAAGCATTCCTTAGAAGATTGCGGCAACGGATTATTTAAACACGCCGGTATTTATTTTATGTTGACCGCCGAAATCAGCAGTATTTATTCTAAGGGCAACCGCGGATATCGCATTCATAATTTGATCTTTGCTCCCTCATTTGCGGCGGTGGATAAGATTAATCAGGCATTATTGAGCCGGGGGGCGAATTTATCCAGCGACGGCCGTCCGATCGTGGGAATCCCGGCGGCGGAGCTGGCTAGGATAGTGTTTGCTATCGATGAAAAATGCATGGTTATCCCGGGGCATATCTGGACTCCCTGGTTTAGCTTATTTGGGTCGATGTCCGGGTTTGATAAAATCGAGGATTGTTTTGAAGACCAGAGCTCCAAAATATTTGCCTTAGAAACCGGGCTCTCCAGTGATCCGGCGATGAACTGGAGATTAAGTGCTTTGGACAGATTTACTTTGATCTCTAACAGTGATTCGCATTCACCGCAAAAAATCGGCCGGGAGGCCAATGTTTTTAACTGCGAACTAGATTATGACACTATCCGGCAGGTATTAAGAACTAAAGACCGGAGTAAATTTTTGTATACGATTGAATTTTTTCCCGAGGAGGGTAAATACCATTTTGACGGGCACCGGCTCTGCGGTGTTCGTTTAAGCCCCCAGGAGACGGCTAAGCAGGAAGGCAGATGCCCCAAGTGCGGTAAACCCGTAACCGTGGGCGTATTAAACCGGGTAGAGAAGTTGGCGGACCGGCCGGAAGGATTTAAGCCCGCCAACGCTATTCCTTATAAAAACCTGATTCCCTTTGATGAGATTATTGCTTCGGCTAAAGGTTTGGCGAAAGCAGCGGTGAGTGTGGAGAGGGATTACCATTTATATTTATCTAAATTCGGCACCGAGTTTGATATTTTGCTAAAAGCTTCTCCTGAGGAACTAAATAAGAATCTGCCTCCAAAAGTAGCGGCAGGGGTCTTGTTGGCCCGGCAAGGAAAAGTCAATATTATACCCGGCTATGATGGCGAGTATGGTACGGTTTCGGTATTTGCAGAAACTCAAGCGGTAAAAAGTGAAGAGCAGTTAAAATTATTTTGAAATGATGCCCCTGCCCTTAGATAAACTTAGGGAGGGGATTGGGTTAAATTAAATGCCCCTGTAGCGCAATGGATAGCGCATTAGCCTCCGGAGCTAATGGTACAGGTTCGACTCCTGTCAGGGGCAAAATTTAAAAATAAACAAAAGTGGAGTAGAATAGCATAAAATAAGCTAAAATTATAGTATTTATAGATAATTATACCCAAAATTGTTGCATTTTATGGCTAAAAGTGGAGTAATGAAATACTTAAATAGGAGCTTTAGATTATGAAAGCAGTATTATTTTTAGAGGACGGGAAAAGTTTTGCCGGGCAGAGTGATGTTAATACAGAGTGTGCGGGTGAGGTAATTATTAATACCGCGGTAGTGGGTTATCAGGAGATGCTTACTGACCCGGCCAATGCCGGGAAAATTTTGGTATTTACTTATCCTTTAATCGGGAACTATGGATGCGCTCTTAAATTCAATGAATCGGCCAAGGTTTGGGTTGCTGCTGCGGTGATGAAAGAAAAAAGCCGCCTGTATTCCAATTGGCAGGCGAATACCAGTCTGGATGATTTTCTTAAAAACCATAATAAGGGGGCAATTTATAGTCTGGATACCCGCACCTTAACCGTGTATTTACGGGAGAAAGGGCCGTTGTGGGGGGTTATTTCTACCGCGGAGTTTGACCCCAAGAAGCTCCAAGAAAAAATTAATAGATATAAACAGCAGCCAGCCTCTAGCGTAGTAACCGAAGTTTCGGCGACTAAGCCGCGCACCCAAGGAAGCTTGCGGGGAAAGAAAATTGCGGTTTTAGATCTTGGTGTAACTGCCAGCCTGCTTGGGCAACTGGAGGGATTGGGATTTTCGCTGAAGATTTTTCCCGGCCACGCAAATTCTAAGCAAATCTTAAGCGTAAAACCCCAAGGTTTAATTATTACCAGCGGGCCGGAAAATGACTGTGGTCTGGAAGCGGTTGTGCAGAATATAAAACCCCTGATCGGCAAGATGCCCATTTTAGGGATTGCCGCGGGTTGCCAGGTTTTAGCCAGCGCTTTAGGAGCGCGCTTGAGCCGCTTAAAACTTGGTCATCGGGGAGTAAATTATCCCATTGCCCGGCCGGGGACATTCAAAGGGGAAATTACGACCCAGAATCACGGCTATGTGATTGACAACGATTCTTTACGAAAAATTAAAGGAATCAAAGTTACCGCGTATAATTTAAACGACCATACGATCGAGGAGATTGAAAGCAAGAAGCTGAAGCTAATCGGGGTGCAATACAATCTGCCCAGCCCCGGGTTTAAACAGGCCAATGCTATTTTAATAAAGTTCAGCAAACTATTGGGGAATTAAAATGCCTAGACGCAAAGATTTTAAAAAAGTTTTAATGATTGGTTCCGGTCCGATCGTGATCGGCCAGGCCTGTGAATTTGATTATTCCGGCAGCCAGGCCTGTAAGGCCTTGCGGGAGGAAGGTTATTTTACGATCCTGGTCAACTCTAATCCGGCCACGATTATGACGGATCCCGGCATGGCGGATGTGACTTATATCGAACCGCTGAATGTTGAAATTTTAACTAAAATCATCGCTAAGGAGCGGCCGGATGCCCTCTTGCCCACGCTGGGGGGACAAACCGGATTGAACCTGGCCTTCTTTTTAATGAAGCAGGGGGTGTTGAAGAAGTATGGAGTAGAATCAATCGGGGCTTCAGTAGAGGCGATCGCCTGTGCCGAGGATAGAGAGTTATTTAAAAAAGCCATGCAGGAGATCGGGGTAGAGGTACCCAAAAGCGGGATCGCCACCAGCGTGAAAGAGGGGATGAAGATAGGGCTGGGGATTGGTTTTCCTTTAATCTTGCGGCCGGCGTATTGCTTAGGTGGTTCAGGCGGCAGCATCGTTTATAATAAAGAAGAATTGGAGGCATTTTTAGCCAAAGGCATTGAAACCAGCCCGGTGCATCAGATCTTAGTGGAGCAATCGGTCCTGGGTTGGAAAGAAATTGAATTCGAGGTGATGCGCGATTGCGCCGACAACGTGATTATGATCACCTCGATGGAAAACATTGATCCGATGGGCGTGCACACCGGTGACAGTATTGTGGTGGCTCCGGCTCAGACGCTGACTCCTCAGGAATACACGGATTTTGTTTGTCTTTGTAAAAAAATCATCCGTAAAATCGGGATTTCCGGCGGCGGAGCTAATATCCAATTCGGCCAGAATCCGGATAACGGTAAGATTGTGATTATCGAAGTCAACCCCCGGCTTTCCCGCTCTTCGGCCTTGGCCTCGAAAGCCACGGGTTTTCCGATCGCCCGGGTGGCGACTAAGCTGGCGGTGGGATTAACCTTGCCTGAAGTAATGAATCAGGTGACAGGCAGAACCACCTCGTTTTTTGAGCCGACGATTGACTACTGCGTATTTAAGATCTGCCGGTTTACTTTCGAAAAATTTCCGCACGCCGAAAGAGTACTGAACACCTCGATGAAAGCAGTCGGAGAAGCGATGTCTATCGGCAGGAATTTTAAAGAAGCCCTGCAAAAAGGGATGCGTTCGATTGAGATTAAGCGTTTTGGTTTCGGAGCGGACGGTAAGGATAAAATTACCGATGCACAGCTGAAAAATCCGGACTCCTCGCTGTTAAAGCAAATTAAAGATAAAATCCGCGTCCCTAATGACGAAAGGCTGTTTTATTTAAGGTACGCTTTAAAAGCAGGCCTCTCTTTGGATGAAATTTATGCGCTTAGCCGTATCGACCGTTGGTTTTTGGATAACCTGCGACAGCTGATTGAGCGGGAAGAGGAAATTAAACAATACAGAAATGAAGCAGTTGATGATGAGCTTAAGGTCCCGGCCGAATTAATCGCCGCCGCCAAAACCGATGGATTCTGCGATATTCAGCTGGCTTTTCTTTTGAACACCAAGGAGGCAAAAGTGAAACAGTTACGCAAGAAAGCCGGGATTAAGCCGGCATATAAATTAGTAGATACCTGCGCCGGGGAGTTTAATGCTCGACAGCCGTATTTTTATTCCACGCAGGAAACTAAAGATGAATCCCGCCCCAGTAAAAATAAAAAGGTCGTAATTTTAGGCGGCGGCCCCAACAGAATCGGCCAGGGGATTGAGTTTGATTATTGTTGTTGCCACGCGGCCTATGCCCTTAAAGAAGAAGGGATAGACAGTATCATGGTTAATTGTAATCCGGAAACCGTCTCTACGGACTACGATACATCCGACCGGCTTTATTTTGAACCTTTAACTTTTGAAGATATTATGAATATTATTGAAGTCGAGAAACCGTTAGGAGTGATTGTGCAATTTGGAGGCCAAACCCCGATTAACCTGGCGGTAGCCTTACGGGCGGCAGGAGTAAACATTCTGGGGACTAGCTCTGAAAGTATTGATATTGCCGAAGACCGTAAGCGTTTTAAACGGCTGATTGATAAACTGGGGTTATTGCAACCTAACAGCGGCACGGTGTTTACCTTTGAAGAGGCTAAAAAAGTCGCCAGCAGCATCGGCTATCCGGTATTAGTCAGGCCTTCCTATGTTTTGGGCGGCCGGGCGATGGAGATTGTTTATGACCAGGAGGTTTTGGAGAGGTTTATCCGGGAGGCGGCGGAGGTTTCCGGAGAGCATCCGATTTTAATCGATAAATTTTTGGAGGATGCGATCGAGGTGGATGTGGATTTAATCGGTGACGGTGGAACCTTCGTGATTGGCGGGATCATGGAGCATATTGAGCAAGCCGGAGTACATTCGGGGGATGCGGCGATGAGCCTGCCTACTTATACCCTGAGCCCGGATATTTTGAAAAAATTAAGAGAGGCTTCTTACCGGCTGGCCAAAGAGTTAAACATCGTCGGGTTAATGAACGTCCAGTATGCCGTTAAAGATGCCAAGATCTATGTTTTAGAAGTTAACCCGCGGGCCTCCCGTACCGTGCCTTTAGTTTCTAAGGTGATCGGCGTGCCTTTAGCTAAATTAGCCACCAAAGTTATGCTGGGTAAAAAATTAAAAGACCTGGGTTTTACCGATGAGGTGATTCCGCCTTATGTGGCGGTAAAAGAATCCGTATTTCCTTTTAACCGCTTCCCGGGGGTGGATGTAATGCTGGGCCCGGAGATGAAATCTACCGGAGAGGTGATGGGAATTGATTTGGATTTTTCCAGCGCTTACATTAAAAGCCAGATTGCCGCCGGACAAAAGGTCCCTAAAAGCGGCAATGTTTTTATCTCGGTGCATGACCGGGATAAGAGGGATATTGTGTTTATCGCCAAGAAATTAAAGGATTTGGGTTTTAATATTTTTGCCTCCAGCGGTACCGCGTCGGTTTTAGGTAAAAATAATATCCCGGCCAAGGTTTTACCTAAAATCAGCGAAGGCCGGCCGAACATCCTGGATCTGATGAAGGATGGCAAAATCCAGATGGTGATTAATACTCCTTCCGGCCGGATTCCCCGTCAGGACGAAGTGAAAATCCGCTCCCAGGTTATTCTTTATAATATACCTTACACCACGACGATCTTCGGGGCCCAGGCAACGGTGAACGGCATTGAAGTGCTGATCAAAAAAGACTTAAGCGCCAAGTCCCTGCAAGAGTACCATAAAATGAAATGTAAAAAGGTAAAATAACAGATGCCCGAGCTGCCGGAAGTAGAAACGATTAAAACCGATCTCAGTAAATTAATTATCGGCAAAAAAATTAAGCGGGTTAATATTTATAATGCCAAAGTAATCCGGCAGCCAAAACCGGCCATTTTTAAAAAATCCCTGGAAGGCCTAACGATTAAACAGATCCACCGCCGTGGAAAATTGCTGATTTTAAGGTTATCCAGCGGTAACTTTTTGACCGTGCACTTAAAAATGACCGGGCAGTTAGTGATCCCCGGTGGAGCAAGGTCCAGCCGCGTTTCCTTTGCGTTATCGGGGGGAATGATTTTAGATTTTAATGACCAGCGGTTATTCGGGGAATTGCGCTTAATCGATGATTGGCGGCGGCTAAAATTTATCCGGCGCCTGGGGCCGGAGCCGTTTGAGCTTACCTATCCGCAGTTTAAAGCGATGATTTCGAAAAAGAAGACGACGATTAAACCGCTGCTCTTGGACCAATCATTTATCTGCGGGATCGGCAATATTTATGCCGCGGAAATTTTATTTCACGCTAAAATTAACCCGCAGCGTTCGGCGGGAAGTTTAACCGAAAATGAAAAACAGGCGCTTTACCGGCAGATGCAAAGAGTTTTAAAAAGCGCAATCAAGCATGGTGGTTCTTCCGTAGACGATTATGTGCGGGTTTCCGGTCAAAACGGCCAATACGGCCGGCTGCATAAAGTTTACAACCGGCAGGGCAAGCCCTGTTTGGTATGTGCCCAGCCGGTAAAAAGAATCGATCAGGGCGGCCGGGGGACCTATTTTTGCGCGCACTGCCAAGCTTAAGGCTTTAAGAGAGCGGGTTTTGCAAAATGAGCATACAAGAGGTAAAAGCAAAAATAATTTTTAATCAAAGAATTAACGGCGATTACGGATATTTAGAATTTAGTGCTGCCGCCATTGCCCGCCAGGCCAAACCCGGACAGTTTGTAAATATCCGCATGA
>JBFZAU010000122.1:0-2568 GCA_041308825.1 Candidatus Omnitrophota bacterium
CCGGCCAAAGAATTTATTTTGGCGGCTTTAAAAAAAGGCAAGCACGTGGTTACCGCCAATAAAGCGCTTTTGGCTGAATGTGGTAACGAATTGTTCCGGGAGGCGCAGGAACGCGGCAAAAATATTTATTTTGAAGCTTCGGTAGGTGCCGGCATTCCGATTATTAAATCGATCAAGGAAGGCCTGGTAGCCAATAAATTCAGCAGTATTTTCGGGATCGTCAACGGGACTTCGAATTATGTGTTGACGCAGATGTCTAAAGAGAATTGTTCTTTTGCCAATGCCTTAAGCGACGCTAAATTAAAGGGTTTTGCGGAAAAAGACCCCACTTTCGATATTCAAGGCATTGATTCGGCGCATAAATTGGTCCTGCTTACTTATCTGGTTTTCGGGCGGGTAGTTTCCCTTAAAGAGATCTTTATCGAGGGGATTGCCCAGGTTTCGGCGGCAGATATCGCTTATGCCAATGAACTGGGTTATACCATAAAATTACTGGCGATCGCCAAAAAAGAGCAGGATGAGCTGGAGGTCAGAGTACATCCGACATTTCTGCCGAGCGAGCATTTACTCGCGTCGGTAGATGGCGTTTTTAACGCGATCTATGTTTCTGCCGATTTGGCCGGAGACCTGATGTTTTACGGACCCGGCGCAGGACAGCTGCCGGCGGCTAGCGCGGTTGTTTCGGATATCGTCGACCTGGCCCAGGATATTAAAGCCGGATTATTCCGACCGACCCTGAATTCACTGCAGGATAATACAATCAAAGGCTTGCGCAAGATCGATGAGTTTGAAAATAAATATTATATCCGGATTAAAGTGGTAGATAAGCCTGGAGTTTTGGCTAAAATCGCGGGGATCCTGGCTAAATTCGGTATTAGTATCGCCTCTGTCACGCAAAAGGAAAAGCTTAAATCGCATATTGTGCCGGTAGTTATGGTCACTCATGAAGTAAAGGAAAAAAGCCTGCGGGGGGCCTTAAAGATGATCGACAGATTAAAGGAAATTAAGGATAAATCCGTAGCGATCCGCATTGAGGGCGTTTAATATGACTAGCCAGCAGTATCAAGGAATCATTAAAAAATACAGGCGTTTTTTACCGGTTAACGATAACACGCCGGTAATTACCCTGCACGAGGGCAATACCCCTTTAATCCGGGCTAAATATTTAAGCAGCCTGGCGGGTAAAAGCTGCCGGGTTTATTTAAAATACGAAGGTTTAAATCCTACCGGTTCCTTTAAAGACCGGGGGATGACCTTGGCTATTTCCAAGGCCTGTGAAGAAAAATCGACCGCGGTAATCTGCGCTTCTACGGGGAACACCTCGGCTTCGGCAGCGGCTTACGCGGCGGTTGCCGGTATTAAATGTATCGTTTTAATTCCCAGCGGCGCGATTGCTCTGGGAAAGCTCAGTCAAGCTTTAATCCATGGGGCGAAAGTATTAGCGATTAAAGGAAATTTTGATGCCGCCCTGGAATTAGTGAAAGAAATTACCAGGAGGTATCCGATTACACTGGTCAATTCATTAAATCCTTACCGGATCCAGGGGCAGAAAACCGCCAGTTTTGAAATTTGCGATTATTTAACCGCTGCGCCGGATTTTCAGGTGATGCCGGTGGGTAACGCCGGCAATATTACTGCTTACTGGAAAGGCTACAAAGAATATTACCGTTGCGGTTTAAGCAAAAAATTACCGGTAATCCTGGGTTTTCAAGCTCAAGGCGCGGCTCCGATCGTCAGAAATAAACCGGTTTTAAATCCCGAAACGATTGCCACGGCCATTCGGATCGGGAATCCGGCCAGTTGGCAAACCGCAATCCAGGCGCGCGATGAGTCGGGCGGATTAATCGGTATGGTTTCTGACTCGCAAATACTTGCCGCTTATAAGCTGTTGGCGGAAAAAGAAGGTGTATTTGCCGAACCGGCATCTTGCGCTTCAATCGCCGGCTTGTTAAAATTAATTAAAGCAGGGTATTTTAAAAAAGCGGTTGCCGCTAAAAAAGAGTTTTCGATTGTTTGCATATTAACCGGGCATGGCTTAAAGGACCCCGAGCGGGCGATTAAGTCGGTTAAGTCACCCAAGCTGTTGCGGGCGGATCTTAAATCGATTATTAAAGAAATTGGCTACTAAAAAAGAGGTCTTAATCACCGCCGGGCCGACCTGGGTTGCAATTGACGGGGCGCGGATTATCAGTAATCTGTCCAGCGGTGAAACCGGATTTATTCTGGCGGATAAATTTAAGAAACTGGGCGCTAAAGTTACGCTCTTGCTCGGCCCGGGTAACTTCTTTAATCAAGGGGCGCAAATTACCATTAAGCGCTTTAAATATTATTCTGATTTAGCTTTACTTTTGGAAGCAGAGCTTAAACAAGCCAAATATACTGCGGTCATTCATGCTGCCGCGGTAGCTGATTATCAGCCGAAAAGCATAATTCAAGGCAAAATCAGTTCGCAGCGTAAAAATCTTAACCTGCGGCTGGTGGCGACAAAAAAGCTTATTCGGGGTTTAAGAAAATACCAGCCGGGCCTGTTTACGGTCGGTTTTAAATTTCAGCCGCAGGCCAACCGCC
>JBFZAU010000123.1:0-7250 GCA_041308825.1 Candidatus Omnitrophota bacterium
CCGGCACATTTAAATAAAACACTGCTGTACTTGGTTAAGAAATCTTCACGTACTCTACCTTTTAACGTTTGCTGGGCCATTTTTTCTCCTTGAATTGATCTGGCGCAATAAAGCTTGTACGCAGCCTCCGGCTGATACTTTCCTAATCATTTTACCCCTGGAAAATAAAATTCCGCTGTTGCGGCCAAAGGCAATTCCCAAATCCGCTTCCCTTGCCTCCCCCGGCCCGTTCACCACGCAACCCATCACCGCTACCTTTAAAGAAGGATAAAACTGCCGGTAAGCTTTAACCGCAAGGCTGGATTCCAAATCTTTAACGATACTAACTAAATTTACTTCACAGCGGCCGCAAGTAGGGCAACTGATCACTTGCACCCCCGGATGTGCCAGGCCTAATGATTCTAAGATTCCCCTGGCTGCCCTCACCTCCTCAACCGGATCCTCCGTCAGCGACACTCTTATTGTATCACCAATCCCCTCCAGCAGTAAAGCACCTAAAGCGATACTGGACTTAATAATACCGTTGTAAGCGGATCCGCAAGCCGTAACCCCCAGATGCAAAGGATAGCTGCAGGCTTTAGCGACCTTACGATAGGCCTCTACCGTATCTAAAACATTATTCGCCTTAAGCGAAATTACCAAGTTGGTAAACTTTAATTTTTCAATCCGCCCGATATAACCCAAACAGGAAGCCACCAGCTTATCGGTCATCGAAGAGTTGCGTGACCCTAAGTCCTTAACCGAACCGCTGTTTAAACCAATACGTAAAGGAATCTTAGCTGCTTTTAAGGCGCCGACTACCGCTTTGATCTGCGCCGGATGATCGATATTGCCGGGATTCAGCCTGATTTTATCCGCCCCGTTCTCAATCGCCGCAATTGCCAGCCGGTAATCAAAATGAATATCGGCAACCAGCGGAAGCTTAACCCTGGACTTGATTTTTTTAAGCGCGGCGGCGTCCTGGAAATCTTTAATCGCCAGGCGCACGATCTGGCAGCCGGCTGCCTCAAGCATATTGATCTGCCGGATGGTACAAGCGAGATCGGAAGTCTTGGTCTTAGTCATCGATTGAATGGCCACCGGATTGGCCCCACCGATTGAGCAACTGCCGATCTTAATTATTTTGGATTTTCTTTTTTTGATTTCCATATTGTTTAAAATTATTTACCGAACTTATCTCCGTAAAGCCTGATAATATCATTATAGGTAACCAAAATCGCCAGGGCAATCATCAGCGAAAGCCCGACATTATTAATCACTTCTTCCGTTTTGACCCCCAATGCTTTTTTTCTTATTTTTTCCAGACCCAATAAAAATATGTGCCCGCCGTCTAAGATCGGCAAAGGCAAAAGGTTAAAGATTGCCAGGCTGACGCTTAAAACCGCCAAAAGATGCAATAAAGCCACAATCCCCAGCTTAGCGGCTTTAGAAGTAATAAAAAATATCCCCAAGGGCCCGGTCATGGAATCCCGCATTGACATTTTACCGGTAGTTAGCCTCCATAAACCGGTATAAGTCATTGCCGTCAGATCGAATGTTTTCTTAAGCCCTAAATAAGCCGACTCCCAAAATCCATGCTTAGTTTCAATGATTTCGTCAAAAGGTGAGATTCCAATAATCCCTAAGGCCTTTTTCTGCCCCAACTGGTCATCCAACAGCTTATCTTTAATGGCAACCTTAAAATACAACGGCTGCTGATCACGCAAAACTTTAAGTTGGACGCTGGAAGAAACTTTCCGCTTACGGATGGCCTCCTGCAAATCATCCCAGAGCATAATCGGCCTACCGTCGACCTCGACAATGTTATCTCCTGTCTGTAAACCGGCGGCTTTGGCCCCGTACCCATCGATTAAATCGCCTACCTTGGAGGTCAAACTGGGATACCCGGTAAACAGAATCACCCAGAAGAATAAAAAACCCAGCAGATAATTTAAAAGCGGGCCGCAAAAAATTATCGCAAAGCGCTGCCCCAAAGACTTAGCAAAGTATTCATCGGGATTGCCCTTAAACTCCGACTGGCTGTCTCCGGCCATTTTCACATAACCGCCCAGGGGAATAAGATTAATTTTATATTCGGTCTCCCCCTTTTTCTTTTTAAAAATGACCGGACCAAAGCCCAAAGAAAACTGCTCTACCCGCACTCCACTGGCGCGCGCCGCCATAAAATGCCCGAATTCATGGACAATAATCAACAAACTTAAAATTAAAATAAAAATAAACATCGCCATAGTTATTTAAATAAAAGTGCTTAAGCCAAACCCGCCAACCCCCAGGCCTCTTCTTTAGCCCAGATATCTGCCTCAAGAATCTGGCCAAGATCAGGGTTAGCAATTCTTTTATGCCTGCACATAACTTTCTCCTCGATTTTAGGGATGGTTAAAAAACTAATTTTTTTATTTAGAAAACTTGTTACCGCCGCTTCATTGGCGGCGTTTAAAACCGCCGGCAGTGTCGTGTTTAAGTTTTTAGCTGCCTGATAAGCCAGTTCCAAACAAGGGAATTTATGCAAATCGGGTTTGGCAAAATTTAACTTACCTAATGCGTAAAAATCAATTCCCCGGACCGCACCCGGCAGGCGATGAGGATAGGATAACGCATACTGAATCGGCACGCGCATATCCGCAAGCGCCAGCTGGGCCATGGTCACCCCATCATTAAACTCCACCATCGAATGAATCAAGGCTTCCGGGTGGATCAGGATCTTTATTTTTTCAAACCCCAGATTAAATAAATGCATCGCTTCTAAAAGCTCCAGCCCTTTATTCATCAAAGTAGCCGAATCTACCGTGATCTTTTGCCCCATTTTCCAACGGGGATGCCGCAGCACTTTTTCTAAAGTCACCCGCTTAAATCCGGCCTCCGGTAAATTCCACAACGGGCCGCCGGAGGCAGTCAGGTATATGCGCCGCACGACTTGCGATGATTGCTCCCCTAAGCTCTGCCAGATCGCCGATTGTTCACTGTCTACCGGCCTGATCAAAACTTTATGTTTTTTGGCCAAACCCATGACAATCGAACCGGCCGCAACCAGCGATTCTTTATTCGCCAGGGCGATTTCTTTACCGCTTTTAATCGCGCTGATCAAAGGAACCAGGGCGGCCGATCCGCAAACCGCCACCATCACCTGATCGATTTGCTTATCCTTGACCATCTCCACCAGGCCCAGCGGCCCGGAAAAAATTTTTAGAGGATACTCCAAGCCGGTTTTTAATTTGGCGGCGCAAACAGGATCTGCCACGCACACCAACTTCGGCTTAAACTCCCTGATCTGCCGCTTTAAATTAACTATGTCCGATTGAACGCTTAAAGCAACGACTTTAAATTGTTTAGGTAAGCTCCTGGCTACGCTAAGCGTATTCTGGCCGATTGAGCCGCTGGAACCCAAAACTGCGATATTCTTCACTGCGCACCTTCAGTATATTGAGTATTAAACCCCCGCCTTAAAGTCAAAATAAAAAAGAAAAAGCGGGATTCATTTACAACCGCGCCAAAATAAAATAAAATACCGGGGCGGAAAATAATAAACTGTCAATCGCATCTAAAAATCCGCCCATCCCCGGAAAAATGCTCCCGGAATCTTTAACCTGGCAATCCCGCTTCAGCAAAGATTCGGATAAATCACCTAATTGGCCCAATATCCCTAAACCTAAAGATACAATCAACAACTGTCCGTAATCGAAAGGTAGTGCCGGCTTAAATGCCAGACCACCCAGTATACTAAAAACCAAACCCCCCAAAGCCCCCTCTACAGTCTTCTTCGGGCTGATCCGCGGAAGTAAAGGCCTCCGGCCCCATTTTGACCCGATCAAATATGCGCCAATATCCCCGCCCTTAGTGATCAAGAATAAAGCGCCCAAATAACCCAGGCCGCCTTCCAAATATCGTATTTTGATCAAAAAACTAAAAAACCATGAAACATAAAGAATGCCGAAAATAGTCGTGGAGATATCCACAATCACTCCGGAGTTATCCCGGCGTTTAAATTGCATTAGAATCAAAAAGAATAAGGCCAAAATTATAAAAAGCAGTTCCCAGCTCTTGGTCGGTTCAAAACGCAGCATGATCGAAAGGGGGATAATTGCCCCCATGCCAATCCCGAAATACTTGTAGCTGTTGATCCCTTTTTTTTCCAACATCGTAAAATATTCAAGCAATCCGGCGACAATAAAACAAACTACCACCAGGGCGCATAGCCAATCCAGAAAGATCACCCCGATAATCAAACCGATCAAAATAGCCGAACTCAAGACCCTCTGCGCTAACATTCTAACCCTCCGAATCGCCGGCTTCTTTTTTGATATTCCTTAATCGCAATTTTTAATTCTTCGATTCCGAAATCCGGCCAATTCTTTTGCGAAAAATAAAACTCCGTATAAGATAACTGCCAAAGTAAAAAGTTACTGATGCGGATTTCATTACTGGTACGGATCAACAAATCCGGATCCGGGATACCCGCAGTATAAAGATAATTTGAAAACTCCTCCGGATCTAAAGCTTCTAAATCTATTTTCTCCTTCAATGCAGCCTGGGCTATTTTCTTAACGGCATCCACAATCTCCTGCCGGCCGCCATAGTTTAAAGCTAAAACTACCCTTAAGCCGGTATTATCCTTGGTCCTCTCCTGCGACTTTTTAATTTTTGCCTGAAGGTACTTGGGGATCGGGTCACCTTTGCCGACCACCGTAAAGCGCACATTGTTCTTATCCAGTTGATCAATCTCCCGGTCCAGGAAATAATCCAGATAGTGCATTAAAACCGCAATTTCATTCTTGGGCCGGGTCCAGTTTTCAGTCGAAAAGGCAAAAAAAGTTACAATCTCAACCCCTAAATTAGAGGCACCCCGAATAATCTCTTTTACCCGCTTAACCCCCTCACGGTGTCCGGCAGTGCGGCTCAAACCCTGAGCCTTGGCCCAGCGGCCGTTACCGTCCATAATAAAAGCTATATGCTTAGGGATTTTAGGGTGATCCTGCATACTACTGATGAACCTGATAATCTATGTCCGGGAAGAGGTTATCTTTATATTCAATCTCTGCCAGCCAGTTCCCGTCGATATTATTGGAATTGATATCGTCATAAAGCCGGCTAAACCTTAAGAGGTGGTCCTTGGTCCTGCGGACAGCATAACTGGTATGCGTGCCGGTACCTAAAATAAAGCCCCAATCCGAACTCTGCGCCAAGAGTAATTCGCGCAAGGCCTGGTTTAAGGCCCGCCGCCGTAACCCGGAAGCACCCGGGTTGCTTTTGGCCAGATCGGTCATCCGGTTAGAAGCGGTATGCAAATGGCGATAAATCCAGTCATTGCTCCCCTGCAGCCACATCTCCGAATACCCCTTATAACCCCAACTGGAAAAAGAAGGAGTAACCACCTGATTACGCGGATGCTGATCCAAATACTCCGCAGGAGTAATGAGTTTTATTTCATCCTGGTCACAGGCAATTTTACGGAATAAGAAATCCAGCCAGAGCGGACCTTCATACCACCAGTGGCCAAAAAGCTCGGCATCATAAGGCGAAACGATAATCGGCGCTTTACCCATCAGATCATTAAGATAATTAGCCTGTTTCTGACGGTTAAACATAAAATTACCTGCATGTTCGGCCGCCTTATCTTTAGCCCATTGCGCAACATAAGGCTCTTTGTGATTAGTGTTGCCGGTAATCCGGTAATATTTTATACCGGTATTAATCCGCACCCCGTCCGGATGGATATAAGGTTTAATGTAATCAAACTCCAGGTCAAAACCGACATCCCGGTAGAATTCCCGGTAATTGTAATCTCCGGGATAACCTTCGATTGAACTCCAAACCTGTTTGGAAGATTCAAGGTCCCTTCCGAAAGCCGCGACCCCTGAGCCTTTACAGTATACCGGAGCAAAAACTCCGTATTTGGGGCGCGGGGTACCATGCAGTATTCCGTGGGAATCTGTAAAGAAATAACGGATTCCGGCTTCTTTAAGTATTTCGTCATGCCCCGGGCAATAACCGCATTCCGGCAGCCAGATGCCCCGCGGCCTGCGGCCCAAGTTAGCTTCGTAATGATCCGCGGCAACCTTAACCTGGGCGCGCACCGAAGGACGGCAAACATCCATCAGCGGGAAGAAACCGTGGGTTGCCCCGCAGGTAATAATCTCTAATTTTCCTAAATCCTGAAATTTCTTAAAAGCTAAAACCAGGTTAGCGTTATACCGCTGGAAGGTTTGACGGGCATGCGTAAACTTTTCAAAATACATCTGGGCCAGATTGCGAAATTCCGGCTGCCATTTCGTCCTTTCCATCTCCTTCCCAGAAAGCTCAATCAGCTTATTGATATGCCTTAAATAACGCTCTTGCAGAAGAGAATCCGAAAGCATCGAGATCAGCGTCGGACTCAAGGTCATGGTCATCCTAAAGTCTATCCCGTCATCGACCAACCCCTGAAACACGGACAAAAGCGGCACATAAGTTTCGGTGATCGCCTCATAGAGCCAGTCCTCTTCCAGGAAATTTTCATGCTCCGGATGGCGCACGAAAGGCAGATGGCCGTGTAAAACTAAGCAAAGGTATCCTTTAAGCATTGGGTTATTTTGTTTCTCGGGTTACGGTTGGAGTAATCGTCCGCTCATCGATTTGGTCAGCGGAGACAGCCTTAACCGGGATGACTTGTTTGCCATCGGGCAAATAGTAGCGCAAGGTAAAAGTACCATCGGGACGCAATTTAATCGGCATCCCCTGGACGGTTACTTTGGCATCAGGCTCGGTAGCTCCGTAAACAATCAATTCACAATCAACCTTCATCCAGAAGCTGCGTTCTTTCATCTCTTTTTTGACCGGGCTGCTGGAGAGTCCGGAGCTGAATAAACCCTGTTTAATCCGTTCCTGCCAGGCGCCTCCGACGGGTGAGCTTTTACCTAAACCGAAACCCATCCCGTAGAGCCGGGCAAACATCTCATCCGGAATCATCCATTCTTCATCGGTTACCCAGGATGGTCCGTCTAAAGGAGTTTGCACGACATTCGAACGCAAAATCGTAATAAACCGGCCGTCAGGCAGCATCAACCCTAAATCTACGCACCAGGCCCGCCCCGGGCCATTCGTATCGATATACCAGCTGTTAGCATAATCGTTAATCTGGATATCGAAAAACCGGTTGGCATTAGAACCATTAAAGTTAATATTGGTCACATCGTAAACCCGTAAAACTTTTTTAGAGCGAAAGTACTCTTCCCCCAGCTTATTCTTTAATCCTTCATTCGTCTGTTCCCGCATCT
>JBFZAU010000124.1:0-10360 GCA_041308825.1 Candidatus Omnitrophota bacterium
AACGCAACCTGGACTATTGGGACCGGTTGTTTATGGAAGCGGAAGAACTGGATAAAAAAGGCACCTCCAAAGTTAAAATCGCCAGCACCATCAAGCAGCTCTGTAACATTATGATTTCCAAAAATAAAAAAATCCTGGCGTTGGCCATCCAGAACTTTTCACTTAAAGAACTGGTAGAGATTAAGTCCAGGTTGATCGGTACCGGCTTTATCGGCGGCAAAGCGGTGGGCATGCTTTTAGCCAGGAAGATCCTCGCTAAGCGCCTGGATGAGTGGCAGGAGATCTCCGAGCCTCATGATTCATTTTATATCGGTTCGGATATTTTTTATTCGTATATCGTGCATAACCGCTGGTGGAAACTGCACGTGCAGCATAAGACCGATGAGGGGTATTTTAATATTGCCCAGGTATTGAAGGAAAAAATGCTTTACGGAGTTTTCCCTGAAGAGATTATGGAATATTTTCAGCAGATTATCGAATATTTCGGGTCATCTCCGATTATTATCCGCTCCAGCTCACTCTTGGAAGATGATTTTGGCAACGCTTTTGCCGGCAAGTACGAAAGCATTTTTCTGGCTAATCAAGGCAGCCCCGAGCAAAGGTATATCCAATTTGCGGAAGCGGTAAAGAAAATTTACTCCTCGACCATGAGTAACGACGCTTTAGTTTACCGCAAACAACGGGGGTTAGATAAGTTGGATGAACAAATGGCGCTTTTAGTGCAGCGGGTTTCCGGGGCCCATCATAAACAGTATTTCTTCCCGGATCTGGCCGGCGTGGGGGTTTCCTATAATACCTATGTTTGGAATAAAGAGATTGATCCTGAGGCAGGTATGCTCAGGGTGGTCTTTGGCTTGGGTACCCGGGCGGTTAACCGGGTGGAGGGAGATTATCCCCGGATGCTGGCATTGAGCCAGCCTACCCGGCGGCCATATGCCGAGAAAGACGATTTAAGAAAATATTCGCAGCATGAGGTAGACTTGATTAATACCAGGGATAATCTTTTAGAAACGGTACCTTTTGAGAAAATCATCAACGCCAAGCTGTATTCGGGTGTTGACCGGGTAGCGGTTAAGGATACCGAAGCGATGCAGATGATGAATGAAAAGGGTTTAGGTGATAAAACTTACTGGATCTTGACGCTGGATGAAATCTTTAAAGATAATAAATTAGTGGGGCTGTTCAAGAAAATACTCCAATCCCTGCAAGCAAACTATCGTTATCCGGTAGAGGTTGAATTTACCGTGAATTACACCAAAGATAATAAATTTAAGATCAATCTTCTGCAGTGCCGTCCGCTACAGACCCGGGGGCTGGGCCGGAAAGTTGACCTGCCGGAAAAGGTGGATAAGGCCAAAGCTCTTTTTGAGTCGCAAGGATATTTCTTGGGAGGGAATATTTCCCAGAGGGTCCAGTGGATCATCTATATTGATCCGGAGAAATATAATCAGTTGATCCTATCAGATAAATATGAGATTGCCCGCATTGTAGGTAAATTGAATGCTACGATTAAAGATAAAGAAGAGTTGCCTACTTTATTAATGGGTCCGGGCAGATGGGGGACGACTACTCCGTCTTTAGGGGTGCCGGTGAAATTCGCTGAAATTAATAATGTGGCAGTGCTGGCGGAGATTGCTTTTTCAGCGGGTAACCTGATGCCGGAGCTTTCATTTGGAACGCATTTCTTCCAGGATTTGGTGGAAACTAATATTTTTTATGTGGCTTTGTTTCCCGCCAAAAATGAGGTTTTGTTTAATGATAAAATGCTCAAGCGCTTAGATAACCTATTTATCCGGTTGATCCCCGAGTCGGCTAAATATGAGGAAATTGTGGGGGTCTATGATGTAGGGGCCAAAGGCTTAAGAGTTATGTCCGATGTGGTTTCTCAGCGGGTAGTTTGTCTGGAAGGCTAAACAAAACCTACCAGCCATAAAAAGCAGGACTTTTCGGGAGATTTGATGTAAAATATAGCCTGGTTTAACTACCAGGCTATCTTTTTGTTATATTTGCCCCTTAAGAGGGCTAGAGGAGGAGAAATAAATGAATATCTGGCATTTACTTAAGATCGGCGGGATAACTATGATCATACTTTTGGTATTGTCGGTTGTTTCCGTGGCGATAATTCTTGAACGGTATATTTTTTATCGCCGTAAGGCTAGGTTAAAACGCAGTGATTTTATGTCCAAGATCAGGCATGCGCTTAAAACTAAATCCGGGGTAAAAACAGCTTTAGAGATCTGTAAGTGCGCGGATGCCCCTTTGGTTAAGGTGGTTGCGGCAGGCTTGAATTTTTTTGATTGCAGCGAAAAAGAAATTTCTAATAATATGGAACGCCAGGTCATTATCGAAACCGTCGATTTGGAAAGGTTTACTTCGATTATCGGTACGATCGGTAGCGTCGCCGTCTATATTGGCCTTTTGGGTACGATCACCGGGATCCTGCGGGCTTTTCATGATGTTTCCATCAGCGGTTCCGGCGGAATAAGTGTGATTATCGGCGGGATCTCAGAAGCATTGTCGACTACCGCGGCCGGCTTGACCATTGCTATTCCAGCAGTCGCCGCTTATAACTATGCGATGAAGAAGATCGATGATTTTATTAAAGATATGGAGTTAGCTGCTTCTGAAACGATGGATTTAATCAGTGCGATTAAAAAATGAGAAATCCCAGCCGCCGGCAAAAACCTTTTACTGAAATCAATACTGCTCCGTTTACCGATATCATCCTGGTGTTGATGGCGATTTTTATGGTGACTACGCCTTTGGTGATGCAGTCTAATATTCAGGTTAATCTGCCCAGTTCCAAGACCGGCCAGCCGCATAAAGATTCCCGCCAGATCAGTGTAATGATTACCAGTGAAGGGTTGATTTATCTGGATAATAAAGCAACTTCCAAAAAAACATTTAAGGCCGAAATTGCCAAGCTCCATCAGGATAATCCAAACCTGGAAGTGATTTTATTTTCGGATAAGATGGTGAGGTTTAAAGATATCGTCGGCCTCTTGGATATTTTTAATGAGTTAGAGATAAGGAATTTGAATATTGCTACGCGGACAGAATGAGTTACGGTGATTTTAAAGCGTTAATGGATTAAGAAAATAATTGCAATATAGGCGACGGTTGTAGTTATTAAGCCGACCACCAGGCCAACCTTAAGCCATTGAAAAAAACTTATTTTAACCCCCCGGTTTTTTTCCAGAATATCCATGGCGATAATGTTGGCGGTAGAGCCGATAATCGTAATATTGCCGCCATAGCAGGCACCGAATAAGATTGCCCACCAGAGCGGGTTCATGTTAATATTTAAACTTCCTAAACTTTGGACAATCGGGATATAGGTAGCGACAACGACCGTATTATCCAGGATCGCCGAGAGCAGCGCGCTGGAAAAAATAAGCACACCTGAGAGCAGATTCGCGGGGTTACCGAATCGCAAGATAAGAGAGCGGGCGATTACGTCGGAGATCCCGCTGTATTTTATAACCCCCGCCATGGCGAACAGAAAGAGGAAGAACAATACGGAAGTCCATTCGACCTCCCGTTCTACGTAATGCCGCATGCGATCGCGGCGATAAAGCAGGGCGATTCCCGCGAAGATAATCGGGGTCATCATCAGGATGCTGTTTTCCTCCAGGCCGAAAAAGACCTCAATGCGATGATGGAAGAAAATAGTAATTAGCATCATGGCAAATATACCGATACTGATCTTGGTCCTGAGGTCGGTGGGGATAGTGATCAGGGAGATGAAAAAAGAGTTTTCGCTTATCGGTTTAAGTTTTTCATTCAACTTTTTTATCGTTTTTCTATACCATAAGGATAGAATGATCAAAGTTACTACAAAAACGATGGCCGTAGCCGGAAAGGCATGGCGCATGAAATCTTCAAAGCTTAAATCTGCGCGTGCCGCAATTAAAATCCCCACCGGGTTACCCAGCAGCGTACCGGATGAACCGATATTGGTGGCTAAAACCGAAGCCATAATTAAGGGTACCGGGTTAATATCGATGAGATCGCTTATATCCAGGATTACCTTAGAGATGATAATAATCGAGGCGACCTCACCCATTAATCCGGATAAGATGCCGGATAGAAGCATGATCAGTATAAAAAGTTTTTCTCCGGTTATTCCCTTAATCCTAAGCAACCGGGTGACCAACCAATAGAAAAAGCCGGCATCATTTAGCATGCCGACTAAGATCATAATGCCGATGAGGAATAAAATTACATCCAGTGAAGCGAACTTAATCAGATTCTCAAGATCAATGGCCCGGGCCAGCAGCATTAACCCCGCTCCTAAAAAAACAAAGCTTAACCTGAGCTCCCAGTAGATTAGCACCCCCATAATCGAGACGCAGAAAATAGCAGCAACGATTGCCTGATGGGGGGAGAGACCGATTTTAGGCCCGCCTAAAGCAAGTAATAAAGCAACGCCCATAATAAGCAGTATTTTTTTGATTTCTTTTCCCATTGCGATATATTCTATTATTTGTTGATGGTGAATGAAGATGAAAAGTAAGTTATTAAGGGAAAATTATATAGCTTCTTTTGCTAAATTGCAAGCAATATTTAAGATAAAAAACCTTTGACAAAATCTCATTATTTGCTATATTAATTTTGTTATTGTGAAAAACGGAACAATATGATTACGAACAAAAACTGCATTATTCGGCTTTCTCGATATAAAAACGCTCTTTACAGACTGCAAGCTTTAGGTTTTGTGAAAGTTTTCTCAGATAACTTGGCTGATGCGGTAGGAGTTACCGCTTCCCAAGTGAGGAAAGACTTCTCTATTTTTGGTATCTCCGGGAATAAAAAAGGGGGATACCAGATCGATTCTCTGCTCGAGAAACTTAACAGTATTTTAGGTAAGGATCAGTTGCAGAAGGTAATTGTCGTAGGCGGCGGGCACATCGGCAGCGCACTGATGCGCTACCGGGGTTTTGAGAAGGAAGGTATAAAAATAGTGGCCGGTTTTGATATTGATCCGGCCAAGATTAACCGTTCCGCAGTTGTTCCGGTCTTACCCTTAGAAGAAGCCAAAAGCTTTATTAAAGCCAACGGGACACGTATCGCTATCTTAGCGGTTCCGGATATCGCCGCCCAGCAGGCAACCGATATGATTTGTGCCTGCGGAATCAAGGGGATTCTTAATTTTGCGCCGCTACGGCTTAAAAACGCCGAAGGCTGCGTAATTAACAATGTCAATCTGGAGATTGAATTAGAAAATCTTATTTATTTTGTCAATGTCAACGAAAAAACAAAATAAACTAAATTCGGGATATATTGATGGTTGCAGACAAGGCTAAGCTGGATGAAATTATTTCGCGGTATGAGGGCAAAGCAGGGAAGCTGCTGGGGATTTTAGAGGATACCCAAAAGCTTGACCCCCATAAATACCTTTCCCAGGAGACGCTGGAGTATATCGCTAAGAAGACAGGGATACCGGTTTCTAAAATTTACAACATTATTACTTTTTATGCCTTCTTCAATCTTGCGCCTCAAGGGGACCATTCGATTATTGTTTGCCGCGGGACGGCTTGCCATACCCGCCGTTCGAAAAATTTATTGGATTATTTGATTAATTGGTTCGGTTTTTCCGAAGAAGAACTTGCGGCAGCGGAAAAATCTTGCTTAACCACTAAAGATAACAAATTTACGATTAAAACCGTAGCCTGCTTTGGCCAGTGCGCGCTGGCCCCGGTAGTGGAGGTAGATGGCAATATCTACAGCCACATGAATGAAGATAAGCTGCGCAAAATCATTAAAGGTATTTTAAACAAAAAGAGTAAGCGATGAAAATAAAAAATCTTCAGGATTTAGACCGGATAAAAGAGGCGGGTTTAAAGAAGATTCTGCCGAATAAAATAAGGATTGCTGTCGGCATGGGGACTTGTGGTCTGGGCAACGGGGCTAGTGAGGTATTTGACGCTTTTGCCAGATCTTTTGCCAAACATAAAATCCCCGCCCTATTGACTAAGGTTGGTTGTTTTGGTTTCTGCGCCCAGGAACCGTTAGTCAATATTACTTTACCGGGTAGGCCGCTGGTCATCTTGAGCCGCCTTGTGCCTGCGGATGTCGAAGGGATCGTCAAGGGTCTGTCCAACCATACAATTAATTCCAAAAAGGTTTTATGTAAAATTAGATCCTGGGATCATTTAACCGGCCAAATTAAATACGGGGATGGTTTTGACGAAATTCCGGATTGGGACCGGGTGCCATTTTTTAAATACCAGAAGAAGATCGTTTTGAGAGATTGCGGTTTGATTAACCCGGAAGATATCGAGGAATATATTGCCATCGGAGGATACCGTACGCTACTGCATATTTTAACCGATCTTAAGCCGCTTGAGGTAATCGCTCAAGTTAAGGATTCTAAATTAAGAGGCCGGGGCGGGGCGGGTTTTCCGACGGGAATAAAATGGGAGCTGATGGCTAAGGAGAATGCCGATCAGAAATATGCGATCTGTAATGCCGATGAAGGGGACCCCGGCGCATATATGAACCGCAATGAAAGCGAAAGCGATCCGCATATGCTTTTAGAAGGGATGATTATCGGTGCCTATGCAATGGGAGCCGCGCAGGGAATTATTTATGTGCGCGCCGAGTATCCGCTGGCAGTAGAAAGGATCAAAAAAGCGATCGGGCAAGCCCGCAGCCTTGGTTTATTGGGAGAAAATATATTCGACAGCGGTTTCTCATTTGATTTACAGGTGGTTGAGGGTGCAGGAGCATTTGTCTGCGGCGAGGAGACGGCGCTGATTTCTTCTTTAGAAGGCAGGTCCGGCCGGCCTCAACCGCGCCCGCCATTCCCGGCACAAAAGGGGTATTTAGGTAAGCCGACCAATATTAATAATGTGGAAACCTGGAGCAATATTCCGGTAATCATGGCTAAAGGTGCGGATTGGTTTAAACAGACCGGGACGCAAAGCAGCTCCGGAACTAAAGTTTTTTCCCTGGTTGGCAAAATTAAAAATACCGGCTTGGTGGAGTTGTCCTTGGGAACAACTTTACAGACTTTAATTTACAATATCGGAGACGGGACCGGTACCGACAAAAAGGTTAAAGCAGTGCAAAGCGGCGGCCCTAGCGGCGGCTGTATACCGGTTCCTTTATTTAATACCCCGATTGATTATGAAACCCTGGCATCCTTAGGTGCGATCATGGGCTCAGGCGGTATGGTAGTTATGGATGATGATAACTGTATGGTGGATATTGCCCGTTATTTTACGGAGTTTACCACCAGTGAATCATGCGGCAAATGTACTCCCTGCCGGGAGGGCCTAACCCAGAGTTTAAATATCCTAACGAATATTACCCAAGGCAAAGCTGTTGCAGGCGACCTGCAAAAATTATCCGATCTGGGAACGGTGATTAAAGATACCGCTTTATGCGGCTTAGGGCAGACCGGGCCGAATCCGGTTTTGACGACCCTTAAATATTTCCGGAATGAATATGAGGAACATCTTGTCGAGGGCCGTTGCGACGGGGGAGTGTGTTTAGATCTTTTTGTTTCTCCGTGTGAAAATAGCTGCCCGTTGCATATGAATATTCCGGGATTTCTAGAGTTATTTAAAGAGAAAAAGATGCTCGAGGCTTTTGAATGTATTATCCGGGATAATCCTTTCCCGGCATCCAGCGGCCGGATCTGCCATTTTCACTGTAAGATGCGCTGCCGTCGGGAAGATATCGATTATCCTGTATCGCAAGGAGAAATTCACCGTTATGTAGCAGATTATATTTATCAAGCTAAGCAAGAAAATAAGATTATTCAACGCTTGGTTACAGAAAAGCTGCCTAAAAGCGGCAAAAAAATCAGCATTGTCGGCGCAGGGCCGAGTGGCTTAACCGCTGCTTTTTATTTAGCCCGCTTAGGCCATGAGGTAGCGGTTTATGAAGCTAATTCTGCTTCCGGAGGGATTCTGCTTTACGGGATTCCCGAGTACCGTCTGCCTAAAGCCGTATTGAAAAAAGAAATTGATTTTGTGCGCAAGATGGGAGTGAAAATTTCCTGCAACCAAAAGATTGGTACGCAAAAACTTAAAGAGATCATTAGCAAATCCGATGCTGTGTTTCTGGCTACCGGTGCTTACAAAAATATGAATTTAGGTATTCCCGGGGAGGATGCCAAAGGGGTTCTATCCGGCACTGCTTTTCTGGAAGATGTGGCGGTTGGCAAAAAACCGGCTTTAGGTAAAAAGGTGTTGGTGGTCGGGGCGGGAAATGTAGCGGTGGATGCGGCGCGTACTGCTTTTAGGCTGGGTAGCGAAGTTACGATCGTTTACCGCCGTCAAGAAAAAGAAATGCCGGCCAATAAAGACGAAATTAAGGGAGCCCAATTAGAAGGGGTTAAATTTGAGTTTTTGGCTGCGCCAAAAGCTTTAATTATAGGATCAGACGGTAAATTAAAGGGATTAAGTCTAACCCGGATGGCTTTAGGAGAATATGATTTAAGCGGCAGAAAAAAGCCGCAAGCTACCGACCAGATTTTTCAAATTCCTTGTGATAGCGTTATTTTGGCCATTGGCGAGAGGGTGGATGCCGAATTTATTAAAGATAGCGGGGTAGTTGTTAATCCGGACGGGACGGTTAAGGTTGAACGTGCCAGCCTTAAGACTAATTTGGATAAAGTTTACGCCGGAGGGGATTTAGTAATGGGGCCTTCTACGGCGGTTGAGGCGATGTCAGACGGCAAAAAAGCCGCTCAAGCAATCGATCGGATATTAAGCGGGCAGGACAGATTTTCTAAGCTATTCCGTAAATTCGATTATGCCTGCGAGGTTCCTCAGGAGAGTAAAGTGACTAAAAAGCAGGAAGGTTTGAAGCTTCCGGTAGATAAGCGGCGGCATAATTTTCAAGAGGTTTCTTTAGGGCTGTCTTTAAAGCAGGCTTGTACGGAAGCCGGCCGGTGTTTAAGGTGCGATGTTAAGGAAGGTAAATAGTGGAAGAAAAGAAGATAGCTTTAAAAATTAACGGTAAAGATTATCAATTTAACTCTGGCTTAACGATCCTGGAGGCAGCCGCAAAAGCCGGAATTGATATCCCCACGCTTTGTTATTTAAAAGATATCAACCAGGAGGCATCCTGTTCAATCTGCTTAGTCGAGGTTAAGAAAGCCAAAACCCTGTTACGTGCCTGCGTCACAGCGATTGCTCCGGGAATGGAAATTTTTACCAATACGGCGCGGGTCAGAGAGGCTAGGAAAATAAATTTGGAGTTGCTTTTAGCCGGGCATCCTAAGGATTGCCTGGTTTGCGAGCGTAACCAGAGCTGTGAGCTAAGGAGAATGGCATATGATCTGGGAGTAAGAGAGGTCAGGTTTCCTAAGGTCAGTAAAATCGAGCTGCCTTTAGACAAAAGCTCAGTAGCTTTAACCCGCGACCCTAATAAATGCATACTTTGCGGGCGCTGTGTTTCGGTTTGCGCCAATTTGCAATCAGTTAAGGCTATTGATTTCGCCGGTCGCGGTAAAGCCAGTAAAATTACAACTTTCTTTGATCAGGGATTGGCTAATAGTGTTTGTGTTAATTGCGGACAGTGCCTGGCGGTATGCCCTACAGGTGCGATTACTGAAAATGATGCCACTGCAGATGTCTGGAAGGCACTGGCCGATCCTAAAAAATTCGTGATGGTGGAGGTGGCTCCGGCAGTCCGGGCGGCTATCGGCGAAGAGTTCGGTTTGCCGGCGGGGACACTGGTTACCGCTAAACTGGCCCAAGCTTTACGGAGGCTGGGTTTCGATAGAGTTTTCGATACCCAATTTTCCGCTGACCTTACAATTATGGAAGAGGGGCATGAGCTAATCAAGCGGATTAAAAATAAAGGTGTTTTACCGATGATTACTTCCTGTTCTCCGGGCTGGATAAAGTTTGCTGAGCATTTTTTCCCGGGGATCCTGGGCCATATCTCCAGCTGTAAATCTCCGCAGCAGATGTTCGGAGCAGTGGCTAAGACTTATTACGCCAAAAAGTATAAACTTGACCCGAGGGATATTGTAGTCGTATCGGTGATGCCTTGTACCGCTAAAAAATTCGAAGCCCGGCGTCCGGAGATGAAAAGTGCGTTTGACTATTGGAAAAATGAATTAAACCTTAAAGATGGTGAGGGTTTTTCCGATGTAGATTATGTTTTGACTACCCGGGAGGCCAGCCGGATGATTAAAGAGGCGGGGATTAATTTTACGGAGCTACCCGGTGAAGATTTTGATGAGCCTTTAGGTATTTCTACCGGTGCGGCGGTAATCTTCGGGGCTACCGGCGGGGTAATGGAGGCCGCGCTGCGCACCGCATACGAGATCGTGACAGGGAGGGAAATACCCTGCCCCAACCTGAACATACTGCCGGTAAGGGGAATGGCAGGCATT
>JBFZAU010000125.1:0-6619 GCA_041308825.1 Candidatus Omnitrophota bacterium
ATGGCTGGTTGCCGCACTAATGGCCAGGGAGATTAAACACTCTTCTAAGTCCAGACTTTCCGAATCAGCCTTTAAAATATCTTTTTTAAGCTTGGCGATTTGAGCGATAACCTGGGGGCTTAAAAGCAATATCTCATCCGGAATGCGCGCCAAAACTTTTAACGCATTCATTACCAGGCTGGATGCGGCATGCATCAGCTCAGAATTCTTGCCGATAATTATTTCCCCGTTACTTAACTGGATCGCCGCGCCGCAAAAGATCCCGTCATGCCCTTTGTTTTGCTGTTCCGCTTCTTCGGCGGCACTCCTGGCTGCCTGCACCACCGCCCGGTCGGTAACCTTTACCCCGACCTCCTCCATCAAGGAAATCACCCTGTCTACGGTTTCTTTTTTTTCGACGCCTAAAACATATTCGCTATTATAGCGGAAGTAGCGGCGGATCAACTCCTGCTTCGCCGCCTCAACCACCGCCTGATCATCGACAATCCCAAAACCTGCCCGGTTAACCCCCATATCCGTGGGGGAATTATAGGTGGGAAGATCTTTGGCGAAAATCCGGCTCAACATTGACTTTAAAATCGGGAAACTTTCTACGTCACGATTATAATTGACTGTCGCTTGGCCGTACTTCTCCAGATGGAAATGGTCAATCAGGTTAAAATCCTGGATATCCGCAGTCGCCGCTTCATAAGCGATGTTGACCGGATGTTTAAGCGGCAGATTCCAGATCGGAAATGTTTCGAATTTAGCGTATCCGGCGTTGACCCCGTGTTTATGCTCGTGAAACAACTGCGATAAACAGGTCGATAGCTTGCCGCTGTTTGGCCCCGGAGCAGTCACCACCACGATCGGGTTCTCAGTTTTAACGTAATCATTTTTACCGAATCCGTTTTCGCTGACGATGGCATCCACATCCGCCGGGTAGCCGGCAATCGGATAATGTAAATAAACCTTTACTCCGCGGCGTTCCAGCTTATTCTTAAAAATTACCGCCGAGGGCTGATGAGTAAAGCGGGTAATCACCACCGCTAAAATATCTAAACCCCATTTTCTCAAATCATCGATTAGCTTGAAGGTGGCGGCATCATAGGTAATCCCGAAATCCCCGCGGACCCTGCCCTTTTCGATATCCGCCGCATAGATCGAAAGCACGATATCGATTTTATCTTTTAAACACTGCAATAATCTTATTTTTACATTAGGATCATAACCGGGAAGCACGCGGGCGGCGTGATAATCAAAACAGAGCTTGCCTCCGAATTCCAAGTAAAGTTTATTATCAAAATTCTTTACCCGGTCGAGGATTGCGGCGGTTTGATCTTTCAGATATTTTTCGTTATCAAAACCTGTTTTTTTAATCATCTTTTGCCTAATTATTAGGCTTATTGTATTATAGGTTCGTTTATTTGTAAAGCGCCTAAAATAATGCCGGGTTTATTTATCGTAAGTCGAATAGAAATATGGGGTATGGGCCATAAATTCGGCCGCGCAGGTATCCACCAACTTAAAATCCGGGGTGATATTAAAGGATTTTCTCAAATTATAGATTTCGGCTTCGCTTAAAGATAAAATCCGGCTCAACTGCTTATCGCTAAAACCGTATTCCTTGGCTTTCTTCAGAAGCGAGGCGTCCAGCTGATGCTTATTTTTAAACAGCTCTCTTTCACAGTCGATAATTTCTTTTATATTATGCAGGAACCAACGGTCAATCTTAGTTAAATCATGCACCTGCTCGATATCCAGCTTGGCGCGAAAAGCATCACCGATGTAAAATATCCTTTCAGCATTCGGCTGCCTGAGTTTACGAAAAATCTGTTCCAGAATTTCATTGCTTACCTTAACCTCCTGAGTATTCTTAAAAAGCAGGCTCTCTAAACCAAATTTTTTAAGCTCCAGGGCTCTTAGGCCTTTCTGTAATGCTTCTTTAAAGGTGCGGCCGATAGCCATAGCTTCTCCCACGCTTTTCATCGATACCCCCAGAGTGTTTTCCGCTTGAGCGAATTTCTCGAAGGTAAAGCGGGGGATTTTAACTACGCAGTAATCAATCGCCGGCTCAAAGCAGGCGGGAGTCAAACGGGTGATATCATTGGGAATTTCATCCAGAGTATAGCCTACGGCAAGCTTAGCGGCAATTTTAGCAATCGGAAATCCGGTAGCCTTGGAGGATAAAGCCGAGGAGCGTGAGACCCGGGGGTTCATTTCGATAACCACCATCCTGCCGGTATCCGGATGTACGGCAAACTGGATATTCGAACCTCCGGTAGATACCCCGATTTCCCGAATACAGGCAATCGCGGCGTTACGCATGATTTGATATTCTTGATTAGTCAATGTTTGAATCGGAGCCACGGTAATACTATCGCCGGTATGCACCCCCATCGGATCAAGGTTTTCAATCGTACAGATCACCACGACATTATCTTTTAAATCCCGCATCACTTCTAACTCAAACTCCTTCCAGCCGATAACCGATTCTTCAACCAGGATTTCACTGATAATACTGGATTCCAGGCCCCGCTTAGCTAAAACTTTAAATTCTTCAAAATTGTAAGCGATCGAACCGCCCGTACCCCCTAAGGTAAAACTGGGCCGGATAATCAACGGAAAACCAACTTGTTTTGAGACCGCAATCGCCTCATCCAAATTATAAGCCCGGCCGCTTTTAGGTAAATCCAGCCCGATCTTTTTCATCGCCGCTTTAAATAATTGACGGTCCTCGCCTTTCTTAATCGCATCAATATCGGCTCCAATCGTTTCAACCTTATACTTCTTCAAGACCCCCTTCTGCGCCAACCCCAAAGTTGTATTTAACGCGGTCTGGCCGCCTAAAGTCGGCAGCAGCGCATCCGGCCGCTCACGGGCAATAATCTTTTCAACCATTTCTACGGTAATCGGCTCAATATAAGTCTTATCGGCTACCTCCGGATCGGTCATAATCGTTGCCGGGTTAGAGTTAACTAAAACAATCCGGTACCCTTCCTGTTTCAAGACTTTACAGGCTTGGGTCCCGGAATAATCAAACTCGCAGGCCTGGCCGATCACAATCGGCCCGCTCCCGATGATTAATATTGTTTTTATATCTGTTCTCTTGGGCATTTTTATTTACTTTTGTGCTTTTGCATTACACGGGCGAATTCCGCAAACAAATACTCGGCGTCATGCGGTCCGGGAGCAGACTCCGGATGGAACTGCACGGAAAATACCGGAAACTTTTTATGGCTCAACCCCTCCAGCGTTCCATCGTTCAGATTCACATGGGTCAGCCGAATATCTTGTTTGGATAAAGAATCGATATCCACGCAAAATCCGTGATTTTGACTGGTAATATAAACTTTACCGGTTCTTAAATCTTTAACCGGATGATTCGCCCCGTGGTGGCCGAATTTAAGTTTATAAGTTTTGCCCCCTAAAGCCATCCCCAGCATCTGATGCCCCAGGCAAATCCCGAAAATCGGCACCCGGCCGATTAAATCAGCTACCGTTTTAACCACATAACCTACTGCCGCCGGATCTCCCGGACCGTTAGAAAGTAAGACCCCGTCCGGATGATGGCTTAAAATCTCTTTCGCGCTGGATTGCGCCGGCAAAACCAGCACCCGGCATTGATGGCGCAATAATTCCCTTAAAATATTGTATTTAACCCCGCAATCTAAAACGACAACTTTAAATTTAGCGTTTTTGATTTGCGTGTAAACGTATTTTTTAGGAATGGTGACTTCTTTGACCAGATCGACTCCTACCAAAGACGGGCTTAAACGGACTTTATTCAACAGACTTTTTTCATCAAAGTCCAACGTAGACAACACCGCCTTCATTGCGCCCTGCTCCCTAATACACAAAGTCAAAGCCCGGGTATCCACCCCCTCAATCCCGATAATCTTATTCTCTTTCAAGTATTCCCCCAAGCCTTGCGTCTTTCTCCAATTACTGGCGATTTTACTGTATTCCTTAACCACCAAACCTTCTAAACAGGGGCCGCGGCTTTCCGTGTCCTGTCGGTTTACCCCGTAGTTACCGATTAAAGGATAGGTCATCGTAACAATCTGGCCTTTATAAGAAGGATCAGTAATAATCTCCTGATACCCGGCCATACTGGTATTAAAAACAACCTCCCCCCGGGATTCACCGCTTGCTCCAAATGATTGGCCGTTAAAAATCCGGCCGTTCTCTAAAACCAGGATTGCTTTCATCTTTATTTTTTCTCTGCTGCAGCGCGGATAAAATGATCAAACAAAGGGTGGGCGGCATCCGGTTTGGATTTAAACTCCGGATGAAACTGGGCCGCGATAAAATATGGATGGCCCTTTAATTCCACGATTTCTACCAGGTTCTTTTTCTGATAAATGCCGGAAAAAATCATCCCTTTGGATTCTAATTTTTTGCGAAAATCATTATTAAATTCATAGCGATGGCGGTGACGCTCGGAGATTTGATGCGTTTGATAAACCCGCGCGGCCAAGGTATTGGGTTTGATTTTACAGGGATACGCCCCCAGCCGCATCGTACCGCCAAGATCCTTGACATTTTTCTGCTCGGATAAAAGACTGATGACCGGATATTTGGTTTTGGGTTTAAACTCCGTGGAATTAGCGTCCTTTAAACCACAGAGATGGCGCGCAAAATCTACCACCGCGCACTGCATCCCCAAACAAAGCCCTAAAAAAGGAATTTTATTCCTCCGGGCAAATCCGATAGCCTGAATCTTGCCTTCGATGCCGCGGCCGCCGAATCCTCCGGGAACCAAAACTGCATCCAGGTCTTTAAGTAGTTTTTCGGGTCCATATTTTTCGATCTCTTCGGAATCGATCTTTTTAACCTCCACCTTTACCTGGTTACTGATGGCCGCGTGCGTAAGCGCTTCATAAATGGACTTATAGGCATCCTGCAGGCCGATATACTTTCCGACTACCGCCACCTGCACCGTCTTTTTAGGCGCAAACAAACGCTCGACCACGTTTCTTTCCCAATCTTTCAAATCCGAAGGCTTGGAGATCAGGCCGAAATGACTCAAGATTATTTCATCCAATATCTGCCCTTTAAAAACTAAAGGGATTTGATATATGGATTCGACATCCGGAGATTCAATCACCGCCTCTTTCCGGACATTGCAAAATAAGGAAATTTTCTCTTTAACTTCATCGGAAAGCGTTTTTTCTGTCCGGCAGATCAGGATATCCGGCTGGATACCAATCTCGCGCAAGGTCTGCACGCTATGCTGAGTAGGCTTAGTTTTAATCTCATCGGCAACCTTAATATAAGGAACCAGGGTCAGATGGATATAGAGTACATTCTTTTCTCCGGCATCCAGCTTAAATTGCCGGGCCGCCTCCAAGAAAGGAAGGCTTTCGATATCCCCGACGGTTCCGCCGATTTCGATCAAGACGATATCCGCCTGGCTGACCTGGGCTACTTTTTTTATCCGCTCCTTAATCTCCCCGGTAATATGCGGAATCACCTGGATCGTCTTACCTAAATAATCCCCCCGGCGCTCCCGCGAGATCACCGTATTATAAACCTGCCCGGTGGTCGCGTTATTAAACTTAGTCATCGAGGCTTTAGTAAACCTCTCATAGTGGCCAAGGTCCAGGTCGGTTTCCGCCCCGTCTTCGGTAACATAAACCTCTCCGTGCTGGTAAGGATTCATTGTCCCCGGATCGACATTAATGTAAGGATCCAGTTTCATCAAAGTTACCTTCAGACTCCTGGACTCAAGGATCTTGGCGATCGAAGCCGAAGCAATCCCCTTGCCTAAGCTTGAAATTACGCCCCCGGTTATAAATATGTATTTAGCCATAGTTTACACAAAATAAGGCGTTTAGTGCCGACTATTCGGCTCCTAAACGCCTTTGTTTATATAACTATAACATAGTTTACGCTAAAGTCAAATAATTTTTAACCACTCTCGCCTAACTGCAAAAACTCTTTACCCTCCTTCCAGGGATTAAGGTAACGCTCAATACTTAAACCTGGCTCTTGCAGTAAATCAAGGGTGCGTTTTTTCTCCACAGGGGAAACCACCTCGATCTTGGGCCGGCGCACATCCGACTCATTCTGCTCCTTAACTAAAGCAATGCTGCCGTCATTTAAAGCCACCACCGCCCCTACCGGCCAAAGCCCCATAAAACCGAAGAACTTATCCAGCAATGCCGCATCAAAATAACTTCCCTTATCTTTATTCATGATATTGTAAACGATATCCGGAGAATAATCCTGCTTATAGCCCCGCCTTTGCGAGAGGGCGTCATAAACGTCACAAATCGAAACGATCTCCGAAGCAATATGCTGTTTTCTTAAAAATGGCGGGTGCGGATAACCTGAGCTGTCATGTTTGAGGTGATGCTCAAAAGATACCACCACCGGCAGAATTCCCAAAGTATCGACATATCTGAGCATAATTTGGGCCCCCAGCACCGTATGGCTTTTCATACGCCCAAACTCCTGATCCGTCAGCTGGCCGGGCTTATGCAAGAGTTTGCGCGAAATAAACATTTTGCCGATATCGTGATACATCGCCGCAATACCGATGTTGAGAATATCGGTTTTTTCAAAACCTAAGCGCGCAGAAAAATACATTGAGAAGATAGAAACATTGAGCATATGCGTATAGGTCTCGATATCG
>JBFZAU010000126.1:0-4224 GCA_041308825.1 Candidatus Omnitrophota bacterium
TGGGACCTTCCGGCAGCGGTAAGTCCACGCTGCTGCATTTAATCGGCGGCTTGGATAAGCCGACCTCCGGGGAAATGTATTTTGAGGGGAAAGACTTAAATTCTTTTTTAAGAAAAAGCGGCAGCCGCCTGCAGAACGTGGGGTTTGTTTTTCAGGTGTTTTATCTGTGGCCGACTTTAAATGTCCTGCAGAATGTTTTATTGCCGCTGGTGGAATTAAAGATGAGTGCTAAAGAAAAAACGCAGCGGGCTGACCGGTTGCTTGAGATTGTAGGCTTGTCCGGTAAAAGACAGGCAGTAATTTCAAACCTTTCGGTAGGGGAGCGTCAGCGGGTGGCGATTGCCCGTTCACTTGTCGCTCAACCTAAATTAGTCCTGGCGGATGAGCCAACCGGAAGCCTGGACTCTAAAAATGCTGAAAATATCCTGCAATTATTTAAAAAGATTAACCGGGAGTCCGGTACAACCATTGCGATCGTCACGCACGAAAGAATGCTGGACAGCTATTTTGATCGATCAATTAATCTTTTTGACGGCAGGATAAAACAAATATAGAGCGAAGTTCAAAACTATTACTAGAAACAGTTTCTATACCAATCAGGAAAGTGTAATTGGCTTTATCTAGACAGTGTACCTTTAAGGGTGGAATAGTTCTTATATGTGTACTGTCCAGATTGCAGATGGGACAGTTTCCAGATTAATCTAGAAACCGTTTCTAGATTATTTACCAAGCTGCAGATTGGTATTTTGGACGGTATTAAATAAACTTTACGGGGGGAGAAAATGGCCGGGAGTAAGATGAGATTGTTTTATTTGTTGGCCGGATTGATGGTTGTTTTAAGCGGCTGCGTTACGGCCAGCCGGACTGTATACAAGAAGGAGTTAACTCTAGATCCCAGGTTAGGGCAGGCCAATGCCAGTTATAAAAAAGCTGTGCATTGGATCGATGATGCCCAGAGGGAAATGACCGCCTATAAGGCCCATGAGTCTTATATTACCGCCGGCTCCTATCTATCGGATACGATTTTTAAGCTAAAACGCCTGGGCACCGATTACAATGTCGAGGTTGAGGAGTATATTGATTATTGCGAAAAGGTAAAAGGAGAAATTCACGCTCAAGAAGGTCAGGCGCGCAGAAAAATGATGCAATAGGAGGAAGTTGAAGATGAGGACAATAATACTTCTTATTGTTTTATTGGGATTATCTGGCTGCGGGTTTGTATTTCAGCAATATAATGCAGGGGAGAAAACTAATGAATTGCTCGGCATGTCTCAAGCAGAGGTAATCGGCAGGCTGGGTAATCCGCGGAAACAAAACAGGACCATCATTAAAAATAAGGAATATGAAGTTTGGGAGTATCCTCAAACTTTAGCCAAGGACAATGCAATTAATTCATTGGGAACCCTGTATGATAAAGTGTTTTTTCTTGAAGGTAAGGTAGTGCAGCATGATGAAAGTACGGTGTTTGCACAGCCGGCATATGAATACCTGGAGACGGTGGATGCCGATGAAAAAAAGATTAAATAAACAATTAATTGCCGGCCATCGCCCTATCGACCAGCTGAATGCCGAAGGGCAAAAGGAATAAACTATAAATTCGGGTTAAGCATATTCCGTTATTAATTAATTGAATTACTTTTTAGTTGTGGTATATTGTTTCCAGAGTTTAATACAAGTGGTCTGGGAATAACGCTTATTCCCGGAGGTTTTTGGATGGTCGGGCCGCCATCTTGCATCTTAAAGTATGCAAGATGGTTTTTATTTATAAGGAGGAACAGATGCCGATAAAACTATCCGGGATTATTTTATTAATTTTAGCCTTAAGCGGTTGTGCCACCGGTCCGGCTAAATCAACAACTCCGCCGCCGGCCTACCATATTCCCGATCAAGCCGTACAAACTAGTTCTATCGACTGGGAGGATGAGATAGCCCCGCCGGCTAAAACGGTTACGCTTTCCTCCGCGGTTAACTTAAGTTCAAAACAAATTCAAAGGGCATTAAAGAGCGCAGGTTTCTATACGGGGCCTATCGACGGCAAGATCGGCCCTAAAACTAAAGACGCGATTATTAAATTCCAAGAAGCAAACAACTTACGAGCTGATGGAATAGTCGGTAAAAAAACATCAGCCGTATTGAATAATTATTTGAACCAGTGAGAAGGGGGGAGCGATGTTTGAGAAAATGAACGCGAGATTAAGAAGTTTAAACGTAGTGGATATCGGTTTAGTAAAATGGTCGGTATTGTTTTTCGCGGTAATTATCGTTAAACTCTTTCCGCAGCTGTTAAAAATCGATTATTTAACCCTGATTTGCTTAACCCTGGCCTGCGGGATCAGGCCTTTATATAAATTCTGGATTAAAAAATAACCGAAAGGATTAAATGCGCAGGGCACTGTTATTTATTTTACCTATTTTGATCATTGTAGCAGCGGCCTTTACGCTTTTTGGGTTTTTCGAAGTACGTTTTGAGGAAGAAAAGCTGATTGATGACTTAAAACGTAAATCTAAAAGCATCGCCGAGAGTATGGAGTTATCGGTTAGGCATGTACTTTTAGCCAATGATTTAAAAAGCGCAAATTACTTAGCCGAGAAGTTCGAAACCCGGGAAAGACTGCAGGGCTGCATGATTTATGATAAAGACGGTAATATCATCGCACTCACTAAGCGGTTTGCGGATTGGAAAAATTATGACCGCAGTTATCTGGCTGAGATCATCAGTAATAAGACCCCCCGGGGCGAGCTGGAGCGATTCAAAGACTATGAAGTCTACAGCTATATCCTTCCGATCCTGGATGATGAGGGGCAGTTTTTAGGCATGGTAGAAGTTATCCACGATACCTCCTATGTTTTTGCCCGCCTCACCGAACTTTGGAAAAGGATCAGTTCGACATTAATTGTTTTAGTCGCGGTGATTTTTCTTATTGCTATTCTGCTGCACCAGCAGATTTTTGCCCTGCCGGTCCAGCGCTTGACCGATTGGTTTAAGTATTTTCAAAAAGGAGAAACCGATAAAGCCCATCCGATTAAAGAAAAAGGTGATTTAGGAAAATTGGCCAGTGAAGTTGAGCAGGTGGCTTTGAGTTTACGGGTTGCCCGCCGGACGATCTCAGATGAAGCCACAGCGCGCCTGGAAAAGGAGGAAACCTGGACCGAAGCAAAATTAAGGGATCTAGTACGGGCTAAACTGGGTGAAAATGCTTTGTTTGTCGTTTCTAACCGGGAGCCGTTTATGCATGTAATCGACGAAGCTACCGGCCTGCCTAAGTGCATCCGTCCGGCCAGCGGCGTAGTTACGGCTATTCATCCGGTATTAAGCGCCTGCGGCGGAACCTGGATTGCCCATGCCGGGGGGAATGCCGATAGGCAATTTGTTAACTCTAAAGATAAATTAGGGGTCCCGCCTAAAGACATACGCTATATACTTAAGCGGGTATGGTTAAGTAAGGAAGAGGAGGATGGTTACTATTACGGGTTTGCCAATGAAGGTTTATGGCCGCTCTGCCATAATACGCATACCCGGCCGATCTTTCAGGAGTCGGATTGGCAGATGTATAAAAAGGTGAATCAAAAATTCGCCGACTCCCTGCTGGATGAATTGCCGGTTAAGCCTTCTTTAATTTTTATCCAGGATTACCATTTCACCTTGCTTGCAAAAATGATTAAGGACAAGCGGCCGGATGCCACGATTGCTTTATTCTGGCATATCCCCTGGCCTAACCCGGAAAGCTTTTCGATCTGTCCTTATCGCAAAGAGATTTTGGAAGGGATGCTGGGTTGTGATTTAATCGGTTTTCACGTACAGAACCATTGTAATAATTTTCTGGATACTGCTAACCGCCTGCTTGAATCGCGGGTAGATACCGAAAAATTCAGCGTGATTCGTTCTAATAAAGAAACATTTGTCCGGGCTTTCCCGATCAGCGTTGATGACCACCTATCGGCAGGCGGCTTTAAGGTAGCGCCGGAGAGGGAAATAGAGAAAATTAAAAAGGAGTATGGTTTGAGTGACAAGATCATCGGCCTGGGAGTAGACCGGATTGATTATACCAAAGGAATCGTGGAAAGGGTGCTGGCGATTGACAGGTTTTTGGAAAAATACCCGCAATACAGGAAAAAGTTCGTTTTTATCCAGATTGGCGCTCCTTCGCGTACCCATATCAAACGTTACCATGACCTGATGAATCAGGTCGATGAGCTGATCGAGAAAAAGAACTGGAAATACCT
>JBFZAU010000127.1:0-4676 GCA_041308825.1 Candidatus Omnitrophota bacterium
AATGAAGGCTGTCATAATATCAATCTGGTTACTCCGACCCATGTTTTACCCCAAATTCTTAAAAGCCTGGAATTAGCAGTTGCCCAAGGTTTAAAAATCCCCTTGGTTTATAATACCAGCGGCTATGAATTACCCGAAATAATTAAATCTTTAGCCGGGATCGTAGATATTTACCTGGCCGATAGCCGTTATGGAGATGATTCCGTAGCGCAAGAAATATCCCAGGCGGATAATTATGTCGAATATAACCGGGAATCTATAAAAGAGATGCATCGGCAGGTGGGGGTAGCGGAATTTGACGGCCAGGGGTTAATACGCAAAGGGCTCATCATCAGGCACTTGGTTTTACCTAACCGTTTAAGCCATACCGATAAGGTGATGAAGTTTATTTCCCGCGAAATTTCCGAAGATACCTATATCAGCTTAATGAGCCAATATCTGCCGTATCATTTAGCCTCCGGTTATCCCGGGCTATCCCGCCGTTTGAAAAAAAAGGAATATGAAGAGGCTAAGCAGACCTTGGAAGATTACGGGCTGTTAAACGGCTGGATCCAAGAGTCATATGGCGCAGAAAGGTTTGCCGGAGTGCATATCAAGCCAAAGTAATTCTTACGAACCGATGTTGAATAAAATTATACAGTTTATATTTTCCAAACTTTTTAAGATTAATGATTCCCCGGAAAAGATTGCCTTGGGGGTAGCGGTGGGGGTGTTTGCCGGGTTATTGCCGGGCACCGGCCCGGCGGCGGCTTTGTTTTTAGCCTTAACCCTTAAAGCTAACCGCGCGGCGGCTTTATTCGGCGGCCTGCTGACTAATACCTGGTTATCGATTGTAACTTTTATCTTGGCAATAAAAGTCGGTTCTGTTATACTCAAGTTAAATTGGCTCCTGGTGCAGGAGCGGGTGCAGAAATTGTTCCAGGAGTTCGCCTGGATGTCGTTTTTTAAATTTTCTTTCCTGGAAATTCTGCTGCCGGTAATTATAGGCTACCTGGTGATCGGTTTGGTTTTAGGATTACTTGGTTATTTTCTAACTTTGTTTATAATCCGGAGGATTTTTGATGGCAATAAAACGATTCACCGGTAAATTGTCCAGGTTAACGCAGGCTGAGTCAACTGCTGTTTATGCCGATATCCAGATGATCGATATTAATAAATCAAAGTAATTCAGGCAATACTTTTAACGGAGGGTAAATGAAAAAGCTGGTTTTACTCAGGCATGGAGAAAGTGTTTGGAATAAGGAGAATCGTTTTACCGGCTGGACGGATGTAGATTTATCCGAAAAAGGGATCCAGGAGGCTCAAGCCGCCGGCGCCACCCTTAAGCGCGAAGGTTTTTGTTTTGATTTGGCGTATACCTCGGTGCTTAAAAGGGCGATCCGCACGCTTTGGCTGACTTTGGACGCAATGGACCTGATGTGGATACCGGTATATAATTCCTGGCGGCTTAATGAAAGGCATTACGGAGCCCTGCAGGGTTTAAATAAATCCGAAACCGCGGCTAAATACGGTGAGGATCAGGTTTTAATCTGGCGCAGGAGCTATGATATACCTCCGATGGCTTTAGAGAAAAATGATCCGCGCTATCCGGGCTTTGATCTTCGCTACAAGGATCTTAAGCCTGAAGAATTGCCGCTTACGGAATGCTTAAAAGATACAGTGGCCAGGTTCCTTCCCTTTTGGCACAAAACAATCGCACCCAGTGTAAAAAGCGGCCAGCGTGTGATTATCGCGGCGCATGGAAATTCCCTGCGGGCTTTGGTGATGTATCTGGACAGCATTTCGGAAGAAAAGATTGTGAATTTAAATATACCTACCGGTTTGCCTTTGGTTTATGAATTAAGCGATGATTTAAAGCCTTTAAAAAGTTATTACCTGGGAGACCCGGAAGCGGTTAAGAAGGCGATGGAGGCGGTAGCGAATCAAGGTAAGGCAAAATAGTCGCCCGACGTTATTGGATCGGCCGACGCTTAATGGTATTGCGTCGCCGTGGCCCTCTGGCCTATGCGTCGGCGCGTCCTTGTGGACAGGGAGGGTTAGCCTGTTGCGGAAAACCGATGGAAAAACTGGAAAAATAAATGGGGGGGGGAAGGAATGGCTAAATCAATTAAGGGGACAGAAACGGAAAAAAACCTATTAAAGGCATTTGCCGGTGAATCACAGGCCAGAAACCGCTATACTTATTTTGCTTCAGCGGCCAAAAAAGAAGGGTTTGTGCAGATCTCTAATATTTTTACCGAGACGGCAGAAAACGAAAAAGAACATGCTAAGGTATTTTTTAAGCATTTAGAGGGAGGGGACCTCGAGATTACCGCCAGCTATCCGGCAGGCTTGATCAAAGATACGAAATCTAATTTAGAGGAGGCGGCAGCCGGCGAGAACATGGAATGGACGACACTTTATGCGGATTTTGCCAAGGTAGCCAAGGATGAAGGATTTTCGGAGGTGGCCCGTTCTTTTGAGCAGGTTTCTAAAGTTGAAAAGTTTCATGAAGCGCGTTACCGCAAATTGATCAATAATATTTCTAACGGGGAAGTTTTTAAGAAAAAGGCTAATGTTAAATGGCATTGCACAAATTGCGGTTATGTCTTTGAAGGCGATCAGGCTCCGAAAGAATGCCCGGCCTGTAAACATCCGGAAGCCTTCTTTGAAGTATTAGCGGAAAATTATTAAAGGGAGGATGTATGAAAGGTAAACTGCCAGTGTTTAGTGGGATTGCTTGTAGCCTGTTTCTGTTGAGTGTCGGCCAGGTCTTTGCCGAGGATGCTCCTGCTGATTGGAAGCAGGTTTTAAAGAATGACCAGGCACAAATCAAAGAGGAGAAGCTTGAAATTAAAGAAAACGCCTTAGAGGCTAAAACCGGGGAAGTGGAATTAAGAAGGCAGATTCAGGCTGCTTTAGATGCCGGTGATCAGGCTACGGCGAGACAGTTGAAAGAGCAATTAAAGGCGATGCACCAGGAGAATGTGCAAGAAAGGGTGCAGGATAAAAAAGAGCTGCAGTCGGATATCCGCGAATTAAAAAACGACCAAAGTGAAGCCCGCCAGGAAAGAAAATTACGGCGCAATTTTGACAAAGATAACAATCCTCCCGGGCCAAAAGGCGGAGCGGGGACCAATTGGGAGAATCCTCCGGGGCCAAAAGGCGGCCCAGGCGCCAGCCCCGACCGTAAGTCAAGGTTTGACCGGGATAACAATCCTCCCGGGCCAAAAGGCGGAGCGGGGACCAATTGGGAGAATCCTCCCGGGCCAAAAGGCGGAGCAGGCGCCAGCCCCAACCGCAGAGGAAGATAAAGCGCACGCGCCTTCTTTTATATTTAAAGAATTGTGCTATAATGATTCATCTCAACAGCGCTTTAAATAATTATTTAGGATGATGGAGGGAGCATGAGTCTGCATAAAATCATATTTTGTTTTATTTTTTTGTTTATTACGGTTAATTTATTTGCCCAGCAGCCGCAGGATCTGGCGGTTGTGGTTGGCGAGTTTAAACAGATTGATGCTGATCAGGATGGTTATATCCTGCCGGCGGAGATACAGGTTTATCAGGCCCAGGCCTTTAAAGCGCTGGATAAGGACAGTAATCATGAGATTGACGCGCAAGAGCTGGAATCTGATACTACCGGAATGCATAAGCTTGCCGATACCGACCAGGATGGTAAAGTAGTGCACCGGGAGTCGAGTTTAAAATTTAACGAATATTTTGAACAGATGGATAAGGATCAGGACGGTAAAATATCGGAAGCTGAGTATACGGATTATTGGAAACTAATCTATAAATTTTAAAAAATAGTTTTTCTTAATCATAAGCATATTTACCCAGTTCTACCCTAAAACGACCCCCTGATAAGATTTTCTCTGATTAAAGAAATGAGCAGCCAGGTTTTTGAACCAAAAATTGTTACGGTGTTTAAGGAAGGTTATACTTTAAGCCGGTTTTTTAATGATCTTTGTGCCGGCCTGATCGTAGGCGTAGTAGCCTTACCTTTATCTATCGCTTTTGCGATTGCTTCCGGGGTTAAGCCTGAACAGGGGCTGGTTACCGCTTTTGTCGGCGGTTTGCTGATCTCTTTGTTTTCAGGAAGCCGGGTCCAGATCGGCGGGCCGACCGGAGCATTTATTGTGATTGTTTTTAGTATTGTCGGCCAATACGGATATTCGGGGTTGGCGGCAGCGACTTTTTTAGCCGGGATATTTTTAGTGATGATGGGATTTTTACGCTTAGGGGATGTGATCAAGTATATCCCTTATCCGGTGACCATCGGTTTTACCAGCGGAATTGCGGTCGTTATCTTTACCAGCCAAATTCCTGATTTCTTCGGTTTTCACCTCGCCAAGCTTCCGGTGCATTTTTTGGACAAAATAGGCGCCTATTTACAAAATATTAAGGCGGTTAATATTTATGCCATCGTTTTAAGTATTGTGACGGTTTTAATTATTATGTTTTGGCCTAAAGTTACTAAACGGTTGCCCGGAACAATTATTGCGATTCTGGTGACGACTTCTCTGGTGCACTGGCTGCATATTCCGGTGGAGACGATTGCCGGCCGTTTCGGAGAGGTCAGCCACAGCTTTCCGGCGCCGCATCTGCCGCATTTTGATCTCAATATTATGGTCAAGCTTATTCCGGTAGCTTTGACGATTGCGGTGCTGGCGGGAATTGAATCTTTACTTTCG
>JBFZAU010000128.1:0-7333 GCA_041308825.1 Candidatus Omnitrophota bacterium
AGCAGCTTTTTTACTTGTAATCGTAGACACGTTGTCGTGCCGACAAATTCCAGCATCGAACATAGACGTTCAGGAAGGCTCTTCAGCCTAAATGAACGTCTTTTTTTTCGCAAGCAGTGCATAAAATTTAGGCATTTGTGACTCAAAAGATGTGCTGAATTATCGATAAAACGATTAAAAATGATTACTATCTTGATTACTGAAGATGAAGTTAAAACTAAAGAGGCCTTGACCAAGATGTTGATGCAGGAAGGTTATAGCGTATCTTTAAACGCCGGCCAAGATGACGCGATCAGGGTAGTGAAAAAAGATTGTATCAGAGACCTGGCTTTTATTAGAAATCGGGCGGTAGAGTTACAGGAATCTTTATTCAATGAGAAGAAGGGCGTTTTGTATAAATCCGTTTTGGAGGCAATTGAGAAGCCCTTACTGGAGCAGGCCCTGGAGCGCTGTGATGGCAACCAGCTTAAAGCGGCGCGGATTTTAGGAATTAACCGCAATACAATGCGGGCCAAGATTAAAAAACTGGGTATCGATGTGAGTCAATGGAAGGCAACAGCATGAATTATACACATTTACCGCAAAAACAAGGTTTATACGACCCGCAGTTTGAGCATGATGCCTGCGGGGTAGGGTTTGTTTGTAATATTAAGGGTTTTAAAAGCAACCAAATTATCAGCCAGGGGTTGGAAGTTTTAAAACGGCTTTCTCACCGCGGAGCAACCGGGGCTGATCCGTTAACCGGTGATGGGGCGGGTATCCTTATTCAAATACCGGATGAGTTTTTCCGCAAGGCTACCGCAAGGTCAGGTTTTGAATTACCGGAACCGGGATTCTACGGTAGCGGATTAATCTTTTTGCCCCAAGAACCCGGCGAGCGCAGTCTCTGCAAAGAGGTTTTTACACAAGCAGTTTTGGAGCAGGGGCAGGATATCCTGGGGTGGCGCGATGTCCCGGTGGATAATTCCGGTATCGGAGAAGGGGCCAGAAGCTCTCAACCGGTTTTTGAACAGATTTTCATCGGGAGAAATAAAAGCATCCAGGATATCTTAGGGTTTGAACGGGCGCTTTACGTTATCCGTAAGCAGGTCGAGAATAAGATCCGCGCCCTGGAGCTTAAACAAAAAAAATATTTTTATATAACTAATCTTTCCTGCCGGACATTTTCATATAAAGGGTTATTAATGCCCAGCCAGCTGGTTGATTTTTTCAGCGACCTTAAAGATAAAAATTTAACCAGTGCCTTGTGCCTGGTACATTCCCGTTATTCTACAAATACTTTTCCGACCTGGGATCTTGCCCAACCCTTTAGATTTCTGGCGCATAACGGTGAGATTAATACTTTACGGGGCAATATTAACGGAGTCAGGGCCAGGGAACGTCTGTTGGCTAGTGAGTTATTCGGTACGGATATTGAAAAATTAAAGCCGGTAATCGTTGAAGGCGGGAGCGATTCTGCGGCGCTGGATAACTTTTTTGAGTTATTAGTACTTTCCGGCAGGCCCCTGCAGCAGGTAATGATGATGCTGGTTCCGGCGGCTTGGGAGCACGATAAACTGATAGATCCTAAGCTTAAAGATTTTTATAAGTACCACGCCTGTTTTATCGAGCCCTGGGACGGGCCGGCGGCAATTGCCTTTACCGACGGCACCTATATCGGCTCGGCGCTTGACCGCAACGGCCTGCGTCCTGCCCGCTATATCGTGACCGATGATGATTTCTGCGTGATGGCTTCGGAGGTGGGGGTTTTGGATATTGATCCGGCCAAAATTAAAGTTTCCGGCAGGCTTGAACCGGGAAAAATATTTTTTATCGATACTGTCACCGGTAGAATTATAGAGGATACGGACATCAAACAGAGCGTCTGCGGACAAAAGCCTTATGGAGAATGGCTCAAACAAAATTTAGTTGATTTCGACAAGATTACCGCTAACGGTTCTAGCCAGCCAAAAGTCCAGGATTTGGCTTTGCAGCTTAAAGCCTTTGGTTATTCGCGGGAGGACCTTCGAATGATCTTGAAGCCCATGGCCCAGGAGGGCAAGGAACCGGTGGGCTCGATGGGCAATGACTGCCCGCACGCTTTTTTATCCAAAAAACCGCAGATGCTTTACAGTTATTTCAAACAGCTTTTTGCACAGGTGACTAATCCGGCGATCGATTCTATTCGGGAAAAGATCGTGATGAGCTTGGAGAGCTTCATCGGGCCGGAAAAAAATATTTTGCAGGAAACGCCCAAGCATAGCCATAAGCTGGCGATTAAAAATCCGATCCTGACGAATGCCGAATTGCAGAAGATTCGCGATATCAGCACAAACTCTTTCCGCGCTAAAACGATCTACACATTTTTTGACGCCAAAAGCGGAAAAGACGGCTTCCTTCAGGCGTTAGAGAGGGTTTGTTCGGAAGCGGAGTATGCTGTTGAAAAGGGTTATGCTTTTATTATCTTGAGCGATGCCGGCTCGGATGAAAATAATATTGCGCTGCCGGCACTGCTTGCGCTGAGTGCAATCCACCATCACCTGGTCAGGAAAACTATCCGTTCGCAGGTGGCTTTGATTGTGGAAAGCGCTGAGCCCCGGGAGGTTCACCATTTTGTCCTGCTTTTTGGCTACGGTGCCGATTGCATCAATCCCTATTTGGCTTATGCAGCAATCGAGCAGCTGATCGCAACCGGGCAGCTTGAGCTTTTGCCGCCGCCGGCTTTAAAGAATTACCGTAAAGCCTTGACCGATGGGGTGCTGAAAATATTATCGAAGATGGGCATCTCTACTTTAAGAAGTTACCGGGGAGCGCAGATTTTTGAGGCTTTAGGTTTAGAAACAGATTTCATTGAGCGTTATTTTACCGGCACGGTATCCCGGATCAGCGGAGTCGGGCTGGATGGGATTATTGAGGAAACGCAAAGTCGTCACCAAAAGGCTTATCAGGAGATCGCTGTTGATCAGGAGATTTTACCCAGCGGCGGGGTTTATCAATGGAAAAAAGACGGAGAATTCCACCTTTGGCGGCCGGAGAGTATCGCTGCCTTGCAGGACGCCGCCAGGAATAACAGCTCGGAGCAATATAGTAAATTCTCCGCCCTGATTAATGATCAGTCGGATAACCCGACGACCTTAAGAAGCTTACTTAAGTTTTCCGCCACAGAACTTGGCGGATCCGCCAAGAATTCTGGCGGAAGGAAAATACAGCCTATTCCGTTGGATGAAGTTGAGCCGGCGCAAGCGATTATGCGCCGTTTTGTCACCGGGGCAATGAGCTTTGGGTCAATCAGCGGCCTGGCGCATGAGACAATTGCGGTGGCGATGAACCGCATCGGAGGTAAGTCTAATACCGGAGAAGGCGGAGAGGATCCCAACCGTTTTGTGGCTTTGCCCAGCGGAGATTCCCGCAGAAGCGCGATCAAGCAGGTGGCCAGCGGCAGGTTCGGGGTGACCGCTAACTATCTGGTGAACGCCGATGAGATCCAGATTAAGATTGCTCAAGGCGCTAAGCCCGGAGAAGGCGGCCAGCTTCCCGGCCATAAGGTAAATGAAATTATCGCGCGCACCCGCTATACTACCCCGGGAGTTACCTTGATCTCTCCGCCGCCTCACCATGATATTTATTCGATCGAGGATTTGGCGCAATTGATCTTTGATTTAAGGAACGTTAATCCTTATGCCCGCATCAGCGTTAAGCTGGTTTCGGAAATCGGCGTAGGTACCATCGCCGTAGGGGTAGCCAAGGGGCATGCCGATATGATCCTTATTTCCGGCGGTGACGGAGGGACCGGGGCATCTCCCAAAAGTTCGATTAAGCACGCCGGACTGCCCTGGGAATTGGGGCTTTCCGAAACCCACCAGGCTCTGCGGCTTAATAATTTACGCGGCAAGGTTTGTTTGCAAACTGACGGGCAGATGCGCACCGGCCGGGATGTAGCGATTGCCGCTTTATTGGGAGCTCAAGAGTACGGTTTCTGCAGCGCTGTTTTAGTGGTCATCGGCTGCGTTATGTTAAGGCATTGCCATCTTAATAATTGTTCGGTGGGGGTAGCTACCCAGGATGATATTTTACAAAAGCGGTTTAAGGGGCGGCCGGAGTATATCGTAAATTATTTTAATTTTGTTACGCACGAGTTACGCTTGATTATGGCTCAGCTTGGTTTACGCACGGTTGACGAAATGATCGGCAGGGTTGATTTATTGGAATTTAACTCCGCGATCCTGCCGCCGAAAGCTAAAGGCATAGATTATTCTAATATCCTTTATGCGCCGGGCGGATCCTGGTCGGTTGCTGAATCGCAGACTAAAAAGGACAACCAACTGGATGAGGTTTTAGATAGAAAGCTCATTGCGTTGTGCCAGGGCGCGATTTTAGAAAACCGGCCGGTCAGTGCCAGTGTGGGAATAAAAAACACCGACCGTTCAACCGGAGCGATGTTGAGCGGAGAGATCTGCCGTAAATGCGGTGAGGGGGTATTTCTGGAGGATACGGTTCGGATTAAGTTTAACGGCACCGCCGGGCAAAGCTTCGGGGCATTCCTGGCCAAGGGAGTAACCTTTGAACTGGAAGGGATGGCGAATGATTATGTGGGCAAGGGGATCTCCGGTGGCAAGATAATCATCTATCCGGATCAAAAATCAAGTGATCCGGCAGATAAGAATATTATTATCGGCAATACCCCGTTCTATGGGGCAATCTCCGGAGAGGCCTATATTCGCGGGGTAGCCGGGGAAAGGTTCTGCGTGAGGAACTCCGGATTGTACGCGGTGGTGGAGGGGGTAGGGGATCACGGCTGCGAATATATGACCGGAGGCAGGGTTTTGGTTTTAGGTAGAACCGGAATCAATTTTGCCGCCGGGATGTCGGGCGGGATTGCCTATATTTACAATGAGGATAATTCTTTCGGTGAAAAATGCAATCCGGATATGGTGGAACTAGAGCCGGCTAAAAATGAAGATCAGGACACGATTTATAACCTGTTACGCAATCATTATAAATATACCCGCAGCATAAAGGCCAAACAGATTCTGGATAACCTGCGTGTGGAGCTTAAAAAATTTATCCGGGTGATGCCGCTGGAGTATAAGCGAATTTTAGAGGGGTCGAAGATCGATGGGTGATGTTAAAGGGTTTTTAAAATTAGCCAGGCAGAATAGTCAATACCGGCCGGTTTGTGAAAGGGTCCGTGATTTTAAGGAGGTTGCTTTGATTGCGCCTGTAGAGCTTTCGCAAGAACAGGCCAGCCGCTGCATGGATTGCTCAACGCCATTTTGCCATTCTGCCTGTCCGATCGGTAATTATATTCCGGAATGGAATGATTATCTTTTCGCGGGTAATTGGCCGGAAGCGGTAGCTTTGCTGGAAAACACCAATAATTTCCCTGAAATTACGGGTAGGTTGTGCCCGGCGCTTTGTGAATACGGATGTGTTTTAGGGTTAAATGATGATGCGGTAACCATTCGGGAAAATGAGCTGGCCATTGTCGAGTTTGGTTTTCAAAACGGATTAATCAAACCCCGGCCTCCGGTCAAGAGAACGCAGAAGCGGCTGGCGATTGTCGGCTCCGGACCTGCGGGCCTGGCTTGCGCTGCTCAAGTTAACCGGGCAGGGCATAGGGTGGTTATTTTTGAACGGGATAATCTTGCGGGGGGAATCTTGCGCTACGGGATCCCGGATTTTAAGCTGGAGAAAATGATTATCGACCGGCGCATCAATATCCTTAAACAGGAAGGGATTGAGTTTAAGACCGGGATTAATGTCGGGGTTGATTATCCAGCCGATAAGCTAATTAAAGAATTCGATGCGGTTTGCCTGGCCGGCGGCTGCAGTGTGCCCAGAGATATCCAGGTAGAAGGCAGGGATGCTTCGGGTATCCATTTCGCGATGGAATATTTAACTCAATCAAACCGTCATCTGGCCAAGGAGAAAATTGGGCCGGATAAATTGATTAATGCCCGCGGTAAGAAAGTAGTGGTAATCGGAGGAGGGGATACGGGTGCTGATTGCGTGGGAACCGCACATCGCCAGGGTGCAGTTTGTGTGACCCAGATTGAAGTTTTGCCTGAGCCGGCTAGCTGCCGGACAGAAGCTTTCCCCTGGCCGGCCTATCCGCTGCTGTTAAAAACAACCTCCAGTCATCAGGAGGGGGCAGAGCGTTTATGGACAGTCTTGACGAAGCGTTTCATTAAGCGGCAGGGCCAAGTCAAAGGAATTACTTGCGTAAGGGTAGAATTTGTTCAGGGTCAAAATAAGCAAGTTTGCCCATCGATGCAGGAGATTACCGGCAGCGAGTTTGAAATCGAGGCGGATTTAGTAATTATTGCCGTCGGTTTCCTGTATCCGCAGCAGACGGGGCTATTGGATAAGCTGGGGGTAGAGCTTGACGGCCGCGGCAATGTTAAAACCAATGAGTCCTATCTGACTTCAGTAGATAAAGTATTTTCCGCAGGAGATATGCGCCGGGGCCAGTCTCTGATTGTTTGGGCAATTTCCGAAGGCAGAAGGTCTGCCTATTTTATTGATCAATATTTAGCAGGTAAGAGCAACCTGCCGATTATTTAGGAGAACTGACGATGATTAGTACAGGGATAAAAGGTTTAGATGAAATGATTACCGGCTTAAGAAGCGGGGACAATGTCGTCTGGCAGATCGACGATATCAATGACTATATCGATTTAGTCAAACCCTTTGTGCGCCAGGCCCGGCAGGAGAATAAAAAAGTTATTTATATCAGGTTTGCCCAGCACAAAGAACTTTTGAAACCATCCTCCGAGATCAAGCGCTATGAACTAAACGCCCAGGCCGGATTTGAAAGTTTTACGGCCAAAGTCAGCAATATTATTACGCAAGAGGGAATAGGCGCTTATTATGTCTTTGATTGTTTGTCGGATCTTCTTTTAGCCTGGGCGACCGATCTGATGATCGGGGATTTCTTTATGGTCACCTGCCCCTATCTTTTTGAACTCAAAACCGTTACTTATTTTTCAATTTTACGCAATCACCATTCTTTTAAATCCATCGCCCGGATTCGGGAAACTACGCAGTTACTTTTAGATGTTTACCATTGCGATAAAAGCTGTTATATCCATCCTTTAAAAGTCTGGAACCGGTACACACCGACTATGTTTTTGCCTCACTTGAAAAAAGATGAGCGTTGCACCCCGATTACCGATAGCGCTAATTCCGCCAAGCTGCTTAATTACATCCGTGAAAAAGGGGCCCAAAGCGCCAAACGCAACCTGGACTATTGGGACCGGTTGTTTATGGAAGCGGAAGAACTGGATAAAAAAGGCACCTCCAAAGTTAAAATCGCCAGCACCATCAAGCAGCTCTGTAACATTATGATTTCCAA
>JBFZAU010000129.1:0-12912 GCA_041308825.1 Candidatus Omnitrophota bacterium
GCGGAAATGTTAAGCGCGTTAGAAGAATACCTTGTCCGTTCAGGCAAAATTACCGGCCCGCCTTGTGTGGCCCAAAGAATAGACAATGCCGTTATCTGGCACCTTAGCCAAACCCGGATAAGACAAATACTTTCTGCGAAAGGATACTCTGCGGATGATATTAATTTCCTGCTTGGTCAGATCGAAATTCATGAGTCTCAAATCACTGAAGAAAAAGGGATTATTGCCCAATGTATAGAAATGCGTACCAAGTTATTATCCTGGACAACGCAGAGGTTGGGGATAGTACCGGGAGTAATCGAATCCAAAGCCGAGTTGGCCGAGGGTCTTTCATGCCTTAGTCTGCAAGGGGTGGTTTTTCCAGACTGGTATGCCTGGATAGAGAGTTGGCTCAAAGACCCTTATTACGTAAAAATATTCGAGCCGGTTTCTAACGCGATCATCCAGGCATTGAGCAGCCAATTACGCCAGGTTATCCAGCTTGAGTGGCGGGAGGCAGTTGATATAGAATACCGTTTGGAGCGTGCTTTACGTGAAGCATTGGCCAATGCCGATGCCTGGGGCAATATCCATCAAGCTGACCGGGTGGTAATTATTACCGGGGAGCTCAATCCGCCGGCGGATACTACTCTGGAAATAATCTTACATGTGATCGATGAGGCAGCCTGGGCACAAAGCTTTAATATTTTGGATCTTTCTCTTCAGCCTGCCGGAAAGAATAAGCTTAAACCCAGCGGTGCTTACGGTGGTTCGGGGGCCGGCATTAGTGAAATGCGCGAGAGCGGCCTGGCGGTGGACGCAGAGCCAATAATTCTGGCCGGCCAAAGAATCGGCACCGATTTTGAAATAAGCTATAATAGCGCGCGCAGCGCAAAGCTTGCGGTTTTAAAGAATAGCGATACGCATCCCAGCAGGTTCTTGCCGCCCAGCCGGACGATTAATTGTAATGCCCTGCCGGCTTTTATCTGGCTGGGCTTACCTTATTTATATAGCATATTCTCTGGTTTTCAGGCCAGCGCCCCAGAGTTAACTGCTATTATTGTCGTTGTTTCGCTTGCCTTGGCCGTCTTCATTCTCTTCCTTACTCCGCTTAATCCTCTTGTGGCCTGGCAGCTTTACAAGCTCACCTCCCTGCAGTTCAGTGTCCGGCCGGAATTATTGCATGATGCTATCCAAAGAAACAAATGGGAGAGTTTTCGGGACCACCACTGGATGCATTTGCTCTTTCATATTTTTAAATTTACTCCACCGCGCCTGCAGAATTGGGCAGAATTCTTTCTGTTTAATACTTTTGTCCAACAAACTAGCATAAAGATCATTATGGATGAGATGGTGGCGCAAGAAGAGGGCCGGCACATTTTATTGGCCAGCCGGTTTAACCGTTGGCTTATAAAGTATTCCATACAGTTGTTAAGGCCAAAGCTTTTTTTGGTCTCGATCCTGATCGTGGGAGCGATTATAATTGCGGTACACTTTTCGGCCATTTCACTGGTTAGTATCGGTATGTTTTTGGCGAGCCTTATTGCCATTTCTATTTTTGGACGCAGCATAAGGATTAATATTATCAAGCATGGATTCGACAGCCAATATGCGTACTTAAGCCAGTTTCTACCGGAAGGCCAAGAGACGCCTTTAACACGTCGGGCTTTTGATTTTCTGATTGAACACGCCTTTATCAACGCTCCGAATTTAATTAATTTCCGCGAAAGCGGAGACCTTTACTTGTTCCACCAGCTGGAAGTAGCCGTGGAACTGGCCCAAGGAATAAAGAAAAGTCAACCACATTGCTCCGGCGCGGTCGATTTTGCCGGTGATTTTAACGCCGATGAACTGATTGCCGCCAGCCTCTTGCACGATACCGTTGAAGAAGGCGAAGCGACCTTTGATGATATTGAGCGTATCTTTGGTTCCGGTGTTTGTTATTATGTGCGGTTGTTGACCAAGGAGAGGTTGGATAAACAGCTTGCGGGTGAGCAACTTCAAGTCCAGAAGCGCAAAAGGGACAGGGAGTATATTCATGGCCTGTATGATTCTTTGGTCGCAGCTAAAAAAGTGCGCGGCGGCTTACCCGGAATTTTAATCAAGCTTCAGGACAGAATAGTAAATTTTAGAACAATTGCTAATTTTGGTGATAAGCGTGGGCAGACAAGCCTGAGCCGGCAGTTCACGTATCTTTTCGAAAGTCTGGATTTATACTTGATCGGGAGATTTGCTCTGCTGTCTCTGGCAGATACTAAACAAAACCTGGAGTCGTTACTGTTAGAGTTATTACTAAGTGATTTGAAGCAAGGGGTCTTGGATCATCTTGAGCGTTTAAAATACGAAACTGGCGTTGATTTAGACCAGGAGCAGCAAGTCCTGGGTAGGTTAGCTGCCATCGATTTGTTAGCAGATAGGCATCGGCATGCTTTCGAGCATCAATGGATCGCCCTGCCGCGAGCATTTGTTTATGCCCGTTTAGTCGAAGAAAATTCAAAGTACTTAAAGTTAAGCGAAGAGGCAAGATCGGCTAAACTCCGCGGAGTGGTTAAGGCATACCAATTGGCCTATCGTGAAAACCAGGCTGTCCGGACAAATGATCTACGATCAAATTGGCCTTTAGTTGAAACCGCCGCCTTATTTCAGGATGCCCGCGCCTGTTACGATCAGCTTGCGGCTTTAAAGGGCTATCCGGGAGCGGATGCGATGTTATTAGAAGTGGCTATGTTAATGGAACCTACGCGTTATCAGGATAGGCTCGAGGCTGTGTTTATGCGCGAGCATGGTAGGGTGGAATTGGTCAATCCTAAAACATTCGTCCAGGAATATTATCCTTTAGAAAGGGAAAAAATCCTATTGGCTGCTTCAGGATTACTGCCGGCAGAAGGGAAAGAAGAGCGCTTGATCGAGATTAACTTAAGGACCTTTTTTGAACAGGCCAGGGAGGCTGCAGCTAAAGAAGATATCACCGGGCGCCTGGAAGAATTATTCCGTTTAGCCGGCATTGGCCTTCCGGTGAATTTGGCAAGCGTTTTAAGTTTGATGACCGCAGCTGCGGTTCAGGATAGAATGCGCATGGCCACTGTAGAGCTAGATTGGCTTGCTAGGGGTTGGGGAATTAAAACTTTCGGAGATTCGCTCGCGGTTAAAACTTTGGCTGAATTGGAGATCGCTGTGTTGCTAGGTAATCCGCTTGTCTACCAGGCAGTAATTATGAGCAGCCTGATAACGGATGCGGATATTACTCGGGTCAGAAGGATCTATGAATACACTGAGGCTTATTATTATGGCGGGTTAAGCGGGTTAATGCGGCAGTTCTGCCGTAATTTATTCGTTAATATTTTTGAAGAGCCCCAGCCGCAGAAGTACTATGATTCTTTGCAGAATTTACTAAATCAGGATGAATTCTGGGATTTGCTGTGGCAGTGTTCTCAATGCGCTAACTTGTCTCCTCCGAATTTAAGGCTCTTAAAGGCTTGCATTCATGATGATTTAGCTCAGAGCAGGATGCCGATTGCAAGTTTTGCGCAAAGAGGTGAGGTGCGCAAAATTATCTTGGGGGCGGATAGGCTGACACAAGAGGGGGCGGCTATTTTGGAAAAGCAAAACCTGGATTATCCTTTATTGTCACTGCTTGTTTTCTATCTACGCCATACTAGCCCCCGGGGCAGGAAGACACTAATTGAGGCTTTTGCCGGATTGTCAGGGGCCCAGCTTATAATGGAAGAAAAATTATATAAAACCTTTCTGCCTTTTCGTTCAGTCTTGGCCGGCCTGGCTGATGAAAATCAAAATGTAGTCAAAGTCCTAGGGGTAGCAAAAAAAGCTTATAACGGGCGGATGTTTTTGGGTGCGCAGAGTTATTTTGCTCATGCCGAACTTACCGCAGAGTACGCGCTTGATCTTGATTATGCCTGGTCGAAGGAGCAGGAAGAGTTAATCGTCTGCGCCGCGTTATTGCATGGTTTAGAAATCAGCCCTGCTCAATTACAATCCTATCTGGTGCATGAAGGGATTAGTCCCGCTCAAGCCCAAAAAATTGTCGAATTAAGCCAGTTGGTAAGGCACATTACCGCTATTCCTTATCTTCCTGATCCCCACGGCCAGTATTACATTTATAATCATATGAATTTAATCATTCAAGAATCGCAGGGGCGTCCGGAAGCGGTATTTCTGGCTTTCTGCGATAAACTGGCTACAGTCTCGGTGGTTAAGGATGTGCCTGCTGCCTATCAGGGTTATGTTGAATATATACTGCTGGAAGCCAGGCAGGTTTATGCCCTGCTGGCGGAAAGGGTCGGGTTGGATAAGTTAGCCAGCCGGATCAGGGATGAAATTTTCTTTCTCGACCAAAAAGAGATATTTCTTGCGATTTACAATGGCTTTGGGGAAAGCAAAAAACTTGGAATAAGCCCCGTAGGCAAGCCGCTTGATTTTGAGGAGGCCAGGAGCGATTGGGAGAGCGTAGAAAAAGACGTATTATTGCATCGATTACGCCAGTTGCCAGGTTTAGGTGAGTTTGAATTATATCTGCGGCGTAAAGGCATTTATTCAATTTGGAAGAAAACTCAGGATCAGCCCGGGAAATACCCCACGTATGATAAAGAACACGATATTTTCGGGCTGCGTTTAGTGGTCGGTAGTGAGTATCAACGCGCCATCGTTTACAACTATTTACTGGAATATTTCGGGGGCAGGCCGGTTGATTTTGAGCCCAAATGGAAAAAGTATCGTGCTTATCATGTTGACCTGGAGGATAGGCAGGGCCGGGCGATTGAAATACAAATATTCTGGGACCGCCAGGAATATTTACGTTATGTTTCCGGTGAGGCAGCGCATTGGGTTAAAAAGGCAGCAGAAGAGAACCCAGGCAAAAGGTTTTTCTTTGATGCGATCGGTGATTTCTCGGGAGACTTTTGCACCGATTTTATGGCGATTTACTCCTCCCCGGTTATTCAAGACTATACCTATGTGCTTTGGAACGAGAATGGCCATGCGTTAAGGCTGCGTAGAGGGGCCACGGCGGCTGATTTTGTTTCTTTACCTAAAGTTAACCGTTTAAACGCAAGCTTTAAGAGCGTCATCGTGTCAAGCCGGGAGGTAAGTTTTGTTAACCCCCTGGAGATCGGGGATGAAGAGCAGGCTATGTTCATGCTGCATAATTTATTGCCTTTAGTTGGAAGCCGGAGCATAGAAATCGGCGCTAGCGATATTATTCCTCCTGGTTTCAGCATTGTTGCGGTTGACGCGAAAGGCAAGCGCCCTGTGAATAGAAAGCTGAGTTTATTTCATTTTGACGAAATGGCAAGCTCCGCTAAACATTTGCGTACTTTGCTCCTGACTGCCCGGTTTTCTTACTCCGGAGCAAACGAGCAGAAATATTTAGAAACTTTAGCCGCGGAAGGAATACAGGCTTTGTCGGGTATTTTAGGTATTCGGATTCACCGTAATCTGCCTTTGCGAGAATTCTTAAGGCCCCTGGTTTATGAGTATGATTTGGTCGATGCGGACGAACTTTTTATTTGTATTGCCCTGGCCCAGCGAGGCAATAAACGGATTGAAGCGGCTATGCCGGACATTTCTTTAGTCCGCCAGAGGGCGCAAGCGCAGGGAGAAAGCCTTTGGTTAGAAGAAAAATTAGCGATACCCCAAGAGAAGGTAGTGCAGCTTTTGGGATTAAAGTCGATCGATGAATGCTTTATTGCTTTAGGGGCTGGACAGGTGACGATCGCCAACATAATCAAATTAAATGCTGAGAGCAATGATACCCTGGCTGTTCAAAAACAAAATTCAAATTCGCTGCCTTGGCATGAGAATACTAGCAAGGCTGGCCAGCGTGAAGCGGAAAAGCTTTTTGGCCGGGGTTGGAGTTCAAGCCCTTTTTCGTTTCCTGCTCATCCTGCAGTGGACATTGATGAGAAATTTGCCTTGAAAGCTCGCCAGGCCATAACCGGTTATTTGAATATTCTGGATAAAATAATGGAAGCCTTGATGGCCTCGGTAGTGCGTACCGGTCCCCCGGGGATTTTGGAAAGGATGATTAGCTTTTTAAGAGAGGTAAAATTCGTAATTACCAATGATCCTGCGCCGCACAAACTGGGTAGCAATCCTTCGACCGGCCTGCCGCATTTAGCCGCCTGTAACATCAAACTTAAGATTATTTATATTCATCCTGCCTTTTTCGGAATCTCTCGATACAGGCAGGTAAAAATTATTTATCATGAGTTGGTCAGTCATATTATTAACAATGAAACTGATGAGGTAAGGGCTACCCATGATACTGAAATTTACGTCTTGCGGGAAAAAGTAAGCCGTAAAGTTGCCCACTTAGTTAAAACTTATAAAGGTATTTCCATTAAGCAGCGTAGTACCCTGGCCGGCGAGCCGGTTTATGAACAGGTTTTAGAAACCGAAATTTTACCCGCTTTGGCCGGGCAATACTTAAGTTATTTAGAAGAAGAAAATGATAAAGCCCCTGTAGGGTTGCTGCTTTTGTCCGCCGGAGGAGGAGCGGCTAAAACCAGTATCGCCCGCTGGTTTGAAAAATTATTACGGGATAATTTATTGACTTTAACCGGACAGGGCGGCTGGCAGGTGCAGGATCCGGTCCTACTTTTTAGTTCTGATATGTATTTACTTCAGCAATCCGACCGCCCGCTTAATCCTCTAACCGGGCTTCCCACTGAAGATACTTATTTAAAGTTTGAGGTTTTGCGTTATTTAAAAGACCTATCGGTATTGTTAGCCGGCGGAATTATTTATTTGCCGGTATTCGATTCGATTAAACGGGGCAGATTGAAACTGCATTTGACCGAAGCCGGTGAGCTGCGTATTATCGATAATGACTTGTTCGCCGTAGTTGAATACGGTGAGCAAGATCGACACGCTTATTTTGTCTATCAAGGCAAGCGGGAGCAGGAAATAAAAATGGGTGAGATTACCCTGGAGATTTTGAATGATCTGGAGGGAAGGACAATTTTACGTATCCGGAATACGGATTATTTTCTGCATTCTGTCAAGGAGGAAAAATTAGAAATCATTACGGTGGATCGGCATTTTACGCTGGGGAAAGGCGAGATGATGGAGCTTTGCCAGAGAATTGACCCGCAGGGTAAAATTCTCATCATCGAAGGGATTTTAGCTTTGATCGAAAGCGAAATGAAAAATCAAGGTATCACATTATTTATCGATGTCAATTTCTGGAGCCGCCTTTTACGCATGTTGATCCGCGCGCGTAGCGAGAGCGGCCGCAAAGAGAGTGAAGCGGCGTTTGTCAAAAAACGTTTAGATTTAAGGCTTGCGGAAGAGGTCCCCTATATTTTGCCTACCCGCAAAAATGCAAAATACCTAGCTACTTCACAAACGCGTTCCGAGTCAATTTTTGTGATGCATCTGGATGGTTCATTGGAGAAACCGGAAAGTTTAGATCCGCAGGTGCAGCAGGTTCTGGCGGAATTAGGAATTAATATTGATGCGCTTAATGTGCAGTTGGATAATATAACTATGGATGAAATCCGGGCAAGGTTAAGGCGTCAGGAGTTAATCGGCCCGGTTATGGGCAGCGCTTTTTATGTTTTTTATCTGGAGAGCGGATTAGTAATTAAGGTCCCGCGTGAGGAGTTCGAGCCGGAATTTGATAGATTTGCAGAGTTTTATAATGAAAAAATTAAACAGCGCTTAGGCGACCTGTTGGCTCCCGGAATGATCTGTGATGTAGGGGACCTGGATATCCGCCGAACCGTCCCGGGACGCCAGCTTAAATTTAGGCGAGTTTTGATTCAAAATGAAATTGAGCCCCTCAGCGTGCGTATCGATAAGTTGGTTAAGGAGAGAGAAATGATCCTTAGCCGGATCCGGGAATTTGAGCTTGATGCCGCGGCTAACCGCCAGCAGTTGACTATCCTCGGGAAGCAACACGAAAATGTTACCGCTAAAATTAACGGCTTGATTAAAGAATATTTTAGCCTGCAGCAGAAACTTTGGGCCAGAGGGTTTGTTGATACTGACCCGCGTTTTATGGAGAAATACGGCTTGGTGGTTTTAGACGGCCATGAAGCGATGGTGGTGATCGGGGTGAACAGCCTGACCGATGATCCTGGCCGGTATAACCCTCAAATATTCCTTCAGGAGGATGTCATGCCCAAAGGGCTGCCGGAAGAGTTTATGAAGATTTATTTAGTGAGCGCGGTCCTGGCGCCTTCCCAGGAAGAATTTTTAAGCAAATATTTCGAGCAGGAATTATCGGCAAGCCGGATTGTCCCGGATATTTTTGACGCGCAGTTAAGTATTCAGCATATGGCTTATATCGTACAGTTGGTCAAAGAAAGCAAACTGCGCCTGATGCAAAAGTTATTTATTCAGCTGAAACCGGGGCGGGATCATCCGGGTCTTTATTGGATCAAATTTTACCTGGAAACAGCTTATTCGCAGGGGACCCCGCAGTATGCAATTATTGAAAGAGTTTATGCCCAGCTTAGCGCTGATCCGGCGCTGCTTGATGAGTGGGGGAACATTTTGGACTTAATACGTAAATTAATCCAGCAGGCAGATACGGAAAAGTCACTTACTCTTTATGAGCAATCCGATTTAGCGGGGGATTTAATATTCTATACCGTAGACAGAAGCCAATCTGATGCGCACACCAAAGCGCCGGTTAACGGTCAGGACCTGGCTTCTCAGACAAAGCCTAAGGATAGCCGTATGTATGTCAATGTCCTGCCCACCCTTATCCTGGGAGGGTTACTTTTAGCTCAAGACCACGGTCAGATTTCGGGTTTATTAATTGGGGCACTGGTGGTAATTATATTGTGGGCCTTGCGGCCCTTGATTGAAATTGGTGTTTCCGGGTTATTGTCCCGGCGGCGGCAGAGGATTCAGCAGCATGAGTTATTCTGGATTGAAAAGTTTGGATCAGTTTTAGCGCTTTATTTTATTTCCAAGCTGATAATTTTTGACTATTTGATCTTGAGCGGTCTGGAGAGGTTATCGGGTTTTATACTTTCCTGGTTCGGTAAGGAACCCGTTAAAAACGGTACGGAGGTTCCTTTATCTAATATTCTGTCGATCCAGAATGTTTATCGTCACTCAAGCCTGGATAAAGCCGGCCAGTTCTGGGCGTCTTATCTGCAGGTTCGCAGGGTCAGGAACGTTACCGAACAGGAGTTAGCCTATTTTCTTTCTCCGCATTCAAAATGGGAGCATGAAGCCGCTTCCTGCGGGAAAGAGCCGTTTAGGAAGATGGCCAATGAAGCTAACGATGGTTTCGATGACCGGGAGATCTTTTTAGTCCGGTACCGCGGTAAATTTTATCCGATACTAATCAACGGCAACCACCGCATCATGCTTATGTATGCGATTGCCGATTGGGAGGGGTTGGATTTGGACAAGGTTACCTTTGTTTCCGATGATGTAATTCATCTGCCGGAGAATTTTATCGGGGATATTATGTTTACTTTATTCTTCTTGCCGATTTTGATTATTATGGGCCGGTTTGACCTTTTTGCCAATGCGGCTAGGATATACGAAGAGCTATACGGTACACAGACTAATCCTTATCCTCTGGTTGTCCCGAAAGAATTCCAGCTTCGAATGTTGGAAAGGTTTGGCCAAAACAGGACTTTAACCGATGTTCCGGTAGAAAGCCTGGATTTAGCCAATGCGGAAAGTTTTCTTGATGATCATTTTGCTGTTTTGGCGCGTTTATTGAAAATGCTTGAAGTGTTGATTGGCCGCGCGCCTCCGGAATTAGCCCGTTGGCGCTTAGTTCTTACCACCGATACATCCCTCACCCAAGGCAATGTCGCTGCCTGCGATATTGATAAGCGTATCATTTATATCCATCTGTATTTCTTTAATATCTCTCCAGAAGATCTAGCCAAAGAAGGCCTGACCTTAGAGCAATTACAGATTAAGATCCTTTACCATGAGTTGATCAGCCATATCACTAAAGGTATCCGGGATGAGGATGAGGCGATGCGGGATACGCATAACTTTGTCCAAAGCATATTTTTCCCCGAAGTAATCGCTATCGATTGGGGCGGCACGATTATCCCGATGGTTTTTCTTGCGCATATCCGGCTGACCCAGGAATTGCACCTGATTCTTTTGGCGATGCAGTTCTTGCTGTTTATTAATCCTAAACTAAAGATCGTTTTTGTTTCTTCGTCTACGGTTCCTTTGAGTGAGGTGCTCTCCGGCTACCCGGAACTTATAGGGTTAAGGGAGGAATTCGAGCGCAAGGAACGGATAACGCTCCTGGAAAGGCAAAGCGACAAACGCGTTGCAGTCGCTGAATTCCTGCGGTCTCAACACTTGGCCGAGGATGTTCCGCTGGTTGCCATCGGAGATTTAGAATTTGATAAGGAGATGGCGGCGGAACATGGTGTTTTTGTAAAGGTCGTCCCCTATGATGCTTTGGGTTTTCCGCATTCCCGGGATATTTTATGGATGATTTTAAATTATCAGGCTGATCTGAAATTCAAGCGAGGCGGTATTCGCGGCGGCTCTCTGATCGCACCCGGATCCATCCAGCGCGCTCCTAGCTATTACGGCAGTTCATCCGGTTTGGTTCCCAGGGAAGGAGAAACGATCAGAAAATCCGATATACGGCCAAGGGTTATGTCTAAGGCCGATAAAAAGTGGTGGAGGAAATACCGCTTGAGATTTTCCAGTGAACAAAGAGTTATCGGGGATTGGGCGCAGGCCTATTTTGAACCATGGATGGGATGGATCGCAAACCATCTGTCTGATGCGGAAGCTGTTTTACCAGCGTCATTAACGGCCCAAATGATTGCCAACGGCGGGGCATTTGAGCATACATTTGTTGAATGGGGCAGGGTGGCCAAAAAAGTTTTCGATAACCCTGTTGGTCAACGAATAAAGATTATCGGTATTTTAATGGAACAGATTTCGCTTTGGTTCAGGGAGCACAGATTTGCTTTTAATTATCGCATTGATATGGTGGATGGTGAAGTGTTTCTCCAGTATGAAGCCGGGCCGGAATTAGTTTATTTACAGGTAAAGAAAATTTGCGATCTCCGGCCGAAACTGGGCTTTGCGCGTTCGATCATTGGTTTTAATCAGCGCGGTTCAGGTTATAGCAATATAGAAGCGATAGTGTGGTTGGACGGGGTGTTAGGTGAGGCGCAAACTGCCTGGCAGTTTATACGCGCTAAACGGAAATTCAAACTGCAGGTCCCCGCTGATATCTTGAATGAATATTCCGGGTGGCAAGGTCTAGGCGAAAACGAGCTTTGGCACTTACTGGTTAACGGGTATTTGTCTTTAACTGCTTTTGAAGAGCTACTGCATAATCATGAAGCTTACGCTCAGTATAATTGGGGATTTAGTTTTCCCACGGAGGATTCTCCGTTCGGGGGTGCCGCGATTTGCGAAATACAGGTTAATTTAGCCATACTCGCTTTATCCCCTGATATAGGGCTGGAGTTAATGAGCCTGGATCCTTTTAATCCAGATGACCGTTGGACTTTAGAAAATATAGTTCAAGGAGCCTTAAATACAGAAGAGATTAGGCAGCGCGCCAGAAAGGCGTATTTGCAATACCAGTATAGATGGTGGGTGGTCTCCTTGGAAGACGCGCAGAGGATAGGCAACGATAATGGTTTATTTAACTCAAGCTCTTCAATTCGCCGGGAATTTTTCCCTGGGTTATGTCGTTCCTGGGACGGCAGTAGAGCTTTGAAAGCATCGGCCAGGCAGGATACGGAGATAGAAGGATCGGAAGTTTTCGAAAGAATGAGTGTTGATGCTTTCCAGAGCTATTCGGTGCTGGTGAACGGAAGCAATAATTCTTTTACCGAATTGAGCCATATCCCGGCAGAAATTATCGGAGGGTTTGAGGGTAAAAAATTCCTGGATATCTGTTGCGGGGTGCCGGCAGGCAATGTATTCGCCGCTTATAAACAAGGAGCCGGGCTTTGCGTGGGGATCGATATTCAGGATTCAGTGATCATTTTACTAAAACAAATTTACGCTTACCTTTCCCGGTTTAGCCCGCATGCCCGTAAAATAATCGCAAGCGTAATCGATGCCAAGAGGGAGGAAGAAGCAACCGGGAAAATTTTAAGCCAGCCGCTGCCGGGTAACATTAAGTTTGTTGCCGCTAGTGCTACGGATATTCCTTATCCGGATGGTTATTTTGACCTTGTCAACATCACCAATGTTTTTGACCTGATGGCCCGCGAGGAAATCGAAAGTTCGATTAGGGAGGCCCTGAGGGTGACTGCAGTAAACGGTTTTATCGCGGTAAGCCGGGGCGGGGATTCTTTTGGGGAAGAAAAAGACGTATTCGGGGAAGAAATGCTTCATCGTTACGCGCAATTAGAAGAAGTTTATACACTTTCTTCCTTCGTGCTTTACAAAGTTATTGGCAAGAAAAATGGGCAGAACCAACAGGATAATAAACCGCTTTTGTGTTCAGCGCTGCCTTTATTGGCGATAGCTATCCTGGCGGACATTCTTCCGGTAATCGGAAAACTCTTGAGCTCCTTGCCGTTTTCTTTCTGGCTGCTGATTGGCGGGCTCATTTTAGTCTGGTTAGTGCGCACGCAGATTTATCCCCGGATGGCCCCCGAACGGGTGGCAGCCTTTAAAGCAAAAATAATCGGTTTTATGCTGGCCGGTATCAGCCTGGCCGCGATCTTATTGTTAGTCGCCCTGGGAGGACCAACTGGAGTGTTAGTTGTGTTGGGCCTGGTGTTAATTTCGGTCTTTGCCGTAGTTCTGACTGCCCGCCAGATTGCCGGCGCGTTTGTTTCGATAGCGATGATTATTTTCCTGATGACGTTGTTCTATGCTTTTAACAACCCCGCCGGATTCGTGCCGGAAGCTTTCGGCTGCGTCTTAGTTTCTTTTATTACGCTGCTGGGGGCATTGGGGATCGCCAATAAACATGATGCAGGTAAAAACCAAGAT
>JBFZAU010000130.1:0-2656 GCA_041308825.1 Candidatus Omnitrophota bacterium
TCGCTTGCGTCAAACAGCTCAAGGTTATTTTCTTTCTCAGGAAGGGGAATGGGATTCTAATGGCGAGGCCTTGTGGATTATGCGCCAGTATTGCGAGATGACTGGAAATATTCCTCCAAAAGAGTGGATTGAATCAATCAATAAAGCGGGTAAGTGGATTTATAAAAAGCGTTTGCCTAGTAATTTGCCATCTCCACACGCAGGCTTATTACCTTCGGGATTCAGCGCCGAGCATTTGGGGCCGAATGATTTTTATTATTGGGATGACTTTTGGGGTGTCGCGGGATTAAAAGCAGCGGCCTTTTTGTGCACTGCTTATAAGGATAATGATGGCGCTATTAATTTTGAAAGGGAATCACGCGCATTGCTGGAGAGTATTAATCAAAGTTTAGAGAAAGTAGATGTTCGTTTAAAAAGATTGGCGATACCAGCTTCTCCATATCGGCGTTTGGATTCGGGAGCGATCGGCTCTTTGGTTGCCAGCTATCCGCTGCGTGTTTTCAAACAGAACGATCCAAGGATTTTAGACACAGCTGATTTTTTAATGAAAAATTGTTTAGTTCATGGCGGATTCTTCCATGATATAACCCATTCAGGGATCAATCCTTACCTTACATTACATTTATCTCAAGTGCTTTTGCGTGCGGGGGACCCCAGGTATTTTGGTTTGATGGAAGCGGTGGCTAAACTGGCAACACCCACAGGACAATGGCCTGAGTCGGTACACCCGCGTACAGGCGGCGGATGTATGGGAGACGGACAGCATGTCTGGGCCGCGGCGGAATGGGTAATGATTATAAGAAATTGTTTTGTAAGGGAAGAGAATGACCGATTAATTTTGTGTTCGGGAATCCCGCGAATCTGGCTGGAGAAAAATCAAACGATTGCGTTTGGGCCCGCGCCAACAAGTTTTGGGGATATTCAAATTTCCATAAAACCCCAAGGGCAAAATATTATTGTCGAATGGCACGGAGAGTGGTTTGCGAAAGAACCATTGATTGATATTCAATTACCCGGTTTTAGGAAGGTAAGAATTTCGCCTGCAACGAATTCTCTCGAATTGAAATACGAGGCGGATAAATGATAAAAGACCTTATCGTTAGATTTAAAGATTTTATCACATTAAATTCGGGGCAGAAAATTTACCCGGAAGAAATTGAGGAGGTCTATACAAAGGTTGCTCCTATCAAAGAGATGTGCGTCTTTACAGTCTCTGGAATGGGAGGCGTAGGGAAATCGAAAGTCCTTTGGGCCGTCGTTCAGCCGGATCTTGATAATTTCAGGGAATTCGGTGAAGTGAATCTGCGCTCCGTGATTAAGGAGAGATTTGATAATGCCTCGGAATTGCTCCCTATTTATAAAAGGCTTAAAGGTTTTACTATTACGCTTGAGGATTTAACGCATAATCTATTCGGTAAGTTAGAAAGATATGCGGTCAAGAAAATATATGAACCTAGAGTGAGGGCAGGAATAGAAGGTGCTCTCCCGGTATTGGAAGAGCTTTCGGCTGCGGACCTTTTGTTGATAGAATCCGAGACCGGCAAAAAAATTTTGGAATGCCTAAAGGAGCAGAGTGGCATTAGAAGGCCGGTAATACTTGAGGATTCTTTAGAGCTGGACCTCGGCATAGATTCATTAGACAGGATAGAGCTTGCTTTGCGTCTCGAGTTAGCTTTTAGTGCCGATATAAAAGATGAGGCAGTCTCCAGAGCTTTTAGCGTAAAGGAACTTATTCTGGAAATAACGGATGCGTTGAGAGGAGCTAAAGAGATCTCCCGGGAGGACAAAAGAATATCTTTAGGAAAGGACTACTGGAAAGAAAATTTACGTGTGGTGCCGAAGAAAGAAAGCCTGGAGATGCTCGAATTGAGTACCGGTTTCTTCGCCTGGCTGTTTCGATTTACTTTAACCGCCATAGATTGTTTGATTTGCAGATTGTTTTTCAGTATTGAGGCAGAAGGAGCAGAGAACGTGCCTAAAGAAGGAGCTTACATTATATATGCCAACCACACGAGTTTTCTTGATGGGCCAGCCATTGGCGCAAGCCTACCGCGTAGGCCGGTGTTCCAGCTTTTTTACTTCGTATTCGGGCCGTATTTTTTTAGGCCGTTTGTAAAATCTCGGGTATTAAGGAATATGGTAAAGATGGGAAGATTTATTGCCTTTGATTTTTCAACCTATTTTCTGGAGGCGCTGCGCAGCTGTTCTTATGTATTAGAACACCGCAAAGGTTTGTGTTTTTTTCCGGAAGGGATGCGCAGTAGTACCGGCAAAATCGGGAAATTTAAAAAAGGGTTCGGTATTTTGGCTAAGGAGACAGGGGCAAAGCTTGTGCCTGTGGCTATAGAAGGAGCTCATGAGGCATGGGCCAGTACGGCAAAGTATCCTCAATTTCATCCGATTAGAGTTAGATTTGGCAAGCCGCTTCTTCCCGAAGATTTAGAAAAGGAAGGGTTGGCCATGGGTGCGAAAAATTGTTATGAGGCGATATGCGTGGCGGCCAGAAAAGCTCTTATAGAACTAAAGGATAAAAAATGAGAATTCTCATGATGACGAATACCTATTTTCCGATGGTAGGAGGGTTAGAACAATCGGTCCATTCTTTTAGTGAAGAATTTAAAAATTTAGGGCATGAGGTTTTAATCGTTACTCCGGC
>JBFZAU010000131.1:0-5868 GCA_041308825.1 Candidatus Omnitrophota bacterium
AACGAATATGACTCGCTTAGCCGTTTGACGCGGGTCGACGGGCCGCTGGAGCATGATGTTATCGCTTATGAGTATGATGCGTTGGGTAATCGTCTGAAGATGTCGTATCCGGAAGTAGATCCGGCCGGCAACCCGCAGGAGCGGCAAATCATTTATACCTACGATGCTTTAAGCCGCCTGGATAGCGTGACTGATCCCGACGCAAAAGTAACCCGCTATACTTACGATAGCCTGGGTAATTTGGCCACTACGGCTTTGCCTAATAAAGCGCAGAATATTTACACCTACGATGCGATGAGCCGCCCGACGGCTATTCGCGTTCGGCGTTTAAACCGGGTACTTTCGGCTTTTACCTACGAATATAATCTGTCCGGCATGCGCACTAAGGCTACCTCCGAGGAGCGGTTGGGGGCCAGGGACGTAAATTACTCTCTCTATACTTATGATGATTTGAATCAGCTTACCGCAGAGCAAAGATACCGGTCCGCCGGGCAATTGCGCTACTCCTTTGCTTATACCTATGACGCAGTCGGTAACCGTTTGACCTCCGAGCACGAGATTGCCCCTTCTTTAATGTATTTACGCGGACTTCCGGCTAAGGCTAATCTTCGATATGCGTATAATCAGAATAATCAGCTTATTCAACTGATTACCGAACGTATTCACGATGACGGGTCGTTGACCAGCATGCCTTTAACTACGTATGGTTATGATGCGAACGGCAACTTGGCCAGCGAGCAAAAAACCAACTCCCGCGGCGGATCCGCGGAAAACATCTATTATACCTACGATTATGAGAATCGGTTGACGCGCTATGAGCAGCGTTTTCCCGGCCCCTGGGTTAAACGTAATGATTCCTATTGTTACGACGGCCTGGGCCGGAGGGTGTATGCCAAGCAAGGCAAGACTCCGCGGTGTTATTTGTACGATGGTCTGGATGTGCTTCTTGAACGCTTGGAATCCGGCCAAGCTGCCCGGCGTTATGTGCGCGGAGCGAACTTTGGGGCTGGAGGTATCGGAGGAATAATCTCGGCTTTCGACCTCACCGGCGTCTTTGAGCAGCGTTATTATCATTATGATGCCGGCGGTAATGTGATTGCGCAATCTTCCCCCAGCGGGGTTATAAAAAATGAATATGCCTATGATGCCTTTGGAAACATAATCCTAAATTTGGCCGCTCCTAATTCGAATAGTTACAATTTCTCCACCAAAGAAGCCGATGAGTCGGGCCTGCATTACTACGGTGCTCGCTACTACCACCCCATTATCGGCCGCTGGATTACCCGCGACCCACTAGGTTTCCAAGACGGCCCCAACCCCTACGTCTTCGTGCGGAACAATCCAGTGAATATGGTGGACGGGAGGGGGTTGTGTGGGGAGAAGCCGTGGTGGGAGTCGTTTAGTAAATATATACCCAGCTATGGTCATTATTGTAGTCCATGTCTAACAGATCCGGCATACAGGACTAAACCGATTGATTCAATGGACTCGGGATGTTTCGGTCACGATTTTATGTGGAGAGAAGGTAAGCCATCACAGACCGAAGAAAGTGATAAAATGATGTTTTATTATTTATTGAGGCTACCATTAGATCCAAGAAAATGGGAACAGCCGCCTCCCGACACATTTAAAGCATTTGGCTACAATTTAGTAGCTCAGTCGTATTTTACACTTAGGTTCATGTACTTAATTACAGATGACGCTATTCAAGCGGGCGAATCTCGGATTAATGAATTTATTCATGGGTTAAGTGAATATTGACAATAAGGCATATTTGATCCTCAACGCTAACTTGGAGGTTGACATGAACAGCAAATCTTCCTGTTTCACCGGAATATCTGTCTTTGGTATAGTTTTATCTGTTTATTTAATTTTAATCAGCACCTTAATTGAAGCACGTTTAGTTATGGTCGCTTTGGCCGCGCTTAACTTCTTTTTAAATATAGCTTTATTCAAATCAAGCAGTCGATTCGTGCGCATTTGCATTTTAATATTGGCTTGCATTTGGGTGCTTTTCTTGTTAGTGGTGGTCGCGGCCTGGGTATCAAGTAATTATCATTATGCGTGGGGTATAGCATTAGTTGCATACTCTCCAGCCCTACTTTGGTCAGTTCTTGTTTTTGTCAAATATAAGTCACTTGTTTTAAGAGGATATAAAGCATAGGGGACGCGTCTGGTTTTTCTGTTCTCCGTGGTCCCGCAAAAATAGACATAAATAGGGGCGTTTCTAGGAAAATTCCGGGAAATTCCACTATCAAGGAAGGAGGCGGGATTGAAGAAACTGATATATGTATTCGTCATAGCGTTGCTGGCGACTGGCTGTGCGTCTGTCCAACAGATTCGGTTAGCAAAAGAACCGCTTATAGATAAGCTTAAAACCGAAAGTTCAATATATGTGCTTATCCCAGAAAATGGGAGCCATGGAGAAGTTATTTATCAAAATTCAGGCAGAACAATCGCCCTTTTTATATCTGCTGCGTTCTCAAGACATATGTATCAGGTTGAAATGTCCGATAACGCCGAAACATTAGAAATTGGATTGAATAAAGCAAGAGCTAAGGGGTATCAATATATTATTTCTCCTCAAATACTCCATTGGGAAAACCGTGCTACCGTGGTGTCATCAATGCCCGATAGAGTAGAAGTAAAAGTCAATATTTACGAAACATCTTCTGCGGACCTATTGGATTCAGTTATCATTAAAGGGAAAAGTAATGCCGCGCTCAGTGATGGGGTCCCCGAAGATTTATTAAGAAACCCTATAAATAGGTATATTGATTCATTATTTTAAAAACCTAAGAAATTCCGAGGAGATTCCGAGGACACAATACTCATCTATTAGAATTAAGTAATGTGTTCCAGGAATTCCTCTAGATAGGATGGATCATGACTTGGAAGATCATTTCAGCGTGTAAACTTTGGTGGGCTAAGTCTAGAAATGCAGTTTGTGCAATATTAACATTTATATTTTTCACACTCATGATAGTCTCTATTGTGAAAAAAAATATCCCATGGTTTGGAGTTCTTCTTCTTGTTGTGGTTCTTATAGTGTTGCGGTGGGTAAAAACGATTAGGTTGGATACCATTGTTCAGGGTGCGTTAATTGGTGTTATTTCGGGCATGATATTGGCCTTTTTTACTAATGGGGATTATCGAGCTGGTTTATTAGCTCCTGTGCTTCCGTTTATTAATCAAAGATACTCGAGCGACATATACACGAATATTAAATCACGACCGGATGAGCACGGCAAATATGATGTGGAAGCAACGAATATTCTTACAGGAATTCCAGTTAAATTTGAAGGCGTGTCTTTAAATGATTTGCCTGCGAATATTCGATATAGCATTCGCGTCGGAGATAACATACCGCCATCATCAGTGTTGATTGATCACAGTAAATAGTAAGGACAAAATTCCGGGCAAAATTCCGGGGACACAATACTTATCTATTAGAATTAAGTAATGTGTCCCCAGAATTCTTCCAAGGATAGAAAAATATAATAGTTGTTGATAGCCCCCGCGTTCCTGTGTAACTGATTCAGAGCGAAGGGGATAGAAGGAAACGGTCCTGAAGATTCGCGTTGTTTAGGAAAGGGGCAGCACGATGTTTAATCCGATTAAATATCTAAAATCATTAAACTGGGGCAAGGAAGATGTTAAGAAAATAATAATGATTATTATTATGCTCCTAATCTCCTGTGTCATTATTGAAAAATTCATCCCCGTTATAAGAGTTAAAATAGTTCAAGAAGGGGTATTGACTCGGGGTGATAGGTTGCATATAAAGATAGATGATTATTAGGTCTACAATAGAGACCCAGCCTATAATGCTCGGGAAAAACCGGACCACTTTTTAGGCCGAAATAAGATAAAATTTGGTGTATAATACGGCCTTAAAAGGAGGATTGGCAGCCATGTAAATAAGTAAATAAGACGAAGTAAATAACTAAATAAGTAACAAGACGTTTTATTGATACTCATAATTGCCAACAGGTTAGGAAACAATTCTTTATGCGCTTCTAATACAGGTTTCTATGTATCTATAAATAGGGGAGCAATGTAGATGTTTAACCGGAAGCTACTAATCGTCGGGACATTTATTTTTACTATTTTATCCCCAGGGTTAATAGTGTGCGCCGGAATCGATACTAATGCCATAGATAGCCAAACTCAATATTCCGTTGAATTAAGAAGGGCGCTGCAATATGCCGCGGACGGAAAATTTCAGGACGCAAAAGCGGGGTTTAATAAAGCCTTAGAGGTTGATAGGGCGGATCGGTTTACTAAAATGGCCGCGGAATTTGTTGGAGATTTAGACGAGGCAAAGCTGTCCGTGGCTGATGCGAAGGCTATCTTTAAGGCGCTGCTTAATTACTGCGACAATAAATTTGAAAAGTCCGTTGCTGAATTGCAAAAAATAACTAATGCTAAGCCATCGTACGGTAAGGCGTATACGTTGCTAGGCTGGGCCTATAGTAGCTTAGGGCAGGTAGAAAGAGCAGTTGTATATTTTCAGAAAGCCGCAGAAATTTGCCCTCAGAACGCGGAAGTGTACATGGATTTAGGAAACGCGCACCTTATGTTGCGCCAACCCGAAAAAGCCGCAAACCTTTTTCGTAAATCGTTAGGAATCAACCCGGATCTACCCGAGTCATATTTGTCACTTGCGCTAGTCAGTTCTGCTATGGAAGATTTTGATAAATCAATAGAGAATATGCAAATGGCAAAGCAGCTATTTGAAAAAATTAAAGATTCAAAAAGGCTTAAATTCGCTGAGGCGGCCCTGGTTCGTCTTCGTAGTACTGCAATCAGCTTTTATTTTTTTAAAGGCTTAATTTCCGGAATTGAGGGAAATTTTGAAGAATCGCGGGGATATTTTGACAGAGTAATATCTCTTGACGCGCATGATCACGAAACTATTAGTTCGTTAAAAGTTCTAAATGATTTAAAATCCGGGAAGATAAAAGATGAATATGTAAAAAATCTATTCATTAGTTTACGATACCTCTCGGAAGGGAATTATGATAAAGTAGTCGAGTTTATAAATAACGCCGTAGCTATAAATCCCAATTATCCAAGATCATATAACGTAAGAGCAGCAGCGCTGTTAATGAAGGGAGAACCACGACGGGCTATATTTGATTGTAATAAGGCGTTAGAGATGGACTCTGGATATGCGATTGCTTATTATAACCTGGGGATTGCTAATGAAAATATAGGTGACGAGAAGCAGGCTATATTATGTTATGAAAAAACGATTCAATTGGATCCAAGTTATGAAAACGCCTATATGAACCTAGGCAGCATCTATTATGGGCAGGAAAAGTATAGCGAGGCGCTTGATTATTTTTTGAAAGCATGTCAACTTAAGCCTTGGAAGGCAGTCTCCTTATGCGATGCGGGTTGCGCGTATGTGGCGATGTTGGATTATAGTAAAGCGGAGGAGTATTTAGCGAGAGCAATCGAGTTGGATCCTAATAATCCGCGGGCTTATATTTGTCTGGGATACAGTAGCTATTATAGGAGCTTATTTAAAGAAGCAGTATCTTACTTCCTTCAGGCCGCGCAGCTGGATCCGGATGATGCTGATGCTTATAATGGAGCCGGCTTAGCCTATTCATATCTAGGTCAGCACCAGAATGCATTTCTATATTTTAATAAAGCGCTGGAGATTAATCCGCGCGAGACAAAAATTTATCATAACCTTGGAACCGCATATCTTAGGATGGGAGATGAAGACAAGGCGGAAGAAGTATATAAAAAAGCCGTAGATCTAAAGACCGATTACATTCAAGCCTATCATGACTTAGGCTCACTATACCTGTCGCGTCAAAAATTTAACGAGGCGGAGTCGATTTTTAGACGATA
>JBFZAU010000132.1:0-2806 GCA_041308825.1 Candidatus Omnitrophota bacterium
GTGCTCTTCCGATCTAATTGGAAAAGCCCTAATAAACGTCTCCTTATTTGCCCTGATTACACTAAACTTTTCTGTATCCACGCGGCATTCAACTAACCTGTTGGCAGTATCTAAAAAGTTATTGCAATGGACTTGCACATGGAACCCAATTAAATCGCAAGCTAACATCCCCTCAAGAATTTCCTGTTGATACGGACAAATTGCGAAAACTTCCGGATTAGGCCAGGGGATATGCCAGAATAAAGCTACTGTCGCATCCGGCCTTTTTTCTTTAATCATCTTGGCAAGCAGGGTAAAGTGATAGTCCTGGATAAAAATAAACGGATTTTTTGCTGGAAGCTCTTCTAAGATGCTATCGGCAAATTTCTGATTAACTTTCTTATACATTTGCCAATCGGTTTGCCTGAATATCGGTCGGGTATGCGTAACATGGCAAAGCGGCCATAATCCTTCATTAGCAAAACCATAGTAATAGCCATCCTCTTCTTCTTTACTAAGCCATACCCGCTTTAGAATATAGCGGTTGTCTTCTGGTGGCACTCCTAGCTTATCCTTAGAGTTAACAAACCTTTTATCTGCATCGGCGCTGCCGTGTGCAATCCAAGTTCCGCCGCAAGCGCGCATTATCGGGTCTATGGCAGTAACCACGCCACTTGCCGGCCGAATGCATTTAGGCATACCAGTTATGTCATCTATAACGTGCATATAAGGCTCTCGGTTTGAAACCACAAAAAGAGCATTCTCTCCTAATTTAGTATGTATAAGATCCCTTAATTTATTCTCTGTCCATAATTCCTCTTTCTTAATCCGGACATGCGCCTCTTCGGTAACAACCTTGCGCGCGACTCTTAATCCCAAGGCAACCTGCTCGACCTCACTTATCAGCTTGCCAAACTCGCCCTTTTCTGCAAAGGGTTTTAACTTTTCGGTTTCTCCTTTTTGAAAATGAGTGAACCATTGGGTCAACCGACGCACCGGAAGAATAAAAATCTGCCTTTGGATTAATAAAGCCACTATCGCTATAAGCACAATTAAAGTTATCAAGGTTATACTTATCCGCCTCCATAAATCAGCTAAAGTAGTAAATAAATAAGATGTATCATAGATAACCTCTACTGCGCCCAATATATTATTGTCATCGTCTAAGACCGGTAAGGTATAGCTGTATACGGAATAATCCCCGAATTTCTCGATTGCTCCGCGGATATTTTTACTATCCAAAACCTCCTTAAGATATGGCTTGTCTTTTTGGCCCCATTCAAAGATCCGTTCGGTAATGGCTAAGATTTCTCTTTCTTTATTATAGATTACACAGCCCTGCATCCTTTCTCTCTTTTGAAAACTCTCTACTAATCGCCTGGCTGATTTTAGATCATTATTGATAAGTACGTATCTTGCCGATAATTCCACGCTTTCTGCGACTGTCCTGGCTTTTCTTTTTAAATCATCCATCAGCTTTTCTTCTTCGGAGCGGACCTGCAAGATACCAAAGATAGTGAATGCGATAGCAATAATGATTAAAATTGGCAGAATAAATAAAAGAACTCTTCTCATTTGAATCTCTCTCCTAAAACAAAAACCGCCAGCTTACATATAATCGTAAGATGGCGGCCCGACCACCTATTTATTTAACCTCCGGGAATAAAAATATCCCAGACCCTAAATAAATATTATAACTTTGATTTTTTAAAAAGCAACAGATTTTGACACCGCTATATAAATTTAAGTGCCGAAATGCATTATGATATAAGTCTTTTATTGTTAAGAAATTAAGCTGTCCGGGTGTTTAGTTTAGGTTTGTTAAGGGATGTTTCTACATTGAGTAGACACATTTTTGGCACAAGAATTTATTTATTTTTTCTTATAATCTTCGCAGATCGAGATTACTACGATAATAACTATAAATCAGCAGAATCTTAAGTCACTGCTATTCTGTAGTTTTACCGTCAAACTCTTCGTCGTTAGCTTCGGCTTCTTCCTTGGTTTCCCGGACTATGCCGTCTTTGTGATGTGCTGGAGAATAGATGGTATAGAGTTTTAATTCTTTTGAATCTGATATATTGATAATATTATGCTTGGCTCCGGCTGGCACAACTATCGCTACGCCATCGCCGACTTCATAAACGTTTCCGTCAATAATTACTTTGCCAAGGCCTTCCTCAAAGCGGAAGAATTGATCATTTTCCGCGTGTGTTTCCATGCCAATTTCTTCTTTTGGGCGCAGGCTCATCAACACCAATTGGCTGTGAACTCCTGTGTATAATACTTTGCGGAACTTACTGTTTTCTAAAGTATCTTTTTCGATATTCGTTTTAAATCCTTTCATAAATTTTCCTCCTTTTCTTTTGTTAGTGAACCACTAATCTCTACCATCGCCTTCTGGCAACAGACCAATTCTCCGCCACCAACCTCTTTAATCTCTGCCACATTACCGCAAATATCGCACTTATACACTTCTCCGACATTCTTAACTTTACTCATTATTTTGCCTGCTTCTAACTAAACGCCACATCAAGGATCATCATAGCCAAGAAACCTAATATCGTTCCTGCCGTAGCCAAATCCGTGTGGCCATTCCGCTGTGATTCCGGAATAACTTCTTCAATCACGACAAATATCATGGCACCAGCAGCAAAACCTAATGCATAAGGTAATAAAGGGCGCACCCATAAAACTGCCGCTACCCCTAAAACAGCTGCGATAGGCTCAACTATTGCTGAGAGTTGCCCATACCAGAAACTTTTAAATCGAGGTATTCTCTCCCTGCGAAGAGATACAGACACTGCAAAGCCCTCAGGAATATTTT
>JBFZAU010000133.1:0-30273 GCA_041308825.1 Candidatus Omnitrophota bacterium
AAGGCAATTCTGCCAAGCTGCATTTACGTGCATTAGCCTCGGCGGTAAGCGGCCCGATAAGCCAGTTGGCCATTTCTTTTTTGTCTTGGCCCGGAAACTGCCGGATACAACTTTCGGCAAATTCAGCGTTTTTTTTAGTACTCACCAAAATCTTGGCATCATATTCGGTTAACCCGTAGGTTTGCATAAACCGGCGCATTTTTTCCTGCGGCAACTCCGGTAATGCGGCTTTTACTTCGGCAACCAAAGAGTTCTCAATAATAAAGACCGTTAAGTCCGGATCCGGAAAATAGCGATAGTCCTTAGACCCTTCTTTAGTCCGCATGGGGGCGGTAACTCCATTTTGCTCATCCCAGAGCCTGGTCTCCTGGTTCATTTTCTCCCCTGATTCCAAAAGCTTGGTTTGGCGCTCCACTTCATAGGTTAAAGCATCTTTAACCCCTTTAAACGAATTCATATTTTTTAATTCGGTTTTCACACCCAGCTCAAGGGATCCTTGGGGGCGTAAAGAAATATTGGCATCGCAACGCAATGAGCCTTTCTCCATATCGCAATCCGATACATCCAAATATCCGATAATACTTTTAAGGCTGGTCAGGTAATCGAAAGCCTCCTGCGGGCTGTTTAAATCCGGCTCGCTGACAATTTCAAGCAAGGGAATGCCTGTGCGGTTAAAATCAACCAGGCTCACTGTTTCTTCATGAATCAGCTTTCCGGCATCCTCCTCTAAATGTACCCGGGTAATCCCGATACGCTTAGGCTTTTCATCAACCAAAATGTCAAGGTAGCCATGGCGGGAAAGCGGTAAATCAAACTGTGAAATCTGGTAATTTTTCGGTAAATCCGGATAAAAGTAATTTTTGCGGTCAAATTTAGTGTGCTCCTGAATCTGGCAGTTAAAAGCCAAGGCTAATTTAATCGCAAAATTGAGCGCCTGCCGGTTATAGACCGGCAAAGAACCCGGAAACCCCAGGCAAACCGGACAAACATTAGAATTAGGCGGATTACCGAAATCCGTAGAACAACCGCAAAAAGCCTTAGTCCTGGTATTTAATTGCAAATGGACCTCTAATCCGATTACGGTCTGGTATTTCATAGAGAACCTCCTAGAAGGAGCGGAATTATAGTTTAGGCTTAAGTTTATGCCAATCGGTATTGCGCTCAAAAGCATGAGCTACCCTGAATAGCATCTCTTCATTAAATGGCTTAGCCATAATTTGCAAACCTACCGGCAAACCTTGCCTGGTAAATCCGCAGGGAATCGAAATCGCCGGGATACCGGCAAGGTTAACGGAAATAGTATAGATATCCGAGAGGTACATTTTTAAAGGATCCGTAGTCCGCTCACCGATTTTAAAAGCACCGGTAGGAGATGTCGGGGCAACCATGCAATCAAACTCTCCGAAAACATGGTCGAAATCCTGTTTAATCAGTGTCCGTACCTTTAAAGCCCGCAAATAATAGGCATCGTAATAGCCATGCGATAACACAAATGTCCCCAGAATAATCCGCCTTTTGGCCTCCTGCCCAAACCCCTGCGCGCGGGTTAATTTATACATTTCAATCAGGTTGTTGGAAGGAGCGCGGTATCCATATTGAACCCCGTCAAACCTGGCCAGGTTTGAACTGGCTTCGGCAGTGGCGATAATGTAATAAACCGGCACCGCATAATCCGTATGCGGCAAAGCTACCTGGTGAGTTGATGCCCCCAGATTTTTAAGCTTCTCAATCGCGGCTTCAATAACCGCTTTTACCTCGGGATCTATCCCGGATACAAAGTATTCTTTAGGTATCCCTATTTTTAATCCCTTGATATCCAACCCCAATGAAGCTTGATAATCCGGGACAGGTTGATTAACGGAAGTAGAATCAAGCGGGTCATAGCCACAGATCATCCCGGTCAAAATCGCCGCATCCTCGACATCTTTAGTCAGCGGGCCGATCTGATCAAGGCTGGAGGCAAAAGCGATCAATCCGAAACGCGAGACCCGGCCATAAGTCGGCTTTAATCCCACTACCCCGCAAAAAGAAGCCGGCTGACGGATAGAACCACCGGTATCGCTGCCTAAGGCCCAGATCGCTTCATCGCTTGAGACCGCCGCAGCGCTGCCGCCGGATGAACCGCCGGGTACACAATCCAAATTCCAAGGGTTACGCGTCGCGCCAAAATGGGAATTTTCGGTAGATGAGCCGAAAGCAAATTCATCCATATTAGCTTTAATCGGTAAAATCGAAAGTCCCTTTGCTTTTAACTTCTTAATTACGGTAGCATCATATGGCGGACGAAAATTTTCCAGAATCTTAGAACAACATTCGGTGGGCAGCCCTTGTGTGCAAATATTATCCTTGATCGTCACCGGCACGCCGCTTAAAGGGCCTGCTGAAGCGCTGTCACATTTTAATTCCGGCGCACCCTGCACTCTAACATACGCTTTAACCTTAGGATCAAACTTCTGGATGCGCTCAGCAAGGCAATCCCATACCTGTTGCACAGAAATTTTATGGCTTTTAAGCTGATTTAATAATTCGTGGGCGGTAAATTGGTTTAATTCCATAATTATTCGATTATTTTAGGCACCGTGAAAAAATCACCTTTTTTGCTCGGGGCGTTTTCCAGGGCCTTTGGGGTAGATAAAGAAATACGCGGATCATCATCCCGCAACACATTACTGATAGGTAGAATATGACTGGCCGGTTTAACCTGCTCAACATTAAGCTTATTGAGCTTATCTATAAAATTTAATATCGCGTAAAGCTCGCCGGAAAGTTTCTCTAACTCTTTTTCCTGCAGTTCGATACGCGCTAAATGCGCCAGATGCTTAATGGTTTGCTGATCAATAGTCATTGCTCCTCCCAAATTGCACTATATTATCATCTTTAAGCAAAAAAGTCAACATCGGGCGCTAAAAACCGCTTGCAGCTATGGGTTGACAAATCGAAAAAAGTGTGTAAAATACAAATAATTAACTTCCCGGATAAAAATGAAAAACAAAACCGCAAATGACCGCCCAAAATATTTCTTAAGCCCAGATGGCGAGTTTGTAATTCAAAATTACAATTACGCCAAGCCTTTCGCTAACTTTTTCCCCGGCATCGCCGGTAAATACGGTATACCGATGTGGGTATTTTACGTCAACCGCGGCCAATGTATCTGCAGCTTCGGGACCAAAGATAAAGACCACGCGATCCTGGAATTCTTCCCGGCGAACAAAGCCTGGCAACTGATCGGCAACTTCGGTTTTAGGACTTTTATTAAAATTATTAACGGCAAAAACGACCCGGTTTACTATGAGCCCTTCCATAACGGTTATCATAATTTAAAATATCAAACCGTTAATTTTCTAAAAATCGGCTCAAGCGAATTAACCCTGGAAGAAGAAAACAAAACTTTGGGCTTAAAAACTCAAATCCGGTATTTTAATATACCTAACGACACCTACGCCGGCCTGGTCCGCAGAGTAGTTCTGGAAAATACCGGAAAAAAAGAGCGCTCGCTGCAGCTGATTGACGGCCTGCCTCAGATTGTACCTTTTGGCACCAATAATTTCTTTCTCAAAAAACTCGGGCGGACGATCGAAGCCTGGATGAAGATCGATAACCTGCAAAACAACGTACCTTTTTATAAGTTAGAAGTCGATCCGGCCGACCGGCCCGAAGTAGTGCACATCGAACCGGGTAACTTTTATCTTGGCTTGCAGTTTAAGGATAAAAAAGCTAAGCTGCTTAAACCGATCGTTGATCCGCAGGCGGTTTTCGGACCGGTTACGGATATCTCTTACCCGGCCGAATTTTTAGCCAAAGATAAGTTTTCTTACCCGGCCGAACAACTGACCCGAAGCAAAACCCCCAGCGCCCTGCTTTTACTGGACTTAAAATTAAAACCCGGACAGACTGCCACCTTTTATGCGGTAACCGGAACTGCCCGCAATACCAAAACTCTCGATGATTCAGTCAAAAAGATCATCCTTCCCGGTTACCTTGAAGATAAGAGGCGTCAAAATCGTGAACTCGCCGAAACACTAAAGAACGATATCCTGACTAAAAGCTCAAGCGTAGAGTTTGACCTTTACTGCGGACAAACTTACCTGGATAATATCATGCGGGGAGGTTATCCGGAAGTTTTTAAATCCGGTGCGGTTTTCTATCTGTATTCCCGTAAACACGGAGACCTGGAAAGAGATTACAACAAATTCCAGCTGCAGCCCACCTACTTATCGCAAGGCAACGGAAACTACCGGGACACTAACCAGAACCGCCGCAACGATACCTGGTTTAACCCGCAGATCCTCGATGAAAATATTATCTTTTTCATGAATTTAATCCAAACCGACGGTTTTAACCCCTTGGTGGTAAAACCGGAAAGCTTCTTAATCCGGGAGAATTTAAATTTACAAAAGCTCCTGGCCCAGGTGGCCAAAGAGTCCGCTATCGATAAATTAACTCCCTTTCTGAAAAAACCCTTTAGCCCGGGAGAGTTGATCTTTTTTATCGAAGAAAACAAAATCTCCCTGAACAGCTCCTATGATAATTTTTTAGATCTGGTGCTTTCCAGCGCCCAAAAGATTCAGGAGGCTGATCACGGGGAAGGATTCTGGACCGATCATTGGACCTACAATCTCGATTTAATCGACAGGTACTTAGCCCTTTATCCGGAAAAAACCAAAGAACTTTTTTTGGGTAAAAGAGTTTTTACTTTCTTCGATAATACCGAAACGGTCAGGCCGCGATCCGAAAAATATGTACTTTATAACGGCCAACCCCGCCAGCTGCACTCGCTTCTCTTAGACGGCGCAAAAAAAGAACTTTTGCGTAAACGGCCGGTTAACCCGCATGCCTCCAGAATTAACCACGGCGAAGGCGAAATTTTCTATACCACCCTGATGACTAAGCTGTTTTGCCTGGCGGCCGTAAAACTAGCTTCTTTAGATCCCTTTGGCGTTGGCATTGAGATGGAAGCCAACAAGCCTAACTGGTTTGATTCACTCAACGGCTTACCGGCTCTCTTTGGCTCATCCACCTGCGAAACCTTCGAATTGAAACGCCTGCTGCTGATGATTAAAAATGTTTTGGAGGACTGCCCGGCAAAAAACCTGGAACTGCCTGAAGAAATTGCCAGCTTGATCGAGCAACTCTTCTGCTTGATGGCCGAGGAACCTTTTGCCTACTGGGACAAAAGCAATACCCTCAAAGAAAACTACCGCCAACTTACCCGCCTGGGATTTTCCGGCGCGCTAACTGATTTATCCACCACTACGCTGCTGGACTTCCTGAATGCCGCGCTCTTAAAAGTTGACCGCGGGATTAACCAGGCTTTTGACCAAAACCGCGGCCTCTATCATTCATACTTCATTAACGAAGTTACCGAATACGATATCATCAGGGATCATTTTATCCGTCCCAAGAAATTTAAACAACGCTGCGCCCCCTTATTTCTGGAAGGCCAAATGCACGCCTTAAGGCTATTAAAAAATTCCCAAGCGGCTTTGGCTTTACATCGGGCAACTAAAAAAAGCCCTCTTTTCGACCGTCAGCTTAAAATGTATAAAGTTACCGAATCATTAAAAAGTATGCCGGAAGAAATCGGGCGTTGCCGGGTTTTTGCCCCCGGATGGCTGGAGAATGAATCGATTTGGCTGCACATGGAGTATAAGTATATTCTTGAACTCCTGAAGAATGACCTGGCTGAAGAGTTCTATGCGGAATTTAAAAATGTCCTGGTCCCTTTCCTTAATCCGCAAACTTACGGACGCAGCATCCTGGAGAATTCATCATTTTTGGTAAGCAGCGCTTTTCCGGATCAACGCTTACACGGAAACGGATTTGTCGCCAGGCTTTCGGGTTCAACCGCAGAATTTCTGCATATCTGGCTGGTAATGAATGCAGGATTAAACCCCTTCTGGCTGGACAAAACCGGACAATTATATTTAACTTTTAAACCAATCCTGGCCGGCTGGTTATTCGATAAACAGGGAGAATACGCGTTTAATTTTCTCAGCCAAATTAGAGTTACTTACCATAATCCCAAAAGAAAAAATACCTACTCCGGCAAAACCGCGCAAGCAACCATCAAAAAAATTATCCTCTGGGAGAATAATACACCTATAGTTTTTAATTCCGCAGTAATCCCCTCTCTTTATGCGCAGGCTGTCAGGTCGCGCCAAATTAAAAAGATTGATGTCTATCTCGATTAAGCAGCTTTAAGCCGGCCGATTAAAAAGCCAGGCTCGAAAATAAGCCTGGCAATAAATATTTATATTCAAACTAACCGGCAATTTGCCCTAATTTAACCGAAGCCGTAAGATCAACGCTTAAAGTATGGACAAACAAGATCAGGTAGAAATTACCCTGGTTAACCGCCAAAACGCTCCCTTTCACCTTGCAGAAAAAATGTTCCCGCTTAAGCTTGGTATTCCTCTCCTTTAAAACATATAAATAGGGTTGGGGTTTAACAACCTGCGGGGCCAACACCGGCTTAACAATATAGGAAAAATGCCGGCGGACTACGCTATGCACCCCTTCCTTATCTGCTACTTCGGAGCTAGCGATAATTTTTCTGCCTCGGGAAGGAGATGTCAGATTTTTAAATAAGAGATCTCTCATTTTTGCCTTATGCTTCAAGTTTAGTCGAATGAACCGTTTCCGGCAGTTAATTGATTTCAACTAAAGTATGCAGGCAAAAAAAAGGCAATTCAATAGGATTTCAACGTAAAAAGAAAGCGTTTCCCTAGCGCAGAGGCGCACGCCGCAGGAGGCGGCGTACCCGCCGTTCAATTTCGGCGGGGTACATGGCGCAAATCCGCTAAGCGCCGGGTGCATTCGCGCGGGGAGGCGCCGACGCAAATTAAATAGGCGTCGGGCGGAGCGATCAGGGCAGAACACTGGAGCAGAGGCGCACACCAGTGTATAGGCTAGAAGGCCACGGCGACGCAATACCATTAAGCGTCGGCCGATCCAGTAGACACCGGGTGCTAGTAGTAACGGCATCAACTTAAATCAAAAGAAAATTAAGATACGGATTTTCTAAAATACAAGCGCGGCTCTTGCCCTTTGAGGATTCTGGATAGATTAGATTTATGGCGCCAGAGGACAAAGCAACAAAGCAAGATACTTAGGCAGATAAAAAATGCGGGAAGCTTAAAGATCAGAGAAAAAACCGGCAACCCGATGGCACACAAAATCGAAGCCAAGGAAACAATCCGGGTAACTAAAAATACCATCAACCAGAGCAGGATCAATAAGCCGACCACCCAGTTCAAACCTTCAATCTTAAAAGCTAATCCTAAAAGTACCCCAAAACTGGTTGCAATGCCCTTGCCCCCCTTAAAGCGTAAGAATACGGTCCAGATATGTCCGCAAATACAGGCCAGCCCCATGATTATCCGTAAATTCTGCAGCGGCAATAAATGCGGTTGATTCGCGAAAAAATCACCCAAAAAGACAACGCTGATAAACCCCTTCAGGATATCCAAAAACAGAACGGTAAAACCGGCTTTTTTTCCCAAAGCGCGCAAGGCATTCGTCGCCCCCACATTACCGGAGCCAACGCTGCGGATATCGACACCTTTAAAGAACTTAACGAAAAGATAAGCGGTAGGTATCGAACCGATTAAATAGCTAATTAATAAGGCGATGATTGTCGATAGCATAAAGCACCTTAAAACCTCTCTTAACATAATCAAAACCCGAAATAACCGTAAAAATCAATGCCGGCCACCAAGTCAATACCGCCAATAAATGAAATTGCGATAAAACACAGATCACCGCAAGCATTTGGAAGGTAGTCGTCAGCTTACCCCATTTAGTCGGATGCACATCCAAATTCTGCTTCACCATATAGATTACCACGGCTCCCAGAATCAGGATTAAGTCGCGCGAAACAACGATAAAGCTCACCCAAAGCGGAAAAGTCAGCTTTAAACGGCAAAAAGGAGAAAGAAATATAAAAGCACTCATCAATAACAACTTATCGCCTAAGGGGTCTAAAATTAACCCGGCATGAGACTGCATTTTGCCTTTACGGGCGATATAGCCATCCAATCCGTCGGAGATCGCGCCGAGAATGAATATCCCCAGCGCAAAATACCTCAAGTATTCTTTACCCGGTTCATAATAGACCAGGGCGGCGATAAAAAAAGGTACGCTTAAGATCCGGAAAGTGGAAATTTTATTTGCGATATTCATATCATAGTTTCAGGCTATTTAATCGCCTTAATCCGATTGGGCGGCCAATAAACAATCATCGCCTTACCCAGTAAATTATCCTTAGGTACAAATCCCCAATAACGGCTGTCTTTTGAAGATGCGGAATTATCTCCCAGCACAAAGTAACTATCTGCAGGCACCACCAGCTTCTCACCCGCCAGGGCAAATTCACCGCGGTTATAATAATAAATCTGGTTAAAAATCGGCTCCGGGGCCGGTTGATCGTTAATATAGATTGAGCCTCCTTTAATTTCTACCAGATCGCCGGGAAGCCCCACCAGCCTCTTAATATAATCCTTACTTTTGTCTTCGGGAAAAATAAAAACAATCACATCCCCTCTTTTAGGAACATCCCAAGCCGGAAGCCGCCATTTAGTAAACGGCACCTTGGCTCCGTAAATAAGCTTATTGACTAAAATCAGGTCACCTTCAATTAAGGTCATGCGCATGCTCCCGGTGGGTATCCGGAAGGCCTGGACCAAAAAAGCCCGGATGACCATAGCCAAAAGAAAGGCAATAATTATCGATTCTGTCCAATCACGGATGACGGATTTTTTCTTTAAACTCATATTTTTAATACCTCCAAAAATGCCTCTTGCGGTATCTCAACCTTACCGAATTGCTTCAACCGCTTCTTGCCCTTCTTTTGTGTTTCCCAAAGCTTACGTTTACGGGTGATGTCTCCTCCGGAACATTTACTGGTGGCATTTTTACCTACCGAACGCACCCGCTCCGAAGCCAAGATCTGAGTGCCGATTGCCGCCTGGATGGTCACCTCGAAAAGCTGCCGGGGGATCAGTTCTTTCAGCTTGGAAACTAACAAATGCGCGCGGCTGGTAGCTTTTTCCTTAAACATTAACGAAGAAAAAGCATCGCAAATCTGGCCGTTCAGCAAAATGTCCAACTTCACCAATCTTGTCGGTAAATACTCCTTAACTTCGTAATCCATGGAGCCGTATCCCCGGGTGATCGATTTCATCCGGTCATAGAAATCTACAATGATTTCAGAGAGGGGTACGGAAAAAACCACTTTTACCCTGTCCTCGCCTAAGTACTCATTAGACACAAATACCCCTCTGCGGGATTTGGTAAAATCGCAGACCGCTTCAATCGAGTCAACCGGCACGATCATCAAAAGGCTGGCAAACGGCTCCTGCGCCTCCTGAATATCCGCGATATTAGGCAGTTTCATCGGAGTATCCACCTCCAAAAGTTCATTCGCCCTGGTCCGCACCCGGTAAACCACATTGGGTACCGTCAAAATAAGATTGAGATTATACTCCCGCTCCAGCCTCTCTTGAACAATCTCCATATGCAAAAGCCCTAAAAAACCGCAGCGAAAACCCGTACCGAATGACTGGGAATTTTCCGGCTCAAAAACAAAAGAAGCATCGGACAATTTCAATTTATCCATCGCATCGCGTAACTGCGGAAAATCTGCCGGGTTGACCGGATAGATCCCGCAAAAAACCAACGGTTTGACCTGCCGGTATCCCGGTAAAGCCGCAAGGCATGGATTTTTAGGGTCGGTGATCGTATCCCCGATAACTACGTCCCGCGGATCGCGCATATTCGCGGTAAAATAACCTACTTCCCCGCAAGTTAAACTGTCTACCGGCTCATATTTTAAATTTTTAAAGACTCCCAACTCTTCGATTTTATAGATTTTACCGGCGTGAAACATCTTCAGCTGGGTCTTAGGCGTAATCTGCCCGTCGATAACTTTAACAAAAACCACTACCCCTTTAAAAGCATCAAAACGACAATCAAAAATCAAGGCTTTTAAAGGATTTTGCTCTTGCCCTGTGGGAGCAGGTATGATTTCCACGATCCGGTCTAAAATCTCAACCACTCCCTGCCCTTCTTTAGCCGAAGCTAAAATAATCTCATTTTCTTTAAAACCCAGGACCGTCTCCACCTGGGCTTTAACCCGGGGAACATCGGCAGAGATTAAATCAACTTTATTTAATACCGGGATCACCTGCAGATTATTCTCTAAAGCCAAATAATAATTAGCCACCGTCTGCGCTTCGATCCCCTGGCCGGCATCAACCACCAATACCGCCCCCTCGCAGGCAGCCAGGGATTTAGAAACTTCGTAAGTAAAATCCACGTGGCCCGGGGTATCGATCAGGTTGAGGATATATTCCCGGTTAAATTTCTTGGAAAAATAATTCAGCCTGACCATGGAAGCCTTAATCGTAATCCCGCGTTCCTTTTCCAGTTCCATATCATCCAAAAGCTGATCCCCTTTGTGCCGGCGGTCAACCGCTCCGGTAATCTCCAGTATCCGGTCAGCTAAAGTAGATTTGCCGTGGTCGATATGCGCAATAATCGAAAAATTCCTTAAAACCGTTTTATCCATTTATTGACAATAGTCCAGCATCTTTTGCACTACCTGCTCGATCGAAAGTTCCGTAGTATCAATATAAATCGCATCATCGGCCTTACGTAAAGGAGAAGCTTGGCGCGTAGAATCGATTTTATCCCGGTTGGACAGATCCCTGGCTACATCCTCCGGGGCAATTTGCTGGCCTAACCCAAATAACTCTTTATAGCGGCGGCTTACTCTCTCCTCAGCAGAAGCGTCAATATAGAATTTGATTTGGGCATCGGGAAAAACTACCGTGCCGATATCCCGGCCATCCAAGACACAATTACCTTTTAAACCAAGTTCTCTTTGCAATTGCACCAATACCGTGCGCACCTTTTGAATTTTGGCGATATCCGAAACGACTTGAGTAATCCGCGGCTGGCGGATGGCCAAAGAAACATCTACCCCGTCTAAAATTACCGACAATGATCCGTCAGAATTAGTGCTTAAATCTATTTTAACTTCATTGGCCAGCCGGCTGATTGCCGGCTCATCGCTAATCTGGATATTCTTCTCTAGAACTTTAAAAGTCAGTGCCCGGTACATTGCCCCGGTATCCAGATAAAGAAAGCCTAATCTTTTAGCCAAAATTTTAGCTACCGTACTTTTTCCTGCACCAGCCGGACCGTCAATCGCGATAATCATCCTAATTTTTCTCTTTTTTCACGGGCATGCTGCAACAATTTTATAAGTTGTTTTTTATGCTTTTTTTCTAAGGCAAGCTTCAATGCGGAGAGTTTATCCTGGAAGACCGCCAAAGCGCGCAGAGAATGCAATCGGTTACTTAGAAATATCTGGGCCCAAAGATCGGCATCCGAGGCAGAAATACGCGTCGTATCTTTTAACCCGGTGGCGCTAAAAACAAAATACTTATGGGGTACCGAATCAATTAACGCGCAGGCGGCCAAATGCGGTAAATGACTGGTAAACCCCAACACCCGGTCATGATCGCCAGGCGAGAGTTTAATTACCCGGGCGCCCAATTTCTCCCAAAAACAACTGATTTTACGCAAAGCGCGTTGATTGGTCAGCCGGTTCGGAGTAATAACGCAGACTGTTTTGGTAAAGATATCCTCCTGCAGGTTCCTGGCCCCTTTTTTTTCGGAGCCGGCCAAGGGGTGGCAACCGATAAAATTAGGGATAATTTTACTTAGCCTGGAAACAATTAATTCCTTGGTACTGCCCACATCAATAACAATGCATTCTTTTTTAATCATCGATGAGATTTTCAAAGCAAAATCGACAATCGTATCGACCGGAGTAGACAAAATCACTAAATCCGCATCTTTAACTTGGGCTAAAGACCCCCCCGCGATATCAACCGCCCCCATTTTTCTGGCTAATGCGGCATTCTTGCGGTGGCGGCTTAAACCAACAATCCGCTTAGCCAGACGGTGTTTTTTCAAACTCAAGCCGATTGATCCGCCGATCAAACCGGTACCGATGATTACTACTTTGTCGAAGATTTTCATGGAATCATTCTTCCTACGGCATTAGCTACTGCCCTTAACTGGTCCATTAAACCGGAAAATTTTTCCGGAATCAATGATTGTGCGCCGTCTGAAACTGCATCTTCCGGGTGATTATGCACCTCAATAATCAAACCGTCAGCCCCCGCGGCTACTGCAGCGCGCGATAAAGAGGGAACCCATCCCCATTTTCCCGCCGCATGCGAAGGATCAATAATGATCGGCAGATGTGAAAGTTGTTTAGTTACCGCTACAGCGCTGATATCCAAAGTATTGCGGGTTGAATCTTCAAAAGTACGGATCCCCCTCTCACAGAGAATCACCGAAAAATTACCGCCGCTAAGTATATATTCCGCCGACATCAGCATATCCTTAACCGTAGAGGCCATCCCCCGCTTCAGGAGCACTGGCTTTTTGGTAGAGCTCACTTCTTTTAAAAGATTAAAATTCTGCATATTCCGGCAACCGATCTGTAAAACATCCACAAAACCTGCCACTAAAGCTACATCCCGGCAATCCATTACCTCGCTTACCGTAACCATCCCCAGCTCCTGGCCTACGGTTTTAAGCATCTCTAAACCGGCTTTACCTAAACCCTGAAAACTGTAAGGAGAGGTCCGCGGTTTAAAAGCACCGCCCCTAAGCACCGTTGCTCCGGCTTTCTTAACCTGCCGGGCAATCTCAAATAAACTGTCGGTATTTTCAATGGTACAGGGACCGGCCATCACCACTACTTCCTTACCGCCGATTTTTACCCCTTGACCAAGTTCGATTACCGAATCTTCTTTTTTAAACTCCCGGGAAACCAGGCGAAACGGCGAAAGTACCGGAATGACATTTTCAACTCCCGGAAAGACCTCTAATGGCGTAACGCGCAAAACATCCTCCGGGCCAATCACTCCGATAATCGTCCTTTCCGACCCCTGAGAAACATGCGGCGTAAGCCCTAAACCTTTTACTTTTTCGATAATATGCTCAACCTGTTCGGCGGTAGCATCGGGTTTCAAAACGATAATCATGCGGTCTTCTCCTTGAGTACCTTGCCCAAAACTTTAATAAACCTCTGATTTTCTTTGGCCGTGCCAATCGTCACCCGGATAAAATTGCCTAAACCATATTGGCTCATCTCCCGGATAATCACACCGTATTTAAGGCAGGCCTTAAATACCTCCTGCCCGCTAAGACCGACATCCACCAGGATAAAATTAGCGATCGAAGGTACAGCTCCCAGCCCCAGATTAGATAGTTCCTTATAAAGGTAATTTTTCCCGGTCAAAGTCAAGCGGCGGGTTTTTTTTAAAAAATCCTTATCCTCTAAAGCAGCAATCCCGGCGGCCTGCGCCAGGAGGTTAACATTAAACGGCTGCCTGATCCGCTCCAGGTAAGCGGTTAATCCGGAAGCAGCAATGGCATACCCCAGGCGTAAACCCGCCAAACCGTAAGCCTTAGAGAATGTCCTTAAAACAATGACGTTCTTTTTCTTCTTTAAAAACGCCAACGTATCGGGATAATCATTCACATCAATAAATGCGTGGTAGGCTTCATCGAATACCACGATTACACCGGCAGGCAGAGCTTTAATAAACTGGGCGACCTCATCTTTAGTCAGGTAAGTGCCGGTGGGATTATTAGGATTAGCGATAAAAATAAGTTTGGTTTTTTCATCGACCAGCTTAAGCATTGCTCCCAGGTCATATTTAAAAAAACGTAAAGGGGCCAGCCTGATTTTACGGTCATTGATCTGGGCAATAATCCCGTATTCCAGGAAAGTGCCTTCGGAAGTAACGATATTTTCATCAGCTTCGACGAAAGTTTTAATGATTACGTCGATTAACTCATCCGAACCGTTACCCAACACAAAATTTTCAGCGGCTAAACCGAAAAATTTGGCCAGCCTTTTTTTTAAATAATACCCTTGGGCATCGGGGTAGCGGTTAATTCTCAAGAGTGCATTTTTAATCGCGGTTAGCGCCTTCGGCGAAGTGCCAAAGGGGTTTTCGTTAGAAGCCAGCTTGATCACTTCTTTTAAACCCAATTGCCTTTTAGTCTCTTCAATCGGCTTGCCCGGAACGTAAGGGCTGACTTTAAGAGCGCTTTTACGAACCAACTCTTTCATCTCTAGATTACTCTCCAATCGGATATGAACCTAATATCTTTAAGTAACTGCATTTTTTCTCCAGTTCATTCAAGGCGCGCTTAATTAAAGCATCATCCTGATGCCCCAGGAGATCCACGAAAAAATAGTACTCCCAGGCTTTTCTTTTAGACGGCCGCGATTCAATCTTAGTGAGATTGACCCCGTATTTACGAAAAGGCAAAAGCATTTCATATAAAGCGCCTACCCGGTCTTTGACCGAAAAAAATAGGCTGGTCTTATCTTTACCGGTGCGAGAAGCTACGTTTTTACCCACGACTAAAAAACGGGTCCTATTGTGGGCGCAGTCCTGAATGCCGCTTGAGAGTACCTTTAGCCCATAAACTTTAGAGGCCAGCAGCGAAGCGATTGCGGCGCTGTTTCTTTCTTGTTTAGCCAATTCCGCCGCGCGGGTAGTACTGGATACATCAATTAATTGGGCTGCGGGCAAATTTTTTTGCAGCCAAATCCGGCATTGGCCGAATACCTGCGGGTTAGAATAAATATAGCGAATCCTGCTTGCAGGACAATTAGCCAGCAGATTATGCGTAACCTCAAGAATAATCTGTGAGCAGATTTTTAAATCCGAATCCACAAAAACATCCAGCGTATGGCTAACCGCCCCCTCGATTGAATTCTCAATCGGTACCACCCCGTAATCCGCGCTGTCTTTTTCAACCTCTCCAAAAACCTCAGAGATACTGTTACAGGCAACATAACTTACCTGGGAGCCGAATTTTTTAATCGCTGCCAAGTTAGTAAAACTTGCTTGCGGGCCCAGATAGGCGATTTTTAATGATTTTTCCAACGCCAGGCTGGCAGACATTATCTCCCGGTAAATTGCCTCCAGCGCCGCGGCGCTTAGAGGCCCTTGATTTAAGCCGGCGATCCGGTTTAAAACCTGCATCTCCCTCTCCGGCACATAGACATATTTACCATGCTTGATTTTGATCTTCCGATCCCCTTGGTGGCTTGGGCACGTAAATTTAATAAAGAAATTATTTTTTTATCCAGCAGATCGATCTTCTTACGCAATCTTTGCAGACTCATCTTTAGCCTCCAGGTCATTAGGATCAACCGGTTCAATCTCCTCAGTTGCCTGCTCGTGTTGCGCAGCCAAATCCGTAAAATCCTCCATTTTTGGCAAATCCGCCAGGGATTTTAAACCAAAATGCTCGAGGAATTCACGGGTCGTACCGAAAACAAATGGCCGGCCGGGAACTTTCTTTCTGCCGCAAATACGGATTAGATTTTTATCCAACAGGCTTTTCATCACTCCATCAACGTTGACATTACGCAATGATTCAATCTCAGCTTTAGTCAACGGCTGTTTGTAAGCGATAATCGCCAGCGACTCAAGAGCCGGCCGGGAAAGCTTTTCACTGTAACGGTTCTTAAAAAGTTTCTTTAGGAACGGGGCAAAGTTGCTGCTGGTGGCCATTTGATAGCCTCCGGCGATTTCGATCAGCCTGACCCCCCGGTTCTGAACTTCATATTCGTTTTTCAATGCGGTAATCATCCGGTTAACCGTAGGGGCATCCAGGTCCCCCAGGACTTTTTTAATCTGCTCCGTAGTAATCGGTTTCTCGGAGGCGAAAATTAAAGCTTCGATTGCTGACTTAAGGTTATTTTCATCCATGTTGTTCTACCCGGCCCTTTTTTGTTTATAAACTAAATTTAACAATTCTTCGGTTGAATTAACCTGCGGGTTAATCTCTAAAACCTTGCGGATCATTCTTTGCGCTTCATTTCTCTTATATTCAAGCTGCAATAAAACATCCAGCGCCTCATCGGAGATGTTTTTATTCACGTTCTTTTCCTCTATCGCGCTATCCTGGATCAGTCCAAATTTACCTACTTTATTCTGCAGCTTAGCCACAATTTCTCTAGCCCTTTGTTCTCCGATCCCCGGGAGCGATTTTAAAGAAACCAGATCCCCCTCATCAATCGCCTTTGCAATCAAAGAGATCGGCTTATTCAACGCCTTTAAAGCTGCCCGCGGACCAATCCCGGAAACCGTAATAAAGATTTCAAAAAAATCTTTTTCCACTGGATTTAAAAAACCGATTAAAATCGGCACACTCTTAGACTGTTCGACCTGGTAGTAGTGATAAGTCAAAAGGGAGATTTTACCGTCAGTGCCGCAGAGGTTATCTACGCTCTGCATTACACAGGACGGGATAAGCACCTCATAGCATAAACCACCCAGATCCAGGATTAAATAGTTTGAGCCCTTTTCCGCAATTCTGCCGCTAATCCTGGAAATCATAATTTCACCTTCACGATATAACTGTGCGCGATAGCTAAAGCTAAAGCGTCCGTCACATCTAAATAAGGAACCTGGGTTTTTAATCCTAAAATATGGGAAACCATTCTTTGTACTTGCGCCTTAGAAGCCAAACCTTTTCCGATAATCGCTTTCTTGATCCGGGTGGCCGAGTATTCAAAAAGAGGTATTTTTGCCGTATGCGCCGCCAGACAGATTACCCCTCTGGCCTGCCCCAGGATACAAGCGGTTGCCGGATGTTTGTAGTGTGAATATATCTTTTCCAGGACTAAACAATCCGCGCCCGTATCTTCAACTAATTTAATCACCCCGCGGTATATTTTATCTAACCGTTGAGGGGTCGCCGTAGCAGCTACCGTCTTAATGATACCGGCTTCCAGCAAACTTAAGGATGAGCCGGTTGTTCGAATAACCCCGTAGCCGCTGACGGTTAAGGCCGGATCGATTCCTGCAATAATCATTCCTCGGAGGCAATCTCATCTAAAATTTCATCCGGGATATCAAAGTTGGCATAAACCTGCTGCACATCGTCATGATCTTCTAAGGTTTCTACTAATCCTAGAACCTGCTTGGCTTCATGGCCGGTAACCCTAATCGTTGAAGAGGGAATCATGGTTAGTTCTGCATCGATCCATTTTATGCCTTTATCGATAAGCGCCTGCTTAACCTTTTCCAGATCCGCAACCGCCGTATAGATCTCATAAGCCTCATCTTCATGCTTCATATCTTCGGCTCCGGCATCCAAAACGATATTCATCAATTCATCTTCTTTGATATTTTCTTTACCTACCGAGATATATCCTTTTTGCGTAAACATCCAGCTCACCGCACCGGCCCCGGCCATATTACCGCCTTTTTTAGACATAATGTTACGAATTTCGGCAGTTGTGCGATTTTTATTATCCGTTAACGAATCCACTAAGATCGCCACCCCTCCGGGTCCGTAAGCCTCATACATTACCGCCTCATAAACTACTCCGGGTAATTCACCGGTACCCCTTTTAATCGCCATCTTGACGTTATCCGAAGGCATATTTGCTTCTTTGGCTTTCTGCATCACTGCCCGCAGCCGGGGGTTAGTATCGGGGTTACCTCCGCCGGCCTTAGCTACCACCACCAGCTCTTTAATGATTTTGGTAAACATCGCCCCGCGTTTAGCATCGGCGACACCTTTTTTTCCTTTATTTGTTTTCCATTTCGAATGACCCGACATAATTTCATCCTCCCTGGCCAGAAGGCCGCACCGGCGCAATTCCTATAAGCGCCGGGTGTTCATGTTAATAAATCGACGGTTGATAAAATACTCTCAAAAATTTAATAAACAGGCAGAATAAGCCGGGTTCTGTCTTGATGCCTGCCTGCTAAGCAAGCAGGCAAATTCTACATCAAAGTGGCCATTCCTCTCAATTCCTGCGTTGCCGCAGGAACTTTAGCAGTTTACCCGGGATTGTTTTCCGCTAAAAAGCGAAAAGCGCGCCGGAATCAGCACTCATCCCCTATTCTACTTTGCTCCGCGTAGAGATTGCCGCGTTTCACCCCTTCTTTCGAAGGTCTCGTCTCTGTGGCTCTTTCGCCGAATTTCGGCGAATCCGCTGATTAATCAAACGGAAATCCTCCGCGCACCTTAAAAGCGCACGGGGCGGGAATTACCCGCTACGCTATCCTCCGGAGCCCGGACTTTCCTCCCGCTACTAATTCAGTGGCGGGCAGCCACCTTCTGCCTGTTTAAATCAAAGATCGCCCCCGGGCCGCTTTTATTGCTTGGGTCGCCAGCTTATCCGCCAGGCAATTTTGCTCCCGAGGAATATGAATAATTGATACTTTTTCAAAACCGGTCGATAAATGCATCGCCCGGGTAAATAAATTAATAATACCGGCATGCTTAACCTTATAAACCCGGTTCATCTGCCGGGCTAAAAGCTGGCTGTCCGTATTAATTTTTAAATGCCTGGCTTTAAGCAGCAACGCTTCTTCTAAAGCGTAAATCAACGCGGTATACTCCGCCGCATTATTAGTCGCTGTCCCGATATAAGCGGAAATTTCCTTGATTAATAAACCATCCCGATAAAGAGCCACCCCCACCCCGCTGTGGCCGGGATTGCCCTGGGAAGCGCCATCAATGTAAATCTCCAGTCGGCTCATTCTTGAATATAAAGGATCCGATTGCAAACTTCGCAGGTAATGACTTTCTCGTACATCTTAATCAGATTTATCACCTGGGGCGGAACCAGCATATGGCAGCCTCCGCAGGAATTATCCTTGACCGTTACAATCGCCAGCCCTCCCCGGCTATGCAAAATCCGCTCATACTCCTGCAACATTTTAGGGTCAATTCCGGGGGAAACCTGCTTGCGCTGGGCATCTAACTGGTTTAGCCGGTCAGCGATCTCTTGCACCCGTAATTCCACCGCTTTCTTTTGCTGCTGAAATACCTTTTCTTCATTTTTTAACTTCAAATTTTCAGCATCAATCTGAGCCTTAATTTTATCCGATTCCTCAAAAGAAAGAAGAATTTTTTCTTCAATTACAGAACCGTCAGCTTTGGTATCAGCAATCTGCTGCTGCATGGTTTGGAATTCTTTGTTGGTTTTAAGTGAAAAAAGCTGGCCGCTCAACTTTTTAACCGCTTCCGCGTTGGTCGCCAATTCCAACTCTTTTTCCTTACGGTTTTTTTGCACTTCCAGGGATCTCTTTTCTAGCTCGGCTAGCCCCGCTTTTTTAAGCTCAAAGGCAGCATCAATCGCTTTAATTTCTTGAGGTTTAGCCGCCTTTTCATTCTCCAAGGCATAAATCTCACTGTCTAATTCCTGTAGCTTAACCAGAGCACCTATTTGTACTTTTAGATCCATAATACTCCAATCTTATAAAATCCATCTTAACCTTCGAACTTAAACCTGGATAAATACTTATAGAATCGCTCTAAGAGATTTTTGCTTATCTTTATTCTTCACGCTTAAACTAGATGCCTTGTATAAGGAAGCGCGCGAAGCGCTTTTTTCTTGCTACGTGTCCTCCTTCGGACTTAAACTAAATGCCTTTTTTAAGGAAGCGTCCGAAGCGATTTTTGCTTCGCAAAAATCAGTGGGCGATAGAGGATTCGAACCTCTGACATCTACAATGTGAATGTAGCGCTCTAACCAACTGAGCCAATCGCCCGAAAAACTAACAATGTTTTCAAATACCTAACCCCCGCCACAATACTTGGCGGGTCCGCCACGATTTGTGGCGAAAACTGAGCCAATCGCCCCGAAACTACCAAAAATCTAAAAATACCACATCCCGCCAAAATACTTGGCGGGCACGAGTTTCTTGGGCCTTAAGCTTAGGCCAGAAGGCCACGGCGACGCAATACCATTTGCGTCGGCCGACGCCTTTTTAAAGGAGGCGGCCGAAGCACTTTTTTAGTAAGCCCTGCATCGAACTAGGCCTGTACGTAAAAACTACAATTTATCAGTTCTCCTTCGCGCTTACACTAGATGCCTTTTATAAGGAAGCGCGCGAAGCGCTTTTTTCTTGCGTAGCAAGAAAAAAACAATGGGCCCACAGGGACTCGAACCCCGGACCAATTGATTATGAGTCAACTGCTCTAACCGACTGAGCTATGGGCCCCAAATCACTTACTTTCCTAAACCATAACTAAGATAATTTTCCTAAATCCAGTAATGGCAGATTCATATAGCCAGCCGATTACAAAATAATACAATATAATACTATTTTTAAGGGTTTTTAGCAAGCTAAAACTTATTGAAATCTGGGGTTAAATCAGGCGGTTATTTGCCGGCGACTACCTTGAGAAAAGCGCTGACAATACGAGGATCAAACTGGGTTCCCGATGATTTTTTAATAATCTCTACCGCGGTATTTTTAGGAAACGCCTTATGGTAAGGCCGGTCGCTGATTAAGGCCTGGTAAACATCAGCAATCGCAATCACTCTGGCCCCTAAAGGAATATCCTCACCCTTAATTCCGCTGGGATAACCTTTACCGTCCCAACGTTCATGGTGATAAAAAATAAAGGGAATCAAATCATGTAAAAACTGAATCGGCCGGATAATATCCGCTCCGATTTGAGGATGGCGTTTAATCTCATCAAACTCTTTTTTAGTAAGCTTACCTTTTTTGAGCAAAATATTCTCACTAATCCCAATCTTGCCTAAATCATGCAGCATGGCCGCCTGTTTAATCAGCTCTACGTCTTCCTTAGCAAGATTTAATTCCTTGGCCACAGCGGTAGCAAAATACACCGTGTTTTCCACATGCTCTCCGGTATAATGGTCTTTAAGCTCCAGAGTTTTAGCAAAAGCAAAAATAGATTCGCTCAAGCCTTGCTTAGATTGCTTATTCAGCTTATCAATCCTGCTTTTTAATGTTTTTATTCCGACGGCCTTCAATATCTTATCTTCCCTTTTATCGGATGACTTTCCCGCATCCAAAGAAGAAAACACCCGGTTCCCGCCGCTTTCTTTAGCTTTATTCAAAAAAACATCAGCCAAATTTACCAGGTCCATTCCGCTTTTAGAGCGATCCTCGGGAAAAGAAACTACCGATAAGCTCATCTTTAGTTTAACGCTGTGCTGCTTATTCCCAAAATTAATGAAATTCAACGAGTCAAGCAGCCGCTGGGCCATATTAAAAGCGGTATCCCGATTTAACCGGGGAGAAATGACAATAAACTCTTCACCGCTATAACGGATAAGTATATCATAACGCCTGATCATACGCTTTAGCTGCTTGGCCAGCTGTTTTAAGACCAAATCACCGAAAGCGATGCCGTAAACATCATTGATCGATTTAAAATAATCGACATCCAGCATAATAATCGCTAAATTTTGAGCGTAGCGGCGGGCCTGGTGAAACTCAACCTCAATCGCCTCCTGCAAATAACGGTAATTATATAATCCGGTATGAGCATCAATCAAGGAAATACTTTTTAGTTTTTCATTAGTTTTAATCAGCTCCCGGTTCAACTTGCTTTTTTCAAGCTCGGCCGCTTTATAGCGATTGGTCTCCTGGAGCAAATCCCGGGTGCGCTCACCCACCAAATCCTCCAGTTCTTCGCGGTAACGCCTGAGCTCTTCATCAACCTTTTTCTTTTGCGTGATATCAACGTTTACCTCGGCCACCCGCCAATTACCGTGCTTATCCTGATAAGGAATCGTCGTAACCTGGATCACCCGATTGCCTTCCCTAGGCAGGGTTTCTTCACTAGTTATGGTTTTTTTTGTCTTAAAAGCTTCTTCAATAGCACAGGTGGGGCAGGGTGATTTACGGTCCATAAAGTACTCATAGCACTTTTTGCCCTGCCAATTCCCGTAAGCCTTAGCCCATTCAGGGTCCACGTAACACAAATTAAAATCTTTATCGATGATATCTAAGCCGGTTTTAGTTGCCCCCAGAATAAACTCAAGCTGCCGGTATAATTCATTGGCTTTTTCTTCCATTTCTTTTCTGCTGGCAATTTCAAGCTCCAGTGATTTTGTGCGCTGCTCGACTAGAACTGTCAATTGTTCGTGGTAAATTTTTAATTCTTTCTCATATTTTCTATTTTGAGTCACATCCCTGAAACTCCACACCCTGCCGACTACCTGCTTATCAATCATCTGCGGAATCGATAAACGATCGAAAACCCTGCCGTCTTTAAACAATACAGTATCAAATGATTCTTCCTCGAGGTGGCTGTAAAGATAATTTACTTTAGTGATAAAAGCCTGCGGGTCAACCAGCTGGTCTAATACAAAATCCAATAATTTACTGTCATCTTTAGTTACTGCAATTTTTTCAGGAATCCGCCAGAGCTGCTGAAACCGGCTGTTACTGCTCACAATTTTCCCGTTTGTGTCCACCACCAGGATACCATCGGTTGAGGCATCCAAAGTTGCTTTCAACAAAGACAACGATTGTAGAATTTCCTCTTCCTGTTTTTTAACCTCGGTAACATCCTCAAAATTGCCCAAGACGCATTTACGGCCGTCGAGCGATAAAAGCGTAGAAATAACATTAAAATACATAATGCTGCCGTCTTTTTTCTTAACCGGTATATTCTTGGCCACAGTCCTTCTGCCTTGAAACTGCTGATTAAATTTCTCAACCACTAAAGACAGGCTTTCCGCAGGATGAATACCTTTAATCCCCAGTTTTAACAGCTCCTCTTTCGTGTACCCCAATATTTCCTGAATTGCCTTATTCGAGACAATAAATTCATGCGTATCGGGATCTGCGATAATCATACCGACACTGGAATCCTCAAATATAGTCCTAAACTTTTCTTCGCTTAACCGTAAAGCCTCTTCGGCATTCTTACGCTGGGTGATATCACGCACATATTCGATAACCCCAATCAACTTGTTTGTCTTTTCATCAAACATCGGGAAGCTGTAAAGGTCGAAATATCCGGCAACCTTACCGTCCTTATCATGCAACGGGCTGATAGCATAGGCGGGCTTAAGGGTCTTAAGCGTTTCTTCTACCGGACAGTTTTCACAAGCAACATTCTTGCCGTGAAAAGCCTGGAAACACTTCTTGCCGACCAAAGGCATATTATGCGCATGCCATTTTTCTTTAGTCGGATTACAGCGGATAACATTCATTTTTAAATCCAAAACGCTCAAGCCGTCCTGAATACTGTCAAAAACATTGGTCAAGAAGCTGCTCATTCCGGATAATTCTTTTTGCGCCTCCTGAACCAGGCGCATTTCTTTGCGTAAGGCTTCATTAGCGCTGGCTAGCTCCGCGGTGCGCACCTTAACCCGCAACTCAAGTTCCGCGCGGCTTTCCTTTAACCGTTCGGTTTCGGTTTTATACATCGTAATATTCCGGGCGATACCGGTCGTACCGATTACCTTGCCATGTTCATCAAAGAAGGGAGTTTTGATGGTTTCAATCCACTGTTCCCCGCCGCCCTGGTACATCAACTTTTCTTGCACCACTTTACGCTTTTTACTGGCAATAACCTCCTGATCATCCGCACGGTAATTTAAAGCCATCTCCTTAGGCCAAATATCCAGATCGGTTTTACCGATAATGTCTTCAACTTTATAACCGCAAGCCTTGGCAAAAGGCTCATTGACCGCAATAAACCTTCCCTGCAGGTCTTTAAGCCAGGCAATATCCGGGATATTGTCCAAGATCGCTTTTTGCTGGAATTCGACCTTACGCAGCTTAGAAAGCGTTATTTCGAAATTATTTAATTTGGCATTTTCCATCGGCTGACTCATCTCTATTTTCTACAGACAAAACAAAAGACAGCCGCTTAAGGTCAATCCAGCTGTCTTTAGACTAATTTTACTAACCGGCATTTAAAACCTCTTAATTTTGAATATTTTTTTAGCACTCCCTCTGGTGCGCCAAAGTCATGTCCATAAATGTACGCAAACGGCGCGAACGGGACGGATGCCGCAGTTTCTTTAAAGCCTTGGCTTCAATTTGCCTCACCCTTTCGCGGGTAACTTTAAAAACGTTACCCACCTCTTCCAAAGTGCGCGCTGAACCATCGTGGATACCGAAACGTAAAACCAGGATCTTCTTTTCTCTTTCGGTTAAAGTACCTAACGCAGAGTTCATTTCGTCTTTTAACATCGAACGCACAGTTTCATTGGCCGGTGAAACCGCTTTTTTATCCTGGATAAAATCACCGAAATGCGTATCCCCTTCATCTCCGATAGGCATCTGTAAAGAAATCGGCTCCTGGGCAATCTTTAAAATAGATTTAATCTTGCCTTGCGGAAAACGCATTTTATGCGCGATCTCCTCCGGCGTAGGTTCCCGACCGTTTTTCTGAACGAAGACCCGGGAAAAACGGATAATCTTGTTAATCGTTTCGGTCATATGCACCGGTATCCTTATCGTGCGGGCCTGGTCGGCAATGGAACGGGTGATCGCCTGACGGATCCACCAAGTGGCATAAGTAGAAAATTTGTAACCGCGTTTATATTCAAATTTTTCTACCGCCCGCATTAACCCGATATTGCCTTCCTGGATTAAATCCAGGAAAGAAAGCCCCCGATTAGTGTATTTTTTAGCGATGCTGACCACTAAGCGTAAATTCGCTTCCACCAATTTTTTCTTGGTCCGGCTGAATTTGTAGTGGGCAGATTTGATCAATTTCGTCTGTTCTTTGATTTTACCGTAGGGCTGAGCTAATTCCCTGAGGATTTGACGGCTGCGCAGATTACCCCGTTTATTTAAACGCTTAATATGTTCAAATTCCCGCAGCAAATGATTCAACTTGCGCACCGCCGCCTCGATCACTGAAGTAGTAAAGTTCAACTGCAAAATCAGGTTGATCGCGTTACCTTCGGAGCGAGTCTGCTTAACTTTAGTCAAAAGCCGCCTGAACCTACCGAGCACACTGCTCTTTTTTATGCGGATATCCTCCTTAACCACTTCCTCCATATTAATTTCATCTTCTAAAATATGGTCCGCCACTACCAAAACTTCATTCCGCGCAAATTTTGTCACTAAAACCGCGCGCTTGAATTTATCTTCCGCATCTTCAATCTTTTTGGCTAATTCAATCTCATTCTCACGGCTAAGCAGTGAAATTGATCCCATTTGTTTTAAATACATTTTTACCGGGTCATCCAGCGGCATAAACCGTTCTTCGCTTTTAAGCTGCTCGCTAAGCAACTCCTCGCGCTGGGCCACCAAACCCTGTTTCTCCTGCTGGCTGGCCCGGTTAGCCGAAAGCCCCGCGTCGGTTTCACCTTCCACCACCTGAATATCCTCATTACCTAACAATTCAAAAAGATGATCGATAGCAATGGTGCTGGAAAGGTCTTCGGGTAACAGGTCGTTAACTTCATCGTAAGTCAAAAAACCCTTTTGCTTGCCCAAGGCAATCAGTTTTTCCATGTCTTTTGTAGGCTGCTGCTGATTCTTCTTCATCCTTAATCGCCTTTCTTTATAAGATTTTGAAATTCCTGCATCAAAATATTTACTTTACTATCATCCTTGGCGGACTGAGCGGTTTTAATCTGAACGTGAAGATGCTCAAGCTGGGATTTTAATCTTTGCACCTTAATCCGGGCAATGCAGTCGTTAACCGCCTTCTCTCTGCCCTGCTCGTTCAACTGCGGCATAAAAATCGTTTCGCAAAGCAGCTGCGCAGCATCTTCTTCACTGACATAGTTCATCAATAAGCTGGGTGAAACAACTTTCCCCTGGAGCGCTAATTCCTGCATCACCGAAACAATTTTTGAAGTTCGCGCATCGGAAAAATCTGCCAGGGTCAACTGTTGCATAATTTTTTCGATCAGGTCTTTTTCTTCTAACATCAGCTTGATCAAAAGCTTCTCGGCTGGATTAATCGGTGATGACTTTTTATCCGCAGGTAGCGCCGCTGGCAGCTGCGGCCCGTTGGGAGAGGGTTTTAATTTTCGCAGCTCTTCCAGGATATGCGGTTGCGGGATCCCCATGGCTTCCGAGAGCTTCTTAATGTACTCACCCCGCAAAATAGCATTATCAAATTTATTAATTGTCAAAAGCATCTCCCCGGCAATTTTTGCTTTACCGTATTCATCTTGTATGTCGAAACGCCGGCTTAAAACCCCCAGCTTGTAATCAAAAAAACTTTCCGCGCTATCCAGCTTATCTTTGAAAACCGCAACCCCTTGTTTACGCACAAAAGTATCAGGATCCATCCCTTTTGGTAAGGGCACAATCTTTACTTTTACTCCTTCATCAATCAAAATGTCCAGGCTTCGCAAGGTGGCGATCTCACCGGCCGTATCACCGTCATAAACCATCAGCATATTATGTGTATAGCGCTTAAGCAGCTTGATCTGCTCCTGCGTTAAGGCGGTACCCTGGGAAGCAACCAGATTTTTTACGCCTTCCTGGTAAGGTATCATAAAATCCAGGTAGCCTTCTACGATTACGGCACAGTCGCTATCCCGGATAAAATCTTTGGCTAAATTTAAACCGAAAAGATTTCTACCCTTAATATAAACCGGCGTTTCGGGTGAATTAATGTATTTGGGCAAGCTATTATCCAAAACCCTGGCTCCCAACCCTAAGGGCCGGCCGCGCATATCGAAAATCGGAAAGATAATCCGGTTACGGAAACGATCGTAATAACCGCCCTGCTCCTTAGGCAAAATCAATCCGGCCCGTTCCATCAAATCCAGGCTGATATTTTTGCTTCTTAAAAAATTTATTAAACTATCCCAACCGGAGCCAGCCAGTCCTAAGTGAAAAACTTTGATCGTTTCCTGCCTGACCCCTCGATCCAACAGGTATTTCATTGCCGGCAAACCGGTATTTGCCGCAAGGTTACTCTCGTAAAAACTTACCGCCAATTCATTAACCTTATATAATTGGCTGCTTAAGCTATCCCTGCGGATCGCCTGCGGATCGCTCTGCTGAGGCAGGATAATCCCGCATTTTTTCGCCAAAAGCTCAACTGCTTCCGGAAACTCCAGCCGCTCATGGCGCATCAAAAACTTAAAGGCGTTACCCGATTCCCCGCAGCCGAAACAATGGTAAATCTGGCGCTCCGGAGAAACCATAAAAGAAGCTGTCTTTTCATGGTGGAAAGGGCAGTTCGCCTTAAAATTAGCCCCCGCCTTCTTTAACGGAAGGTAACCGGAAATAATTTCCACAATATCCGTCCGGCCGAGGATATCCTCCAAGATGTTTTCTGGGATCAAACCCTTCATTTATTTTCTCTTAATTCTGGTAAAACCGGAGCAGCCGATTATTTCAAAATCCTGCTTGGCATACCGTTGGATATTATCTAAAAGGAGGTTCATGCCTAGAACATCCGATGAAATATGTCCGGCGATCACTACGTTGAGGTTGGCGTCTTTAACTTTCTTGAAATGTTCTTCGCTTAGATGCATGGAAACCAGCGTTCTCACTCCGGCTTTATACAGTTTATCGAAAACATCTTTGGATCCTTCGGTTCCCCCGGTCATCTCCAAGAGAATTTTACCGACCGGCCGCCTGGGATTTCCCAGGATTATCCGCGGCCCGGCATTGAATTTAGCGGCAATTTTATATTCCGGTATAGTACTCAATAATCTAACTATATCCGCTACCCGGGTCAACTTTTTGGCGTTCTGTTTAAAAAAGTCATCTAAATACCGGTAAACATGATTATCCGCCGGTGTATGCATATTCATAAAAGGCAAATTCAATAACCTGGCGGCATCCACCGGGCGCGTATGGTTAGCCGAAAGAACCCTGCGCTCTACCTCGGCCATTCTTTCTTTCAGCAGGCTGGCCGCCGTCTTTTGCGCCACCCCAGCTTGAACTAAGAGGTCAACCTGCAGCTGCATTACTTCATGTAATCCGGTGTAGGCCTTACCTTCCGGATGATGGGCAACCACCAAATCCAGTCCTTCTTGCTGGCGAATACGGTCAGCCAAAAGCAGTTCAGCAACTTCTATATCAACACCGACCATAATCTTGTTTACCTGCGTATCCGGCCGGCCGAAAAGCAGCTCCGAATCGGGAAAAGACTTAATTTTTCGCTTATCCTTACGCGGGTCGGCCCGACGCCCAAAAGCAACTACCTGCTGATAAAAATCAATTAATTTCATTTTTCGTTAAGTCGGTTAAGTGCTTCGTTAATTGTGGCGTTATATTGCTCTTGGGCAGAAAATTTGGAAAAAATACTGTTCCAAAGCCAATCATATGTCCGGGGAGCAATGGTTACAGCTTTACTGCCCAAATAAGAGTATTTTACCATATTAGTGAAATATTTTACGCTGGAGATGGTCAGCGTAAAAGCAATCAGACCGACGATAAAAAAACCGCGCAAAACCCCTAAAATCAATCCCGCGGCCTGATTAATTTTGGGTATCGCATTTAATTGGACAAAGCGGAAAAGAACGCTCCGTAAACCCACAAAGCCTAAATATCCGGCACTGAGCAATAAAACAAAAACTACAAAATCAGTAAACTCCAGAGACATCGGTTTAGGCAAAAAACGCTTATAAATATAGTCAGAAAGGTTGGTATAGTAATGCAGTGAAATGTAGGTGGCAAAGATCACCCCCGGCAGCTTAAACATTTCAATCGAAAGACCCATTTTAGCAGCAATGTAACATATTCTGAAGAAAACGATTATAATAACAAAATCTAAAAAATTAAAACTCGCGATGGTTTCCGCAATCATAAGTTTCTCCCCTGCAGCAATTAAGGCTAATTTAGCCGATGCTGCTTTTTGATTTTATCCTGAAGTATAACATATATTCAAGGGCCTTGTCAAGAAAGGGCTTTCTTTAATTAGCCTTGAACCAAGCGATGGTCTTTTTTAACCCATCCTCAAGCGATACAAGCGGTTGCCAATTAAGCACCTTCTTGGCTAAAGTAATGTCGGGTTGGCGTTGCCGAGGGTCATCCTGGGGCAATTCTTTAAAGGTAATCTTACTTTTAGAACCGGTCAGTTTTAAAACCAGCTTTGATAACTGTAGAATAGTAAATTCGCTGGGGTTTCCTAAATTTATCGGCAAATGCTGATGGGAAAACATCAGCCTTACTATCCCTTCAACTAAATCATCAATATAACAAAAGCTTCTGGTTTGCTGCCCTTTCCCATAAACCGTTAACGGCTTACCGGAAAGCGCCTGGAAAATAAAATTAGGCACTACCCTTCCGTCATTTCTACGCATTCTATGGCCATAAGTGTTGAAAATGCGCACAATCCTAGTATTCAATTTATGCACACGGTGATAGGCCATGGTAATGGCCTCGGAAAACCTTTTCGATTCATCATAACTGCCGCGAACACCGATAGCATTGACATGGCCCCAGTAATTTTCTTTTTGCGGATGGACCAGGGGGTCACCGTAAACTTCCGAAGTAGAGAAAAGCATAAAAACCGCTTTTTTCTTTTTGGCTAAACCTAAAGCATTGTGCGTACCCAGGGAACCAACCTTTAAGGTCTGAATCGGGAAATCCAGGTAATCCTGGGGAGAAGCAAGGCTTGCCGCATGCAGGACATAATCTATTTTGCCGGGGATCTTTATATGGTTGGATACATTACAAACTTCCAGGCAAAAATTTTTATTTCTTATGAAACTTTCCAGGTTATCCCGTGAACCGGTAATAAAATTATCCAGACAAATAACTTTAAAATGATCGGCCAGTAAACGTTGGCATAAGTGCGAGCCGATAAACCCGGCTCCCCCGGTAATTAAAACGGTAGGTTTACGCACTTTTCTCTTCCCAATAATCAACGGTCATCTTTAATCCTTCAAAAAAAGATACCCGCGGCTTAAACTTAAGGAATTTTTTGATATTACTGATATCCGCAAGGGTTTTAAATACATCTCCCGCACGGACAGGCAGAAATTGAGGCCGGATATTCTTCCTCAGGATCTTATTCAGGATTTTAACCAGATCTAAAATCGATGTATCTTGACCTGCGGCTACATTAAAAACCCCGTATTTTACTTTTTTTGCTGCCACGGCAAGCAGATTTGCCTGCACAACATTTTGCACGAAAGTAAAATCGCGGGACTGCCGGCCGTTGCCAAAGATCGGCGGATTCTTTCCCTGGATTATGCAGTTGATGAATTTGGGGATGACTACGGCGTATTCGTCATCTAGCGCTTGACGCGGGCCGAAAACATTAAAATAGCGCAGGGCAATTGCGGGTAAACCAAAATGCAGGCTAAAAATTTTACAGTAATATTCACCGGTCAATTTACTTAAGGCGTAGGGGGAAATCGGCCCGGGAACAAAACTCTCTTTTTCCGGATACTGCTTAACCTCTCCATAAACCGAGCTGGATGAGGCAAAAACAAAACGCTTAACCTTATTTTTGCGGCAGGCGTCGAGCATATTCAGCGTACCATCGATG
>JBFZAU010000134.1:0-2737 GCA_041308825.1 Candidatus Omnitrophota bacterium
CCGCGTTACCGGAATCAATTAAAGTATCGCGTTTTTCAAGATAATAATCAAATGTCCCGGGGAATTTCCGGATCCGGCCGTCTTTAACCTCAAAAACATTATTCGCCACCGACCGGACAAAATAAATATCATGGCTGATAAAGGCGATCGTGCCTTCATAATTTTTAAGCGCCCGGACTAAAGCATCTACCGCATCCACATCAAGGTGAGTTGTCGGTTCATCTAAAAGTAAAAAATTCGGCGGGTTAATCAAAAGCTTGGCCAGAATCAACCGGCTTTTTTCTCCGCCTGACAAAACTTTCACCTTTTTATCCGCATCATCACCGCCAAATAGAAACGCTCCCAGTATCGTGCGCACCGCCTCCTCCGCCATGTAACCGGGAGCAGCGCTGTAAGCCTCCTGCAGAACCGTATTCTCCACATTTAAAACATCCGTGCGGGTCTGGGAAAAATACCCGATATCCACGTTATGGCCGACGCTGCGGCTGCCGCTATCAATCTCCACGATCCCGGCCATTATTTTTAAAAGGGTAGATTTACCGGCGCCATTCTCTCCGGCTAAAACCGCTTTCTCACCTTGGGTAATCTCAAAATCTAACCCTTCATAAACTTTAATCTCACCGTAAGCTTTAGCAATACCCTCTAATTTAATTACCCGGTGACCGCTTCTGCGAGCTTGCGGAAAATTAAAAGTATGAATGCTTTCTCTGGGATCCGGCGGCACAATGACTTTTTCTTCATCTAATCTTTCCAAAACCCGCCGCTTTGCCCGCACCGAGGCAGCTTTGTTCGGCTGGGCGTGGAACCTGGCGACAAACTTCTCTAATTGATTGATTTTTTTATCCTGCTCCTTGGATTGTTTAAGCAGATGCGTGCGCTTCTGCCGCTTGATCTCTTCGTAATGCTCGTAATTTCCGTGCACCTTGGCAATCGAACCATGTTCCAGGATCAGGGTATAGTTAGTCACATCGGTCAAAAAGGCCTTATCATGGGAGATCATGATGAATGTCCCGCGAAAACCCGCCAGATAATCCTTAAGCCACAAAGCGGCATTCAAATCCAGATAATTGGTCGGTTCATCCAGAAGTAAAAGGTCATAATGATAGGTGAGCAGTTTGGCTAAGAGCGTACGCATCTGCCAGCCGCCGCTCATTTGCACGATCGGACGCGAAAAATCCCGCTCCTTAAATCCTAACCCTGAAAGTATCTTTTCAGCTTTATGCTCCAGCTCGAAAAAACCCAGGGTTTCCAGCTCATGTAAAATTTCACCGTAGCGGTTTGATCCGGCCTTATCCGATAATTCCAGGGCTTCTTTTTCTTTTTTTAAACGCATGATCCGCTCATCCCCTTCGGTAAGCTCTGCGATCACCGTGCGCTCTGAGGTAAAGCTTGCCTCTTGAGGCAGATAACCAATATGCACCCCTTTATTTAATCTTACTTCTCCGGATGAAGGTTCCTCCTCCTGTAGGATTAAAGAAAACAGCGTACTTTTACCGGTGCCATTGGGACCGATCAGGCCGATCTTTTCCCCCTGGTTAATTTGCAGGGAAACATCCTTAAACAGGATTTTCGGGCCGTAATTTTTGGAAAGGTTGATAATATTGATCATGATTTATTTTGAACAGCGATTATATAGTGCGACTAGCCCGTTAACAAACAAGCATCTACGGGTCGTCGTAAAAGTTGCGAAATAAAAACAAATAGGCTATATGGTACGACGAGATTCCAGGGATTTCGAAAGCGTGGTCGCGTCGGCATATTCGAGATTAGAACCTACCGGTATCCCTAAACCGATACGGCTTAAAGGCACGCCTAGCGGTTTAAGTAATTGCGTAAGGTACATCGCAGTAGTCTCTCCTTCGGTGTCGGCGTCGGTGGCGATAATTATTTCTTTAAGGCTCCCCTCTTTGATCCTCTGAATTAGCCCCTCGATCTTTAGGTCGCTGGGGCCCCGGCCTTCAAGCGGAGAGATCGAACCTAAAAGTACATGGTAGGAGCCGTGATAATTACCGGCTTTCTCGATCGCCGTAACATCACTGGGTTTTTCCACCACGCAGACAATCTCCTTTTGCCGGCCAAGCTCCTGGCAGATCTTGCAAGTATCCTCTTCGCTTAAATTATTGCAGATTTTACATGAACGCACGCTATCCTTTACTCTATTTAATGCTTCCGATAAAGTTTTAATCTCATCGCTGGTGGCGCCTAACACATGGGCGACAATTCGTTCCGCGCTGCGCCGGCCGATTCCGGGAAGCTTAATTAAACATTCAATTAATTTTTCGATTGAGGCGGTGTAGTTAGCCATAGTTGATATAATTAAGCTTAATCGCTACATCGAGCTAAGCCTGGATTAAACGGTTAAATAAGTTTATTTGAAACGCTCGATGCAAATTAAAATCGTAATCGTGCTACTTCATGCCGGTTTTAATTTAGTCGCTCGATGCAAATTAAAACGCTAATCTAGAATTAGGGCGTTTTAATTTAGTCCCTAACCACCCGGCCGCCGAAAACCTCCAGCGCGGATTTAATGAAAGGATTGCTGCGCGCATCCGGATTAATAGATTTAACTTCGGCACTAAGAATAAAATTTACCCTCAAATGAACATCGCAAATCTCTGAAACCGCCTTCTCCACAATCTGCTTATTTTCTTTACTCTCCAGCGACTCCTTATGTAAAGAGCAACTCTTGGGGAAAGCCACCGTAACTAAATCTCCCAGTATCTTGACCGGCAGATCG
>JBFZAU010000135.1:0-11706 GCA_041308825.1 Candidatus Omnitrophota bacterium
GGCTTAATATAATTTACAAAAACGCTAAGCCTGCTAACATCATTTTTATTACTCTCGCCAAACATCATCTGTAAAGCAAATCTGCCTTTAAAATTATTTTTAAACGCCTTTAACCCTTCTAAGATGCCGATGAATTCTATTCCCCGGGCAGGCCGGTTAACCTCTTCCCAAAGCTCCATAGCAGAAGCATCTAGCTTAGCGATAACAAAATCTGCCAGGGCCAGGTCTTTTCTTACCTCCTCCTGCCCCATTAAAGAGCTGTTGGTTAAAACCGCGACCGGTTCCTTGCGGATCAATTTTACCGCTTTGATCGCCTTGCCTAAATTAGCCGCCAGCGTTGGCTCTCCCCGCCCTGAAAAAGTAATATAATCTATCTCCGTCGCCGGCAATTCACCTAACTCATCGATCACGTCTTTAACCGAAACGTAAACTTTTCTTTCCAAAGTGTACTGCTTAATCGGCCCCAACTGACAATAAGTACAATCGTAATTGCAGATTTTTTCTTCTTGCGAAAGTAGATCCACCCCCAAAGAGCTACCCAACCTCCAGGAAGGGACCGGCCCATAAATATATTTAAAAGCGGCTGGCATTATTTATCCCCGGTAAATCCCCTGATTTTCGCCACGATCTCCATAAAAGCCTGCACGGATACATTTTTCTCCCGAAACGCCACAAACGGCATCCCTTTATCCGCAAGCTCCACAAACTCCGGCTGCAAAGGCACCCGGCCCAAAAAAGGAACGCCCATTTCCTGCGCCGCCTGTTCTCCCCCGCCGCGCTTAAAAATATCGACTGATTTGCCGCAGTGCGGACAGGTAAAACCGCTCATATTTTCAATTACCCCTGCCACCGGAATCTTTAATTCTTTAGCGAACTGAATGGTTTTACGCGCGTCTAAGACCGCTACCTCCTGAGGAGTGGTCACGATAATCGCCCCGCTCAGATTAGGAATCAACTGACAGGCGCTTAATGGCTCATCCCCTGTTCCCGGAGGAGAATCAATAATCAAATAATCCAACTGCCCCCAGTTGACCTCGGATAAAAATTTTCCGATCATCGCTGCTTTCATCGGCCCCCGCCAGATAACCGGCTGATCAGGATCATAACCGGCCAACGCCACACTGACGGCCTTAAGGTTTTGGAGCACCTCAACCGGCTGGATCCCAAAACCCAAATCACAAAGTGTATGTTTTTCAATACCCAGCATCTTGGCGATGTTAGGGCCGTGTAGATCGATATCCAGGATCCCCACCTTTTTCCCGGCCAAAGATAAAGCGTAAGCGAGATTGACCGCCACGGAACTCTTACCCACTCCGCCCTTGCCGCTCATAACAATCAGCGTATATTTAATCTGGGTCATTTTCTCTTTAAGGCGTTTCTCCTGGTCTAAATAAGCCGCTTCATGCGCTTCCATATCTAACTCCTTATCGTTTAAATAATATTAGCTACTAATTATTTTCTAAGTAAATATTCCGCGATCGCCCGGTAAAGTGTGCTCACCGCTAAAATCGAACAATGCAAATGGTCGGCGGGCAAACCTTTAAGCTTAGCAATCACGTCACCAGCGGAAATTTCTAACGCCTGGCTAACAGTCTTACCGTAAGCCAATTGCGCTACGCAGGCGGCGGCCGCCCGGGTGGCCCCGCATCCTTCTGTAAAATACTTGATCTCCGTAATTTTATGATCTTCTATCACCAAGTAGAACTCCATCGAATCACCGCAGGGGCCTTTTAAATAAGCGGCAGCTGTCGGGTCATTCATTTGGCCGAAAAACTGCGGATCATTTAAAAGTTTTATGATCTCCTGGCTATACCCGGTAATATCTTCCTTGTTGCTTAAATTATCCACGCACCTACCCCCTAAAGTCAATTCACCTTAAACAAATAAACACGGCTCTTTCCGACTGCCCACCGGCAGCTTGGCCTGGCTGATGAATGCCCGGAAACCTCCTAAATGAACAGATTGGCCTCCCGGCATATTGGAAATAAGATGCTGCTTCTTTTTATCTAAGGCCTGAATAGTTTTTTTCTCATCGGCATAGGCCGCAAGAAAATTCATCCCCGCTTTTGTCAAAACAAAAACGGGAATTTGCCGGGAAAGCTGACATTTAGCTAAAGGGCCGATCTGGCGGCGCAGATCCTGAGAAGCGCAACTCCATACCAGGTCGGCGTAATCACCTACTGCCTTAATCCTGCCCGCATCAATACCGGTTGTGCAAACGACTAAAATAATTATCCTGACCCCGTTTTCTTTTTCTATCAAGCGCCAGCCGCCTAAGCCCCCCGCCGAATGTCCGCAAACGGTAACCGCAATACGCTTATACCCCGCCTTGATTGCTTCTTTTATCCCCCGCCCCTGGTCAATCAGGGCATTTTCGAATAATACCCGGCATCCGGAAGTTTTAAGGGTTTTCATAACTTTAGGGATTGGCGAAGTTAATAACAAGCTATTCATCCGCGCCCCGATGCCCTGCGCCAGATCAGGATCATCGACAATTACCGTTCCTGCCCCTTCACATACCATCACTGCCGCGTCGATCGTTTTCTGGCGTAACGCAAAACCAATCATCTCTGAGGCGCCATAGGGGATAGCAACCTGCTCAAAAGAAAATTTACGGTCTGCGGTGAAAAAACCGTAATTTTTTATTTTAGACTCAATAGCGGTTTTAATCGCGGCTTTAATCGTTTCCCGGTCGCCGCTTTTATTCTTTAAGTCTTTATACAAATGGCTGGCCAAAGGGCAAAACTTAAGCGTCGGATCGGTAATATTAATCACCTTGCCCCCGGAAACGCTCACAAAGGATGAAAAATATTTAAAAACATGGATATCGCTTCTCGGATCGAAACTCATCTTTAAACCTGTAATTTTTCCCAAATCCGGCAAAGCTCCTCCTTAACCGGCGAATCTTGATATTCGATTATCGTCTGGCCTGCCACCATCGACTCTACTACCGTTTTATCGAATTTAATTTTACCGGCCAACGGAATCCCGTTTTGCTTGCAATACGCTTCGATTTTCCCGGACATCGCCGTATTCAAATCATATTTATTAATCAACAGTTGCACCGGCACGCCAAAATGCCTGGTTACTTGAATAACCCTAGAAGCATCGTGCAGCCCGGATAAAGTCGGCTCGGTGACTACCAGCGCACAATCAATACCGGAAAGCGAAGCAATAACCGGGCACCCGATACCGGGAGCACCGTCAATAATCACCCAATCGCATCCTTTCTTTTCCGCCAGCGCTTTTGCCTGTTTACGCACCAAGGCCACAAGTTTACCGGAATTCTCTTCGGCGATACCCAACTTGGCATGTACTAAATCGCCAAAACGCGTCTCGGAAATGAACCATTCACCCGCCAGGCATTCCTCCATTTTGATCGCCTGGACCGGACAGATATAACTGCAAAAAGCACACCCCTCGCAAGCGATAGGATCAACCTCAAAAGCCTCATTGATCGCGCCAAACCTGCAGGCGGCAATGCATTTTCCGCACTTTTGGCAGATCTTTTTATCTAACGAAGCGCTCAAGCCGCTTCGGAAATCATGGCGCTCTCTAACCTTGGGCTGCAGTAATAAATGCAGGTCCGCGGCATCTACATCGCAATCCGCCATCACCTTGTTCTTGGCCAAAGCCGCGAACGCACCGGTGATCACAGTCTTGCCTGTCCCACCCTTACCGCTGATAATCACGATTTGTTTCATCTTAATTAAAGTCTTTCCTGTTTTAGATCTTTCCGGAAGCCTCCTGGGCCGCCAAAACTATGGGAAACATCGTCGGAGCACTGGTCAAATAGGGATGCGTGGCTACCTGCAGGGTCTCCAGTTCCGTCGCTGACATACGCTTCTGAATGGCTACCCCTATAATATTGATCATCTGCGCGCAGGACATCCCGCAACTTACCTGACCTCCCAATATAATCCCGGACTGCTTGGAAAAAATCAGTTTAATCTTACCCCGGGAGGTGCCCGGCAAAGTTGCCGGATGCTTATCAACCCCGTCTATACTGCTGACCACAACCTCAAATCCTTCTTCCCTAGCGGTCTTTTCGGTAAGCCCGGCCGAACCTAAAACCAGACCATCAATAAAAGTAGAATAAATCGCAATGGTCCCTTTGTTTTCGCGGATAACCTTAATCTGGTACAAATTGGCTCCGGCAATCCTGGCCTCGGCAGTCGCCGTAGAAGCAAGCATTACAGGGATCGCCTTGCGGGTATAAAAATCCCTCTTGCAAGCACAGTCCCCGATGGCAAAAATATTAGGATCAACCGAAGTACGCATATATTCATCGGTCAGAATTCCTTTGCAAGAACCCAGCTCCAATCCGGCATCCAGCGCCAACTTGACATTCGGTTTTGAACCGACGCCAAGGATTACGCTTTCAACCGGTATTTCCTGGCCGTTGCCGAACCTTACCTTCTCTACCTTCTCCTGGCCGATTATTTCTTCCACCCGGGTATTGGTCAGGATATTGACCCCTTTTTCTTTCAAGCGGGCTTCGGCCATCTGCGAAAATTCCTGGTCAAAGGAATTAGCCAACAGGTTGGGCAACATCTCTACCAAGGTCACATTCATGCCTTTTAGCTTAGAAAGTTCATCGGCAAATTCAACGCCGATAAACCCTCCCCCGATTACCAGAACATGCTTATTCTGTTTAACCTTCTCGATCACATCCTTCAAATAACCCAGCTCTTTATTTATGAGATAAACTCCCGGTTTTTCTATCCCTTTAATCGGCAGCATAACGGGGATCGACCCAATGGCCAAAACAAGTTTTTCATAACTGTATTTCTCCTTCGCGGAGGTCTCAATATACTTTTCCTGCCGATTGATACTTACTGCCGTATCAACCACTACTTCAATATTATTATTCTGCAAAGAGGCCATCCCTACTTTATTATCCTCCGGCTGGGCGAGACTGGCAAACATATAGGGTATCCCGCAAGGAATCACGCCGTTGGCCACATCTTTTATTACGATTATGCTTTTATCAGGATAATACTTCCTGGCGGTGATCGCACAAACCATCCCCGCCGGCCCTGCTCCGATTATAACAATCGCTGCTTTTTTGCTCATAAAATTATCCTTTCTCCAATGATTTCAACATCACGCACGCGCCGTAAATTACGGCTATACCATGATCATCGCAAAATTTTATCGCCACAGCGCTTTCAGCCCCGGGCTGCAGCCACGCCCTTTTAATACCCTTACCCAGGCATTCCTTCAGGATATTTTCGGTTACCGCAGGAGGAGTGACGATATTTACCACGTCAATATCCGAAGGTATCTCGCTTACCGTTTTATAGCAAACCTTGCCGTCAACTTCAGGCAACTTCGGATTGACAGGAAAAACATCATACCCCCGTCCCGTTAGATACCTGAATATCTGATAAGCAAACTTGGACTCATTACTAAAGGAGCCTACTACGGCGAACCTTTTGTATTTAAGAAAATCTCTGATCAGGTTTTCCATTTTAAAATAGTGCTATAAAGTTTCTGGAAATCCTGCTTATAATCCGGGAAGGCCTCAACTATCGGCTCTCCCTGGGAATAAGCCATGGCAATTTCCTTCTTAAAAGGAATCCTCATTAATATAGGAATATTTTCCTGCTGGCAGTATTTCTCGGTCTGCGTATTACCCAGGTCCGCGCGGTTGATGACTACCCCGTAGGGAATCTTTAATTTTTTCAGGACCTCTACCGCTAAAATCAAATCATTTAAACCAAAAGGCGTGGGCTCAGTAACCAATACGCAGAAGTCGCTTCCTTTAACCGCCCCCACCACCGGACAGGATGTCCCCGGAGGCGCATCGATAATAACCGTTTTCTTCAGGTTGATCTGCTCTTTGACCTGGCGAATAAGCGGCGGCGACATTGCTTCACCGATATTAAGTTTGCCATGAACAAATTCAATCTCTTGAGCATTACCTAGCTCGACTATGCCGATCTCCCGTTTTACTTCTTTGATTGCTTTTTCCGGACAGAGCGCGCTGCAGGCGCCGCAGCCATGGCATAAATTCGCAAAAACCAGGGTATTTCCTTTTTTCCCTTCCTGGCCGGGTAAAACCGCAATCGCGTTATAAACGCAAACCTCGGCGCATTTACCGCAATAGGTACATTTAGTTTCGTCGATTTCAGGAACCAGAATATAGGCTTTTTTCTGCGCTTTAATCTGCGGCTTCAAGAAAATATGGGCGTTAGGTTCCTCTACGTCACAATCCAAAAGCTGGACATTATCTACGGATAAAGCCAGATTAACCGCAATCGTGGTCTTGCCGGTGCCGCCTTTTCCGCTGGCGATGGAAATAATCATATTATTTATTACTCCGGATAGCGATAATCACTTGTTGTACTTCGCTTTGAAATTCATTGATCGTAAAACCTTGGCCAAGAAGATATTCTCTTGCCTGGCTTAAGCGATGCCTGAAATAATCATGCTGCCTTCCCTCCTGCGCATGGCAGTCATTGATAATCTCCAGGCCTTTAGCGCTGAAATCGCTTAAGACTATTTTGCCGTCCGGCTGGCACAAGCGGGCCATCTGGGCCAAAACGAGCATCGGCTGCTCCAAATGGTGGAAGACATTGACGGAAAATAGAGTCTTAAAGCTAGAGTCCGGAAAACTTAAATGCGCGGCATCCGCGGTCTTTAATATTACCTGCTGCTTTAGACCAAAATAACGCAGGTTCAGCGCGGCGATCTCCTGCTCCGGTTTAGAAATATCAACACTTGTAAAATTAAACCCGCGCTTGGCTAAAGCCAGGGCAAAATGCCCTTTACCCGTCCCGATCTCAAGGATTTCCTCCAGGATCGGCAATGATTGATCAAGGATAAAATCCCTTTCCTTTTCTAAATCATAACCGTGACTGCGGTAAAAGGCGACCCGCTCCAGATAATTTTTATGGTTCTCTAAAACTTTCTTATCCAAATATCTTTCCTTATTCCCTTACCATTCTGATACCGCATTTAGGGCAATTCATTGACGCACAGGGTATGCCTGCCTGATGCACAGCCTTAGTCCCGCAGCTGGGGCATACACAATTACCTCCCGGGCCGGCGTTGCCCCTTCTGCCTGCGCCCATGCCCCTGCCCATTCCAAATCCTTGCCCTGCCGGTCCTGTTCCATCCCCTCTTGGCATATTAAATACCCCCCTTTTTTTACTACTAGCACTGCTTTTTATTTATTTTTCTTTGGCATTCCGGCATGCGAACTGACACTTGGCCCGGAGACTGCCTTGTACATTCCTTTTTTATATTGACCGATTGCTTCTTTAACCGTACCAGAGGCCCCGGTAAAAACCTCAAGCCCGGCCGCCTGTAAGGTCTGAAAAGCATTCGGCCCGATATTGCCGGTCAGCACGGCTTTTACCTGTTTAGAGGCAATTAATTGCGCTGACTGGATACCCGCGCCCCCCATGGAGTTAATATTCGGGTTCTCGATGGCTTCAAACTCCAGTGAATCTGTATCCACGATAATAAAATTCTGGCACCTGCCAAAACGCGGATCGACCTTAGAATCCAGGCTGCTCCCCTCTGAAGTAATGCAAATTTTCATCTTTCTTTACCTCCCGTATGATCGCAATCATCTTGGTGGGGATGGTCACAGACGCTTTTATCCAGGCCATAACCCTTGCCGGCTCCCGGTTGGCACAGGCTTTCTCCGCCCGCCAATGTTCCTTTTTTTAACTGCTCTATTATTGACTCAATCTTACCGCTTACCCCGACAACTGTGCTGATCCCATATTCCTCGAAGAATGAAGTTGCCCGCATCCCCATCCCCCCGGCCACAATGCAATTCACGCCTTTTTTATGTAAAAATTCAGGGATCGCCCCCGGTTGATGCCCGGGATTGGCAACCTCTTCCTTTTTAACTAACTTTCCGTTTTCGATATCAACCAAGGTAAAAGCAGGGCACCGGCCGAAATGCGCAGAAACAAATCCTGCGTCCGTAGATATAGCTATACGCATAATTACTCCTTTTTACAAAATTATTGAAGCGCAGGAATAAACATTGTTTTTATTCCTTCGCCTTAAAGTATTTACTCGCTCTTTTCTGTTTCCACCTTCTTTAGCGTCTCAATGCGGCCTTGAATATTTTCCAGCTGTTTTTTCAAAAAATCAGCTTCATTCTTTAAGATATCCACCTCCTGTTGTGGAGTCACTTCCGGCGCATAAGGATACGCCCCGCCAAACGCAGGCATCCCCATCGTGGCTCTTTGCCAGCCGGGAACTCCGGTAGCGTAAAACCAATTTCTCCTGCCTCTACCACCTCCGCGGCCAAAGAATCCTCTGCCCATACCGGCGTAACCTCTGCCGGAAATCGGATTCATGTAACCGGGAGCATTATATCCTGCGCAGAAACCAGCTGCTCTTCCTGTCATCGAGCCCAATCCCATCGGGCCAGTTCCGTCTCCTCTTGGCATTTCAAACACCCCCTTTCCTGTATTATTAATTTTAATATTATTAGGATCTAATTTCACGATACAATAACCTATACCGCGACCTGTCATTACTCCTTGGCCCCTTGGCCCTGTTCCGTCAAAACCTGGCATAGTTACCACCTTCCCTTCTGTTTAATGAAAGTCATTTCCATTAATTGGTAAAAAAATATAGTAGTTATTTTTTCCCGCTGCATGCTTCACATAAACCATAGAACTGTATGAGATGATTTGTAATTTTAAATTTATATTTTTGCCCCAATCCCTTCTCTGTTTGATTAAGTAACTCTACTTCTTCATCGATGAAATCAGTATAATCAATTACCTTATTACATTGCGTGCAAACTAAATGATGGTGATGATGCGCTCCTTTAGGCCCTTCGGCAAACTCATACCGCGATCTACCATCTCCAAAATCAAGTTTATATACCATTCCCAGGTCCGACAATACATCCACCGTCCGGTAAACCGTAGTCAAACCTACATTAGGATACTTTGGATGAATTTTCATATAGATGTCTTCGGCACTTAAATGGCCTTCAGCTTTTGATAAAACATCAAGAATAGCCTCACGGCCTAAGGTAAGCCGATATCCGCATCCCCTGAACTTACCGTGCCACCATCCTTGTCCTCTACATTCGCCTCTGGGCATATATCTTTCTGCCTGCCGCTTGCCTGACGGCAGTCAGGGTAGGCAGGCTTAATGAAAATGGTTTCCATTTTTAAATATACACTATTTAAAAGTTTTGTCAAGTTTTCTTTTGATTTTAGAAACCGCGGGGAGGATACAATAATGGTCCTGGCTTAAAGGCGCAGTAGTTTTACCGAAACTTATTTCTCAGCGATAATCAGCATTTCAAAATCTTCCGGGGTTAGCTTATCCTGCCTTGAGTAGGCCCCGAGCTTGGCGCCAAAAATGTCTATCCTTTTATATCCCAGCGTCTTTAAAAGCCAGGTTATTTCGCTGGGCACGTAATAACGCTCGTTACACTTAAGCTCTTCTTTATTTCCGGAATCATCCTCAAAAACAGTAGTGTTATGATCACGGAAGGTCATCAGATCAAAGGAGCACTCCTTACACTGGGATTGTCCTTCTTTTTGCCCCGACTGCTTATAGAATTCACTGACCGAATGAAACAGCGGAAACAATCCGTTTAATGTAGTGAAAATTAACTTGCCTTTACTTTTAAGCGCTTTGGTTGCATTCTTGAGGATCTCAAAGTTCATCTCATCTGTTTCCATAAGAGAAAACCCGCCTTCGCATAGCATAATTACCAAGTCAAATTCACCGTCAAACGGAAGGGCTCGCGCGTCATGCTGCTTAAAATCGATCGCTACCCCTTGCTCTTTGGCTTTTTCCCTGGCTCTTTTAAGCTGCGCCTCAGACAGGTCGATCCCTGCGACCTGATAGCCTCTTTTAGACAGTTCAATCGCATGCCGGCCGGTGCCGCAGCCGACATCTAAGATCGTAAATGATTTATCATGCTTTATTTCCTGTTCAATAAAATTGCACTCTCCGACAGTACCCTGAACAAAACATTCTTTGTCGTATTTTTTGGCGTAGTTATTGAATAGCAACTCATACCATTGTTTCATTGTATATTCCCCCTCAATTTTGGCTCGCCGGAGCAACCGGCAACCCCAACCCTAAATTCCATCCCTCATTGCTCTTTTTTGAGATATCTCTCCGTGAACTTTATTATATTATTCATCATCATAACCGCCTCGACCGGGTGTTCTCCCACTGCGGATTCCGCTGAAAGCATAACAAAATCACTCCCGTCTATTATCGCATTGGCTACATCCGTAACCTCAGCCCGCGTAGGCCGCAGATTCCCGGTCATACTCTCCAGCATCTGTGTGGCGGTAATGACAAATTTTCCCGCGCGATTGCATTTTTTTATTATCATCTTCTGGATAACGGGAATTTCGTAAATTGGTAACGATACCCCCATATCTCCCCGCGCGATCATGATCCCGTCTGCCGCCCGAATTATCGCATCGATATTCTTTATACCTTCCCGGTTCTCGATTTTGGCAATCACCTTGCACCGCGAACTTTCCCCAAGCGCCTGCCGGACATCCAAAATATCCTGCTTTGTGCGCACGAACGACTGCGCAACATACTCCAGGCCGTTTTTCACACAAAAATTGATATCCTCCAGATCTTTGCGGCTGATCTTGCCGAAATCAAGTTTTGCCTCCGGAATATTGACCCCCTTATGCGCTTTCAACAAACCCCCGATAATTACTTTTACCTTCAGGCTGCGCTTAGCGCGGCCGATAACTTCTAAAGAAATATTTCCGTCATCAATGAATATTTGGTGGCCGTTCTTGATCGCCTTTAAAGAACCCTGATAATCAAAGGGTATTTTGCCTGCTGTACCTTCAATCTTTTCTTGTGTCAACCAAAAAATCTTCCTTTTTTTAAGTTGAATTTGGCCCGCTATCCGGCCGATCCTTATACGATGCCCCTGAAGATCACCCAACAGCTTGATCCGCCTGCGATACTTTACATTTAAAATCCGGATAATCCCGATCCTATGCAGCAACTCCTGCGGCTGGCCATGTGAAAAATTCAGGCGCCCGACATCCATACCGTAAAGCATCATTTTCCTAAGCACCGTTTCGTTTGAAGAGGCCGGGCCGAGCGTACAGATGATCTTAGTCTTAACCATAAATCTCCCTGTAATCAGAAAATGTTTAAAATTTCGCTACCTTAGCTTTTATGCACCCGTCAAAAAATACCTGTCTTGGGAATTTTTAAATTCCATTTACCCGCCATAAAAAAACCATCCCGCATTCGCATGCAAGATGGCGGCCCGACCATCAATACTACCTTCAGAAACAAAATATTTCTGAACCAAGGCATTTTATTCCCAACTGATATTATGCTAACGAGTTTTTATCCTTCTGTCAAGTTGTTTCCTTACAGCTACCCTTACAAATTATTTGCCAAAAGGCAGGGCGTTTAGCCTGGGTTCATTTTTTTACAACCGCGCTAAGCATGCGGGCTTCATCTGGCGCCACCTGGCTGGACATAACCGCAGCGATATTACCGCCAAAAATCCTGCCCATCAGCCCCATGTTCATTCCTGAAATATAAACTTTCCCGTTTTGCCCCTGATAAACCCCCCAGGCACACGGCATAAGCGTGGAAATTTCCGGGTTGCTAGTGAGAACATCCTTAGCATACTGTGCTTTACATAACTCCACGATACGGATTTGGTTATTGAACTTAACCCCTTCCTTATTAATCGTTGCGGTGATA
>JBFZAU010000136.1:0-7015 GCA_041308825.1 Candidatus Omnitrophota bacterium
CATCAATCACCCCTAATATCCCGCGGCCGGATGAACCCGAAGCTACTACTACCTCCGTGGAATTAGCGGTCGCGCAATATATATTGCAGACCTCCGGAGTATTTTTAACGGCATTTAAAACATTGATCGGATAGGCCTCTTTAAGAAAAATAATAAAGCTGTGCCCAGCTCCCAGTGCCAGCATGTTTTTAGCGGCTAAATCGATCAACCCCTGGTCATTGCCGGCGCATCTTATCTTACAGGCGCCCGAGGCTTCCGCAAAGGCCAGGCCGAACTTGATTTCGGGTACAGCATTAACTAAAACTTCGTAGAGATCCTCCACGGTTTTAATGAAATGGCTTTGGCCTAAAATAAAATTCAAATCCGCAGGTTTATCGATCTTAATGATTTCCAGTTCCGGCATCACTTGCCCCCTTCTTGATCAACCGCCGCCTTATTGATCACGATCTTGCGGAAAGCAACCGCATCAATCGGTATCGTGCCATGATAGGCTTTAAGCGCCGTAAGCAGATAATCCGGCTCACCCAGAAGCTTAAGCGGTATTTTTAAAATTAAAGAACGGCGTCCGAACTCCACCGCCACATTCGCATCGATAATCCGCTGCTTGGCGCTGAATACTTTAACGCGCCGCCCCAGCGTGATGATGCGGATCTTAGGCATTTGCACAAAAGGAGTATTTTTACTGTAACCGAAAATATAAAGCAGGGTTCCAAACCGCAAACTTAACTTCTTAGGCTTCTCCAGGCGCACAATAAAATTGCCCTCTTCTACGGCATAGCTCACCGAACCATGGCCCTCAAGCTCCTCAAGCGGATCCGGGTTCGCCGCCTGCTCAATCTCTTCAAACATTTCCATCGGATCGGAGTAGATGATATCTTTACCGTTAAGTGCCGTTTGCGGCTCTAATCTTATCTGAGGATAGTCGCTGAACAATTCATTTTTCCGGGCAAAAGCCAAAAGATAAAAAGCGCTGGAGCTGGTCTGACTGCGATAAAAGAATATCGCGTGGTGTTTGCGGGCTAACTCTTCATGCGTCAGATCGAAACGTAACCACTCAAGATCAGAATCCGCGAATTTATCCGGCGGCGAAAGCCGCAGCTCCGGGTGGTAATGCCGGGGCTTGGGCCAGCCCAGACAATGGACTAAATACGGATAAACTTTCGGCGGCGGGATTTTCCCTTCCAGGTCGCTTAAAGCCACTTGCAAAAATAAGTATAATGTTTTATGGTCGACATTGACATCCGCGGGGTGCGAAACAAATATTTTATCCGGCCGATAATCCGCAATTTGTTTAGTAAGGTCTCTTAAAATATTTTCTCCGAAATATTGCTCTCCGTAAGAAGGGTTATCCTCGTAAGGGACACGGGAGATCCTGGTCAGGCGGTCGCGAAAAGGCTTAGGGCTGCGCCAATATTTACAAAAGATCTCAAAGGTCCCGTAATCCGGATACCCCAGGAAAATCAGCTCTTTTTCGGGCAAACCCAAAAATTTCATGGCTTTAATCGACTCCTGCCGGCGGACCTTGCCCAGATGAATAAACTCGCCTTGGCGGATAGTCAGCCGCTTTTCATAAACGATAAAAGCAAACTCATTATGGTCGCCGTTAGTCAGGAATACTACCCGGACATGCGCGCCGCTTTTAAGCGCCCGCTGGATTACCCCGGCGCAGGCGATCGCTTCATCATCAGGATGGGGGGCTAAAATCAGCACCCGCTCCCCTTTTTTAAACGGCTCAAGCTGCAAATAATCCTCCGGGGCCGCAGGGCCAACCTGAGGAGTACTCGAGCAGCCCGCCAAAGATAAAAACAACGCTATGGTAAATAGTTTAATTTTAAACATACCGACATTCTATCATCTAACTAATTTTTAATCAATGCGGAGTTAACTTCCCGGTCAAAGCTGCGTGCAACCGGCGCAAAATGAGATTTACAAAGCCGGCGGGCTATTATATACTATTTTTATGCCGGTCGATATAAAAAAGCACTACCGTAAAATCAAGAAAATTTTGCTTGGCATTCTGGCCCTAAATTGGGCAGTCGCTTCGGCAAAAATCCTCTTGGGCATTCACAGCCGTTGTTTTAGTATGACTGCCGACGGTTTCCACTCTCTAAGCGACGGGATCTCTAACCTAATCGGTATTGTCGGCATACATTTTGCCTGCCAACCCGTAGACCAAAACCACCCTTACGGGCATAAAAAATACGAAACCCTTTTTTCCCTGGGGATTGCCGCCCTGCTCTTTGTAGTAGCCTTTAACCTGGGAAAAACCGGCTGGCAACGCCTCTTTACACCCGTAGCATTCGAAGCTAGCCCGGTCAGCTTTATCATCATGCTGGTCACGATGGCGGTAAATACCGGAGTGATGCGCTATGAATATAATAAAGGCAAAGAATTAAAAAGCGATATCCTGATTTCTGACTCTTTGCATACCCGGGCGGATATTGTTACTTCAGCGGCCGTGATTGTTTCCCTGGCGGTTACCCGGCTGGGACTGCCCTTAATCGACCCGATCGTTACAATCATAATTGCTTTATTTATTGCTTACGCCGCCTTTAAAATCGTTAAAGAAAGTTCGGATGTTCTTTGCGATACGGCGGTTTTCCTGGATGATCAAAAGGTTAAAGATATCGTATTAAAAATAGAAGGAGTAAAGGCCTGCCATAAAATCCGCAGCCGGGGCCGCATCGATGATATCCATATAGATTTACATGTCCAGGTTAACCGCAGCATGCATATCGATTGCGCCCACCAGATCAGCTACCGGATCGAGGAAACGATTAAATCTGCAATCCCCGGAATTACCGACGTAGTCGTGCACATGGAGCCCCAAGAAAACTAGATATATTCCAAGGGATCAACCGGGGATCCGTTTTTTCTTACTTCGAAATGTAAATGCGGGAGGATATCTTGAGCCCGGGCATTACCGGTCTTTCCGACGTTACCGATCACCTGGGCCTGGCGCACATCATCGCCCCGGTGGACAGAAATTCTGGAAAGATGGCCGTAAAGAGTAACCACCTCATCCCGGTGCCGGATAATCACATATTTGCCCATCCCTGAATTCTGCGCGGCAGCGATGACTTTGCCGCTTTTCGCGGCATAAACCGGGGTGCCGACATTAGCTAAAAGATCAAGACCTTTATGCGTTCTTTGACCGCTGCGCTTAGAAGCAAAATCACCGTTACCCCGGTGGTCATGGCGGACAATCAGGTCGGTTTTGTATTCAATCGGGCAGATAAAATACTGCTTATCCAGAGAGCTAATCCCCAGGAAGACGTAAACACAGATTAAAATCAAACAAACCGAGAGAATCCTTCGAATCATCTTTTTTTATTTAATAAATATATGATCGTACCGGCGTCAAACAGCAGGCAAAGCAGGATAAAAAAATCACCCCAGCGGTTATAAAGTGTGCGTTTAGGCTTGGCTAAATAAATGCTCTGTGTACTGATTCCGGGGACAAAAATCTCATTTCCCCCGGAATCCGCTACCGCTGCTAAAATCCGGCCGGCCGGATCGATAAAAGCGCTGATCCCGGTATTGGCAGAGCGGGCCAGATACACCCGATTCTCAACCGCCCGCAAAACCGAGGCCGTAAAATGCTGATAAGCGGCGGTGCTTTTTTTGTACCAAGCATCATTAGTGATATTCACTAAAAACGCTGCCCCTTCTTTTACCAGTTTACGGGATAACTCCGGAAAAAGATCCTCAAAACAAATCAACACGCCAAACTGTGCAGAAGCACGCACCGGCCGATCCAGTTGGGCCGGGTGCTGTGCCGGCTGCAAATTAAATATCGTATGTTCCTTACCCGGTGTAATATCCCCGATCGGAGCAATCGTTTCTAAAAACGGCAGGACCTTCTTAAGCGGCACGTATTCGCCGAAAGGCACCAAATGAAGTTTATGATAAATGCCCGCCGGATGCCCGCCGGGGCCGACTAATAAAGCGCTATTAAAATAGTTTTGGTCGAGATACGAAACCGCGCCCACTAAAAGATATGTATCCAACTTATAGGCCAAGGACAACACCTGGATAAACTGATCCTCATCCCTGCCCCAGAGGCCGGGCACCGATGATTCTGGCCAGATGATTAACTGCGGTTTATCCGCAGCCGCGGCATCGCTCAGCTGACGGTAGCGGTCTTGGATAAAGGTTACCGCCCGGGCGTCCCACTTTGACTCCTGGGGGATATTGCCTTGCACTACCGAAACCTTAAGCGGTATTGAATCAGGATGCTTGGCCGGATAAACGGATAATTTCACAAAACCGTAGCCCAGCGATAGCGCTAGAAAGCAAGCACAAAGATATATGATTTTTACACCGGCGAACCTGCGCCAGTATAAATAAAGCGCGGTGTTTACCAGCACGACCAGGAAACTAACCCCCCAGGCCCCGGTAATCTCCGCGATTTGAATCACCGTTAAATTCCGGGCTTGAGAGAGGCCGACTAAAACCCAGGGCAGGCCGGTAAATAAATAACTGCGCAGATATTCCAGTAAAACCCAGGTGGCCGGCAAAAAGAACAGGCGGCAATAAACCGGCAAGAAACCTGAAAAATAGACCGCCCCGCCAAAAAGGCCAAAATACAGCGCAAGATACAAAATCAGAATGATCTGGCCGAGTAAAGTAACATGGATCAGCCAATAAATTGTCAGACTCCAAAAGACTGCTCCTGCCCAAAAAGCCGCCGCCAGATGGAAGCGCAGCGGCTTATTTTCAAGACCGATATATAAAGGTATCAGGGCGCACCAGGCAAGGATCCCGAGTTTAAAACTGCAAAATGAAAGGGATAAAAGCAGCGCTGAAAAGGCGGGTAAAAGTAAATGAATCATTCTCCGCAACACTTCTTATACTTCTTCCCTGAACCGCAAGGGCAAGGTTCATTACGGCCAACCTTGGTTTGATGCGATGGGACGGATTTGGCAGAATGCCCTGGCAAGCTGCCGGGGGAGTCTGCTAAATCACCCGCCACAGCGGGACCCGGAAACTGAGATAATTCCTCGTGGCTTAATTCCTTGGGCACCGAACTAAAAACCCCGCGGAAACTCTGGGGTTTGACTGCCTCCAACTTATAAACCGTCTGCACCGCATCCTCTTCAATCGCACTGATCATCTGGCTAAACATACCGAAAGCCTCACGCTTATATTCAATCAGCGGATCGCGCTGTCCATAAGCCCGCAGGCCAATCCCCTCACGTAAGCTGTCCATGGCGTAAAGATGGTCCTTCCACTTGCTATCGATAATCTGTAAAAACACCATCCGCTCTAAATTACGCAACAAGTCAGATCCGATTAACTGCTCTTTATTTTCATAAGCCGCCAAAAACTCTGCGGTTAATTTTTCACCGGCCTGCTCATCGCTAAGATTATCCAGCGCCTCTTTAGCCATTTGCAGCCCGAAATTTAAATTCACAAAACTGACTAAACCGGCAATATCCAAACCGCCGGCCTCCTGCTGTTGATAAACTTTTAAGTAATCCTGGATCAACCGGGTAATAATCCCGACAATATTTTCCCGCAAAGAAAGGCCTTCCAGAATCTGCCGGCGCTGGCCGTAAATAATCTCCCGCTGCTTATTCATTACGTTATCATATTCCAAAAGCTGTTTTCTAATCTCAAAGTTATGTTGCTCAACCCGCCGCTGGGCGATCTCGATCGAACCGCTCACCCAGGGATGCTCGATCACCTGGCCGGCCTCCAAGCCTAATTTTTCCATCAGCCCGATAATCCGGTCGCTCCCGAATAGACGCATCAGGTCATCCTTTAAAGAAACATAAAACCGCGAGCTCCCCGGATCACCCTGGCGTCCGCAGCGGCCGCGCAGCTGGTTATCGATTCTTCTGGCTTCGTGGCGCTCCGTACCCAAAACATGCAAACCCCCCAAGCTGACCACTTTATCGTGCTCAACCAAACAGGCGGATTTATAATGCTCGAATAATTTTTTATACTCCTGCTGGTAATGCGGATCCGCCGGGTCCAACTTTTGCCGGGCCACGTTTTTAGCGATAAACTCGGGATTGCCCCCTAAAAGGATATCTGTACCGCGGCCGGCCATATTCGTCGCAATGGTTACCCCCTGGTAACTGCCGGCCTGGGCGATAATCTGCGCCTCCATTTCATGGTACTTGGCGTTTAAAACCTGATGCTTAATTCCCCGCCGGGTGAGCATCGATGAAAGCTTCTCGGATTTATCGATGGTGATCGTTCCGACTAATACCGGTTTGCCGATCTTGCTCAATTCCGCAATTTCTTCAACCACCGCAGATAATTTTTCTTCTTCCGTTTTGTAAATCCGGTCCGGATAATTTTTGCGTACCAGCGGCCGGTTAGTCGGCAGAACCACTACCTCCAGCTGGTAGATGCTTTTAAACTCATTGGACTCCGTAAAAGCCGTCCCGGTCATCCCGGCTAATTTTTCATACATCCGGAAATAATTCTGGAAGGTAACCGTAGCTAAAGTTTGATTCTCCCGCTCGATTTTTAAACCCTCTTTGGACTCCACCGCCTGATGCAAACCGTCGCTCCAGCGCCGGCCGGGCATCATCCTGCCGGTAAATTCATCGACAATAATCACCCCGCCGTCCTTGATCACATAATCCACGTCCCGCTCAAAAAACTCTTTGGCCCGCAACGCCTGGATCGTATGGTGCCGGTAATCAATTGTTTCTAAAGAATGTAAAGTATCGACCCCCCAAAGCCGGGAGGCCTTAATCTCTCCGTCTTCGGTCAGGGCGACGGTTTGCGCCTTTTCATCCGCTACGTAATCAAAACCTTTACCTAAATCTATCCCTTTGTATTTGGCATCGATCTCATCCCGTTCGGTGACCCGGCGGCCGGATAATTGATCGGCGATTTTTTTGGCGGTGTAATATTTCTCCGTAGATTCCTCCGCCGGCCCGGAAATAATCAAAGGGGTGCGGGCTTCATCGATAAGAATCGAATCGACTTCATCGACAATCGCGTAATAAAAAGGCCGTTGCGCCAGGTCCTGGGTAGAATATTTCATATTGTC
>JBFZAU010000137.1:0-9739 GCA_041308825.1 Candidatus Omnitrophota bacterium
TGATTTCGATTAACGGTAAGGCGATTAAAGTTCTTAGCAAAAGAGATCCGGCGGAGCTTCCCTGGAAAGATTTAGGGGTAGAAATTGTGGTTGAGTCGACCGGTTTATTCACCATCAAGAAGGACGGGGTCAACAAAAAAGGCAAGGAAGTTAAAGGCGCAGAGAACCATATTACCAAGGGCGGCGCCAAGAAAGTTATAATTTCTGCTCCCGCGGAAGGTGAAGATATTACTATTGTCATGGGGGTTAATGAAGCAAAATATGACCCTAAAAATCATCATGTCGTTTCCAATGCCTCTTGTACGACTAACTGCCTTGCTCCGGTAGCCAAGATTATGCAGGATAGCTGGGGGATTGTTAAAGGTTTGATGACTACCATTCACTCCTATACTAATGATCAGAAGGTGCATGATATGGCGCATTCGGATCTGCGCCGGGCAAGGGCGGCCGCGGTTTCGATGATCCCTACTTCAACCGGCGCGGCCAAGGCAATTTCCTTGGTGATCCCGGAATTAAAAGGTAAGTTAGACGGTTTTGCTATCCGCGTACCCACTCCGAATGTTTCGGTGGTGGATCTAACCGTTGTTTTAGCCAAGAAAGCTACTGCGGAAGAATTGAATGCCGCTTTTAAGGCTGCTGCAGAGGGTAAACTGAAAGGGATACTCGGGTATACCGAAGATCCGGTAGTTTCGATCGATTTTAACCATTGTGCATTAAGTTCGATCGTGGATGCCAAAATTACTAAAGTTATCCAGGATGATTGTGTGAAAATATTAGCCTGGTATGACAATGAGTGGGGTTATTCCAACCGCGTAGTCGATCTGTGCGAGTATATGGTCAAGAAAGGGCTCTAAGTTGAGGAGAAGGGGATAAAATGGCAAAGTTAACTTTAAAAGACCTGGATTTAAAAAATAAAACAGTATTAGTGCGGGCGGATTTTAATGTACCGCTGGACGCTGACCTTAAGATTACCGATGATATCCGGATCCGCGCAACTATTCCGACTTTAAGATATATTCTGGATAGCGGCGCCCGGAAGCTTGTGGTGATGAGCCATCTGGGTCGGCCGGATGGTAAAGCGGTAGCTAAATACAGCCTTAAGCCGGTAGCGCTGCGTTTAAAAGAACTTTTGGGCCAGGAAGTATTATTCTTAGGCGACTGTGCCCCCGGCTTTACCGGAGAAGCCGGTGCGCGCGCTTGCGCAGTTAGCGATAATCTTAAGCAGGAAATTGATCAAGCTAAAGAGAGGGTCGTTCTACTTGAGAATTTACGTTATCACGCCGAAGAAGAAGCCAATGACGTAAATTTTGCCAAAAGCTTAAGCACCCTGGCGGATATTTTCGTGAATGATGCTTTTGGTACCGCTCACCGGGCGCATGCATCTACCGAAGGGGTTACGCATTTCTTAAAATCTGCTGCCGGATTTTTACTGGAAAAAGAAATTCAGTATATCGGAGGCGCAGTGAGCAATCCGGATAAGCCTTTTATGGTTATTTTAGGCGGGGCCAAGGTTTCCGATAAAATCGGGATGATTGAGAACCTGCTGCCTAAATGTGATGCGGTGATCATCGGCGGAGGAATGGCTTATACCTTCCTCAAAGCTCAAGGCCAGGAGATCGGAAACTCAAAACTGGAAAAAGATAAACTGGATTTAGCTAAATCTATCCTGGAGCAGGCCAAATCATTAAACAAAGAGATCTTGCTGCCGGTTGACCATTTAGTCGTCGACAGGGTTGATCCTGACGCTAAGAGCGAAATCGTTGAGCAGATAACGGCGGGCAAGATCGCCGTAGATATCGGGCCTAAAACGGTTAAGTTGTATCAAGATAAATTAAAATCCGCCAAGACCATTGTTTGGAACGGGCCATTGGGAATTTTTGAGATGGATGCTTTTAGCAAGGGTACGCTTGAGGTAGCTAAATTTATCGCTACCCTTAAGGCTGTCTCGATTATCGGCGGCGGAGATACGGCGGCGGCCATCGCAAAATTCAAGTTAGAGGATAAGATGTCGCATATTTCAACCGGAGGAGGGGCAAGCCTGGAGTTTTTAGAGGGTAAAACTTTACCCGGGATTGCCGCGCTGACAGATAAATGAGAAAACCGATTATTGCCGGAAACTGGAAGATGTATAAAACGATTAATGAGGCCATTGATTTAGCTAACGGTTTAAAGCGCGAGCTTTTTAAGCTGAATTTTACCAGCGTCGATGTGGTGTTATGCCCGGGGTATTGCGCCTTAAGCGAGGTGGCGGAGGTTTTAAATGAAACGGATATCGGTTTAGGCGGCCAGGATGTTTATTGGCAGGATGAAGGGGCTTTTACGGGAGAGGTATCCCCGGTAATGTTAAAAGATGCCGGCTGCCAGTATGTGATTATCGGGCATTCCGAGCGCAGGCAGTTTTTCGGCGAAACCAATCAAACCGTAAATAAAAAAATTAAAGCCAGTTTAAAACACGGATTGATTCCCATTGTTTGTGTGGGTGAAAATTTGCAGGAAAGAGAAGCCGGCCAGACATTTAATCTCATCAAGAATCATATCCAGGGCAGTCTTGAAGGTTTAGGCGCCGAAGACTTACTTAAAACCGTGATTGCTTATGAACCGGTTTGGGCAATCGGTACCGGTAAAACGGCAACCCCGGATCAGGCCCAGGAGGTGCATAAATATATCCGCCAGCTTTTAAAAGAGATGTATGACGAAGAAACTGCCGGTCAAATCAGGATTCAATACGGCGGAAGCGTCAAGCCGGAGAATATCGCGGAATTAATCGGTAAGCCCGATGTGGACGGCGCTCTGGTCGGCGGGGCAAGCTTAAAAGTAGATAGTTTTAGTGCTATCGTAATCAAAGCCAGTGAGGTAGTAAAATGACGATTTTGTTGATTGTAGTCCATGTTTTCGCTTGCATTGTTCTAATCACTTTAGTGCTGATCCAGAGGGGAAGAGGGGCGGGTTTGGTGGAAAGTTTCTCCGGAGTTGAGTCGATGTTCGGCACTAAAACCAGTGTTTTTCTCACCCGGACCACGACGATTATGTCGATTGTTTTTTTTCTAACCTGTTTGGGATTAGCTGTTTTATCGGTCAGGCAGAGTAAGTCATTAATGCGTAACCTTTCCGGTTCAGCCAGTAAAGTTGAAGCGGATAGGGGGCAGGTTCCCCAGGAAGCTGTAACAACCGCTCAGCCTGAAGCAGCTACGCCGGATGTGCCGGCACAACTGCCGGCTGCCGCCGATGTTTTGGATGCCGCTAAAGCCCAATAAAATCAAGTCAATTAAAATCAAGGCTGCCCCTGCAATGGGCAGCCTTTTTCTTGACGATGAAAAATAAAAAGCTATTTTGGATTTTTGCTTTAAGCAGCGTGGTTTATTTCACGCAAGGTATTGAAGGCCTGCCTTCCCAGGGGCTATTCTATTACCTTAAAGAAACTTTAAACTTCCCGGCGGAAAAAATTATGCTGATTGGCAGCTTAACTACTTTTGCCTGGTTGGTTAAGCCGTTGATCGGGTACCTGATCGATCATTTATTAAGTAAAAGGGTATGGATTTTTATCTCTTTGGCATTGGATCTGGTGTTTGTTTTAATTCTAGGCCTCACCCAATTGCCGGTTTTTATTTTGCTGGCCCTTTTGGTGATTAGCTCCGCCAGCGCAGCTTTCCGCGATGTCGCAGTAGACGGGGTGATGTGCGTAGAAGGCAAACAATATCAGGCTACCGGGAAAATTCAGAGTATCCAATGGATTTCAATTTTAATTGCCGGGTTATTTACCGGATTAGGCGGAGGGTTGCTGGCGCAAAAATGGGGGTATCAGGCGGCGTTCTTGTTTTTGGTTCCGGTTTACCTGTTGGCGGGGATACCGGCATATTTCTACCGGGAAGAGAAAACCTCCAGGTCACCTTCTACTTTATTGAGGGATTTAAAACTGCTGATTAGCGATAAGAAAATTTTAATCATCGGCCTATTTATCTTTCTCTACAAATATTCGCCTTCTTTCGGCACCCCGTTATTTTTTATTCAGCGGGATATTTTTAAATGGGATAAAATCTGGATCGGGGCCCTGGGCTCGATTAGCACGGTGTTCGGAGTAATCGGGGCATTATGTTATTATAAATTCAGCCAGCGGATTAATATTAAAAAGTGGCTTACTGGTTCGGTAATTTTAGGGGCCTTGACTACTTTAAGTTATCTTTATTATACTCCCCAAACCGCTCTAGCCTACGATGTAGTCTATAGCTTATTAGGGATGTTTATATTTTTAATGGTAATGGATTTTATGGCTCGCCATTCAGTCCGGGGACTGGAGGCGACATCATTTGCGTTTTTATGCAGTATTAATAACTTAGCCGTAGTCGCCAGCAATTTATCCGGCGCCTTTTTGTTTCCCTTTATCGGATTAAAGTGGCTGATCATTATTTCGGCTTTCGCCAGTTTTCTTTGCCTGTTTCTGATTAACCGCATAGAATAACCGTTATTTTTTATTGCCATTTAACCGGGTATTCTATATAATAGAGCGATGATGGAACTCTTGAAGCCTTACATACTTAGCTTTATTCCGTTGTTTGTGGCAGTAGACGCAATTGCCAACATTCCTGTTTTTTTGTCTTTAGTTGAACACGCTTCTAAACCGGCCAGAAAAAAAATTATTTTAGACGCGGTGATTACGGCTACTGCGGTGGCCGTTATTTTTATGTTCCTGGGTAAATGGGTACTTTCTTTATTGGGTGTGACCATACCTGATTTTCAAATTGCCGGGGGCGTGCTTTTATTTGTAATCGCGGTCAGGCTGCTTCTGCCGGGGGCGCAAAAAAGTATTTTAACCAGCGCACACGATAAAGATATAGGGGTGTTTCCTCTGGGGACTCCGCTGATTACCGGCCCCGCGGTTTTAACCACTACGCTGATGATTATGAACAATTACGGCATTTTGGCTACCTTGGTGGCAGTGGGATTAAATATGTTTTTTGTCTGGGCTACTTTAGTGAAAGCGGATACGATCATGAAGCTGATCGGCCCCAGCGGCACGCGGGCTTTTTCTAAGATCATGTATATACTGTTGGCTGCCATCGCTGTAATGATGATCCGGCATGGCATAACCGGAGCGCTACGCTTATGATGCGCAAAGTTTTAACCTTTATTATGGCCGGCGGAAAAGGCGAACGCCTGCTGCCGTTAACCAAAGACCGTACTAAACCGGCGGTTCCTTTCGGGGGGATTTACCGGATTATCGATTTTACTTTAAGTAACTGTATCAATTCAGGTTTACGCAAAATTTATATTCTGACCCAGTATAAATCCGCTTCTTTGCAAAGGCATATCCGTTTAGGCTGGAATTTTTTGCCTTCGGAGCTGGGGCAGTTTATTGAATTGCTTCCGGCACAGCAGCGCATCGGTGATTCCTGGTATCTGGGAACGGCGGATGCGATCTATCAGAACCTTTATACTCTGGATCTGGATTGTCCGGATGAGGTTTTAATCCTGGCAGGTGACCATATCTATAAAATGAATTATTATTCGATGATTGATGTGCACCGTGAGCAAAACGCCGATCTTACGGTAGGAGTGGTCGAGGTTGAGAAGTATAAATCTAAGCATCTGGGGGTGGTCGAGGCGGATGCGAAAGGCCAGGTCACCGGGTTTCATGAAAAACCGGCTAATCCTAAGACGATTCCGGGTTCACCGGATAAAATTTTCGGTTCGATGGGAATTTATGTTTTTAACCAATCAGTACTGATACAGGAGCTTTTGGAAGACGCTAAGAATAATAAATCCTCGCATGATTTCGGTAAAGATATTATTCCCCAGATGCTCAAAAAAGGGATGAAGGTGGTGGCTTATAATTTCCGCGATGAAGCAACGGGCCAGCAGTATTGGCGGGATATCGGGACGATCGATGCTTATTATGAGGCGAATATGGAGTTGATTCAGGCTAACCCAACCTTCAATCTTTATGACCAGGAGTGGTTGATTCGTACTTTTCAGGAGCAGTATCCGCCGGTTAAAACCGTGCACTCCGGAGATAAAGAAGAAGGCAGGGTCGGTTTAGTGTTAGATTCGATTGTTTCGGAGGGCTGCGTGGTTTCCGGCGGCAGGGTCCAGCGTTCGATTCTCTCCCCGAACGTCCGGATTAATAGTTTCTCGGAGGTCTATGATTCAATTCTTATGGAAGGGGTTAATGTCGGCCGGCACGCTAAAATTAAGCGGGCGATTATCGATAAAGACGTAAGCATCCCCCAGGGGATGGTGATCGGTTTTAATTTGGAAGAAGATAAAAAGAGATTTTTTATCAGTGAATCGGGGATTGTGGTCGTGGCTAAGCGTACGGAGTTTAAATAAACGCGATGATCAGAAAAGCTAAAATTAAAGACATTAAGCAAATTCAGGGGTTGATTACCTGTTTTGCCAAGAAGGATGTGATGTTACCGCGTTCCTTGAATGAGCTTTATGAGAATATCCGTGATTTCTGGGTTTATGAGGAGAGAGGGAAAGTTTGCGGATGTGCGGCTTTGCATATCTCCTGGGATGACCTGGCCGAAGTTAAATCTTTGGCGGTAGCACAAAACCGGCAAGGCCGCGGCTGGGGGAGGGATTTAGTAACGGCTTGCCTTGCTGAAGCTGGCCTGATGGGGGCGAAAAAGATATTTGTCCTGACTTATCAGCCGGAATTCTTCAAAAAATTAGGGTTTAAGAAAATTAAACATGAAAACCTGCCGCATAAGATTTGGGCGGAGTGTATTAACTGCCCTAAATTCCCCAACTGCCAGGAAATTGCCTTATTAAAAATCTTGTAAAATTAAAATAATATGATACAATCTTAAAACTTGGTTATTTTTCCAAGATTTGTATTTTTATCCTGTTAATGGGAGGAAAAGATGGATTATTTATTGACTGATGAGCAAAAAATGATTAAAGACCTGGCGCATAAGATTGCCGAAGAAAAGATCCGGCCGGTTGCCGCCAAATATGATATTAGCGAAGAGTACCCCTGGGAAGTATTGAAGGTCATGGGGGAGAGTGATATGTTCGGTTTATTTATTCCTGAAGAGTATGGCGGTTTCGCTAACAGTACTATGAATCTGGTTTTAGCAACGGAGGAGTTTTCCCGGGCTTGCGGCGGTATCGCCGTTTGCTATGCGGCTTCTGCTTTGGGCACTATCCCGATTGTTTTGTTCGGTACTGATGAGCAAAAGAAAAAATACCTGCCGGCCTTAGCCAGCGGTAAGAGGGTAGCGGCCTTTGCCATCACTGAACCGGAGGCCGGAAGCGATGCTTCGGGGATCAAAACTGTCGCCAAGAAGGAAGGTAATTATTATATTTTAAATGGTTTAAAGCATTTTATTACTAATGGCGGTGATGCTGAAACTTATGTGGTGATTGCGATGACGGATAAATCTAAAGGCGCCCGCGGAGCGAGCGCTTTTATCGTGGAGAAAGGTACTCCCGGTTTTACCTTCGGTAAAAAGGAGGATAAATTCGGGATCCGCGCTTCCAGCACGCGGGAATTGATTTTTACGGATTGTAAGATTCCGGCGGAAAATCTTTTGGCTAAAGAAGGAATGGGTTTTATTGTAACCATGCGGACTTTTGATATGTCCCGTCCGGGGGTAGCCGCACAAGCTTTAGGGATTGCTCAAGGCGCGCTGGAGTTAGCCGTTAAATATGTTCATGAAAGAGTACAATTCGGTAAAGCGATCTCTAGTTTTCAGGGGGTACAGTGGATGCTGGCGGATATGGCAACCGAAGTTGAAGCTGCCCGCGGTTTGGTTTACTCTACCGCCAGGATGGTGGATGCCGGATGTAAAGATGTAGCTAAGGAATCGGCAATGGCCAAGATGTATGCTTCGGATGTGGCGATGAAGGTGACGGTTGACGCTTTACAGTTATTCGGCGGTTACGGTTATATGAAAGATTATCCGATTGAAAAATACGTGCGCGATGCCAAGATTACCCAGATTTATGAAGGGACGAATCAGGTGCAGCGCGGGATTATTGCTTTAAAATTAATTAAGGAAATGGCTAAATAGATGAATATTGTGGTTTGTATTAAACAGGTGCCGGAAACTACGGAAGTCAGGATTAATCCTGAAACCAACACACTGATGCGTGAGGGGGTTAAATCGATTATCAATCCTTTTGATATGTACGCGATCGAAGAGGCGGTCCGCCTCAAGGAAAGATTCGGCGGAAAAGTAAGCATAGTCACGATGGGCCCTCCGCAGGCAGAGGGCGCTCTTCGCGAGGCTATCTCTATGGGGGCTGACGAGGGATATTTAGTTTGTGACCGCGCCTTTGCCGGAAGCGATACCTGGGCCACCAGCTATACTTTGGCCGGAGCGATTAAAAAAATTGGTGTATTCGATTTGATTATCTGCGGCAAGCAGGCATCGGATGGAGATACCGCCCAGGTTGGTCCCGGTATATCCACGCATCTGAATATCCCCCAGGTTACTTATGTTAAAAAAGTAGAAGAGGCAACCGATAAATCTATGCGCGTTGAACGGATGCTGGAAGAGGGTTACGAAATTATCCAAACCCCGCTGCCGGCGCTGCTCACCGTAGTCAAAGAGATCAACGAGCCCCGGATTCCTTCTTTAAAAGGTTTAATGAAAGCAAAAAGCGCAAAAATCACGATGTTTACTCAGAAGGAGTTAGACCTTGATCCGCAGCAGATCGGTTTATGCGGTTCACCGACCCAAGTAGTTAAAATTTTTACTCCCGCCCCCAGGGCCGGAGGGCAGATGTTGACCGGAGAGATTCCCGAGATTGCCAAGCAACTGGTGGATTTAATCAAAGGCGAGGTTAGTTAAGATGTCGATATCGATTATTATCGAAAAATGTACGGGCTGTACTTTATGCGTTAAGGCTTGTCCTTTCGATGCCATTCGGATTATGGATAAGAAGGCGGTGATTGACCTGCATAAATGTACCCTTTGCGGAGCCTGTAAGGATGCTTGTAAATTCAAAGCGGTGTTATTGGAAAAAACTCCGGCTAAATGCGATCTGCCGGAGATTAAAGATTATAAAGGGATCTGGGTTTTTATCGAGCAGAAAAACGGCCGGGTGCAATCGGTTTCTTATGAGCTGCTGGGCAAAGCCCAGGAGTTGGCGAAAAAATTAAATACGCAAGTCAGCGGCGTGCTAATCGGCCATAAGCTTGAGGATCAGTTAGATGAATTGATTTTTTGCGGAGCGGACAATCTTTACTTAGTGGAGGCTCCGGAGTTGGCTAATTTTCAGGATGAGCCTTATACTAATATTTTAGTGGAGTTGGTCAAAAAGTACAAACCGGAGATTCTTCTGTGCGGGGCGACCAATATCGGCCGTTCGTTAATCTCCCGGGTGGCGATCAATATTAAAGCCGGTCTGACTGCCGATTGTACGGGGTTAGATATTGATCCGGATAAAAAGATTTTATTGCAGACCCGTCCGGCATTCGGCGGCAACATCATGGCTACAATAATTTCTCCTAATTACCGGCCGCAAATGGCTACCGTGCGCCATAAGGTATTTACTCCGCTTGATCCCGACAAGAAAAGAAAAGGTAAAATCATAAAAGAAAATTTTGACCCGGCACTTTATCTTTCACGTACTAAGCTCCTAGATATTATCGAAGAAATTGAGTCTACGGTTAATCTCTCAGAGGCCGATATTATTGTTTCCGGTGGACGCGGCATGGGGGCCCCGGAGAATTTCAAACTATTAGAAGACCTGGCCCATGTTTTAGGGGCAGCTGTAGGCTCCAGCCGCGCGG
>JBFZAU010000138.1:0-3421 GCA_041308825.1 Candidatus Omnitrophota bacterium
TGCGGAGAAGAAGACCCGGCTAACGTATTTTTTCCGGGCATGATGGTGATCAATATCCATGATGTTAAGCTTTCCGATGAGAGCTGGCAAACTGATTGCCTGGCCGTATCCAGTTGCGGCGCCACCAGCCACAGTAAATCTAAATTCTGCGGCCAAGGGTGGCCTTGCGGCGGCAAAGGCAACTTGTTAGGGGTCTTCCGGGATAGATATGAACCGGAAATCACCGAGGCCGATTAACCTTCCTTTTTAAAAATTCTAAAGCAGTTTTTATTTAGAGGCCATCCCCTCCGATTATTCCCTTTTTAAATTATTTTATCGACGGATATTTGATCCAGTAAATCACCCTAGACTGCCGCTCTTTTTTCCCGCCCGGGATTCGGATAAAAAAAAGTGGTTTTTTTTTATAAATCTGGTATCTTAATTAGTAAAGAGAGCAAGGATGTGTTGCTGAAACTTTTTATTTCAAGGGGATAGAATCATGCGTAGAGAAAAGTTAAACTTAGCTGCCCAGTCGACCGTTGAATATCTTGCGGCAATCCTGGTGATTGTCGGTATATTGATTGTCGCGGGGGTCTATTATCAGCGCAGCCTGCAGGGTAAATACCGGCAAAGCGTCGATACTCTAGGCGGCGGAGAGCAATACTAAAGGGCTGCCGGCGATATCCGGTCTTCTGTTTTACCGCCGGATTAATTGTGGCTTGCTTTAAGCAAGCTCAAAAAACGCCAAAGTATTATCCTAACATCAAGCGAGGCTTATGTTTAGATATTTTTTAAAAGCCGCATACATCAAAAAATACGGAAAAATATGATTATCTTACTCAACATCTTAATCCTCTGTTCAATTATCCTGCTTTCGATTAGCATCCTTCCCTGGGCGGTGCAAAAATTACAATCCTGGCAGCAAAAAAAAGAAGAGTCCATGGGCAAAGAGCTGGATAAGATGTTCTATGATAAAAACCCTAAAAACATCGTGATGCTTTATTTTATCCTGCCTTTGGCTTTTGGCGTGGCGGGACTTTTTGTGTTTAATTCGCAGTTACTGATGATTTTGGGGGTTTTAATCGGCATAGCCATACCAAATATAATCCTGAAGACCCGTTATCAAATGAGGATCCGTAAATTTAATGATCAGCTGTTGGATGCGATTAGTATGCTTTCCAGTTGTATTAAGGGAGGTTTGAGCCTGTTGCAGGGGCTGGAGGTTCTCGTCGAAGAAATGCCGGTTCCGATGAGCCAGGAGTTAGGGCTGGTGGTCAGAGAGAACAGGATGGGTATTCCTTTGGAAGAGTGCTTAAAACGGCTGGAAAAAAGAATGAATATCGAAGAGCTGGGGTTGGTGGTTAACGCGCTTTTGGTAGCCCGGGAGACCGGCGGTGAGCTGCCGAAGGTCTTTAGCCGTTTGACGATAACGATCAGAGATAACCGTAAGTTGCGGGAGAGTATCAAAACTTTGACCTTGCAAGGCAGGATGCAGGGGGTGATTATGTCCTTTCTGCCGATTGCCTTTGTGGCCTGGGTAGTTTCGGTGAATAAGCACCATTTCGATATTATGCTGGAAACTGATATCGGCCGGATGCTTTTGATTATCGCTGTCATATTGCAGGCCGGAGGAATGATTTTGATCAAGATCTTTAGTACTATTAATATTTAATATGGAAATCTTAATTTTTATCATGATTCTCGGTTCGATCGGCCTGGTGGTTTGGGGGCTGGTATTTTCCCAAAGCAGCTCCCTTGCGCGGGTATCCCAGGCTGATTCGGATGTTAAATTCAGAAAGCCAGGTTATGATTTTGCCAAACTTTTTCCTACCAGCGCGCTTTTATATAAAACCGGAATGGTCGCCAGTTTAAAAAAGAACCTGGATGCCGCTCATATCAATCTGTCGCCGGGGGCTTTCTTTAACCTTAAAATACTGCTGTGCCTGCTTTTAGGAGTATTGGTAGTTACGGCTACCGGTAAGGCCGATCCGGTAGTTTTAATTTGCGTAACCCTCTTTGGTTATGTTGTACCGGATTTTTATGTCAAACGTAAGGTAACTAAGCGTAAATACGCGATCGCCCGCCGCCTGCCGGAAACCGTGGATCTTTTAGGGTTGTGTATCGAAGCCGGCCTGGATTTTGTGAATGCCGTAAAATGGGTAATTGAACGGACTCCGCATACTCCGATGACCGAGGAGTTAACTTTTGTGGTGGAAGAGATTAAGTGGGGTAAACCGCGCATCCAGGCATTGAAAGACATGTCCCGGCGCCTGGAGATACCCGAAATGACCTCATTTGTGCAGACAATTATCCAGGCAGAGCGTATGGGTACTCCGGTAGCCGAGGCTTTTACCATACTCTCGGAGGATGCCCGCGCGCAGAGGTTTCACCGCGGGGAAAGGATTGCTTTGCAGGCGCCGATTAAAATCCTTTTACCCCTAATTTTCTTTATTATGCCTGTAATCGGTATTGTTGTGGGTGGGCCGATTTTACTTCAATTTATGCAGGGAGGCCTGACTGGCCTGGGGCAATAAATTAAGGTTTCTAAATAAGGGGACGTTTTTATGCTAAAGAGAAACCTCCCCGTTTTTTTATCTCTAATTAACCGATAACTACGTAAATAATTGGGACGTTTCTAAATAATGGGGACGTTTCTGCTCCCGCATGGGCAGAAACGTCCCCCTTTTTGTCTTTATCAGCTAAATGTTTTCTATCCGTTTTAAGGCCTGTTTTTACGGTGTTTAAGGTAGTTTATAGTATAATAATCCTGAGCAGTAACAAAGCTAGAGTAGGTCAATCTTTTAGTTTCGATAGTTAAATTAAGGCTATTAAAAGCCGGATTAGGGGTGACCAAAACATCTTCTTTTCCTTTGGCGTAATACTTGTAGCTGCTGAATGGGTAATCTCCCGGATCAGAGATAATCCCTGCCCGAACTGGATTAAGCTCAATATATTTACCGCACTGTAAAGCCTGACTGTCTGACTTGATAATTATACTTTTAAACCTACCCTGCCAGAGGTGGCCGCAGTAATCATATTGTTTAATGTAATAACGGTAATACGCCAAACTCAACTGTTTCATGAAGCGGGATATATTTCCGGATTGCCCTAAATAAACGATCAAGTGGATATGGTTGTTCATAATACAATAGTGTAATATGTCAATCTGGTTATCGATCTTATATCTATACATTAAGCCATAAAGCAGCAGCTTATCGGAATCGCTGGACAGAACAGCTAAGCGGTTATTGCCTCTGCACATGATATGCATAGGAGTTTCTTTAGTGATAATTCTGGCGGTCCTAGGCATGGTTTTCTCCACCTTTCCGATATTATAGACGTTTAAACAGGCCAAATCTAACGAGATAATATGGGGACGTTTCTGCTCCCGCATGGGCAGAAACGTCCCCATATTTATGTCCATTCTAGCATGTGGGATATT
>JBFZAU010000139.1:0-14189 GCA_041308825.1 Candidatus Omnitrophota bacterium
TCGCGCAGATAATCAAAACCGAACTCATTATTCGTCCCGTAAGTGATATCGCAAGCATAAGCAATCTTTCTTTCGGCATCCGACATATTATGCTGGATGGTCCCGACGGATAAGCCTAAAAATTCATAAATCGGGCCCATCCATTCCCGGTCGCGGCGGGCTAAATAATCGTTGACCGTCACGACATGCACCCCTTTGCCCAAAAGGGCATTGAGATAGGCGGCAAGGGTGGCGACTAAAGTTTTTCCTTCTCCGGTGGACATCTCGGCAATCCGGCCTTCATGCAGAATAATCCCGCCGATAATCTGCACGTCAAAATGCCGCAGCCCGATTGTCCGGCGGCTGGCCTCCCTGACTACGGCAAAGGCCTCCGGCAAGATTTCATCGAAAATCCGGTTGCGACAGATTTTTAATTTTTCTTTTATTTTTTCTTTTTCTTCCGGCATCGCCACATTCAGCATTGCCTGCTGCAGCTCTTCAATTTGAGGATTAATTTCTGCCGAACGCCGGCTTAAATACTGCTTAAATTCCTCTGTCTTGGCCGCCAGTTGCGTATCGCTTAAAGCGCTGATTTTATTTTCCAGGGAATTCACCAAGTTAACCAGGGGGGCAAGATCAACCATCTTATTCATTGAGGGGCTGGGCATTTCGGAATGCAAAGTAATCATTAAACCGGGAAACCGCTGTTTAAGCAATCCCTGCTTACGGTTAAGAATCGTTCTTTTAATCAATGCTAACATTGTTTTCCTTTAGGGCTTGCGCGCGCTGAATTTTAAATAGGCCTCGATAAATTCATCCAAGGCGCCGTCTAAAACCTTTTGGCTGTCCCCGGTTTCAAAATCCGTGCGATGGTCTTTAACTAAGTTATACGGGTGCAGGACATAAGAGCGGATCTGGCTGCCCCACTCAATCTTCTTCTTATCCGCATCCTTCTTTTTAAGCTCCTCTTCTTTTTGGGCCGCTTGAGCTTCATAAATCCTGGCCTTGAGGATTTTTAACGCGGTTTGTTTGTTCTGATGTTGCGAACGTTCATTCTGGCACTGGGCAATAATCCCGGTTGGCAAATGCGTAATCCGCACCGCCGAATCGGTAGTATTTACGCTTTGACCTCCGGCGCCTTTAGAGCGGTAAACATCGATCTTTAAATCGCCCTCTTCGATTTTAATATCTAATTCTTCCTCGATCTCCGGGATAATATCCACCGAAGCAAAAGAGGTGTGACGGCGCTTGTTCGCATCAAACGGCGAGATCCTGACCAAGCGATGCACCCCCCGCTCAGCTTTTAAATAACCGTAAGCATACGGCCCCTCAATCAATAGGGTAACGTTTTTGAGCCCCGCCTCTTCCCCGGCCAGCATATCAATCGACTTGACGCTCCAACCGCGGCCTTCGGCGAAACGGCTGTACATTCTCAAAAGCATCCCGGCCCAATCGCAGGATTCGGTGCCGCCGGCGCCGGAATTGATACTCAAGATCGCGCTGTTTTTATCCAGCGCCCCGCCTAATAAAACCTGGAATTCGAGCTGATTAACCACTGCCACCAGGCCGGTTAAATCGGCCTTTAAATCCGAAAACATCTCCTGGTCGGCGGGGCCGACCAAAACCAGGAATTCGGAAATCTCCAGATATTTTTTGTACGCCGACTCCCAAGGCTCAACGGTTGATTTTAAAGTTTTTAATTCTTTAACAATTCTGGTGGACTGTTCGGAATTATCCCAAAACCCCCCTTGGGACATTTGCGCGGTTAAGCCAGCGATCTTTTCTTTTTTGGGGGCAACGTCAAAGATAACCTCTGAGGTTTTCGATCCTTACCCCGATTTCAACCAGCTCAGCTTTAATTTCTTCAATCATCATCACCCCCCGCAATAAACTAATCTTAAGACTTCTTAATCCCCCGGTAAGCAAGCATAAACTCTTCGCGGTTATCGGCGGTCAAAGCGGCATCCTCTAAACTTATTTTATCCTCCTGCACCAGCTTAACTAAAGACTGGTTGAATGAACGCATCCCGAACACCGCGCCGTCATCGATAAACTGGGGGATCTCATGGATTTTCCCCTCGCGGATTAAACGGCTGATCGTTGAAGTTAAAAGCATTACTTCATACGCCGGGATACGCCCGGCGCCGTTCTTAGCCGGGACAAGACGCAGGGAAATAACCCCTTTTAATAAAGTCGCCAGCTGGTTCTTGACCTCCTGATGCTGATGCGGCGGAAAAAGGTTAATTAACCTTTCCACGGTTTGCGAAGCATTGATCGTATGCAAGGTACTTAAAACCAAAACTCCGGTCTCCGCCGCCGACATCGCCGCCGAAACCGTATCGTAATCCCGGATATTACCGATGAACATCACATCAGGGCTTTGTAAAGTAAAAGCGCGCAAGGCCACCGGATACGTTGCAACATCCAGCCCCAGCTCCCGCTGGTTGATAATCGACTGCTTATCTTCAAATGTAAATTCAATCGGCTCCTCAACCGTTAAAATATGTTTTTTGGCGTTGCTGTTTATATATTCAACCATACTGGCAATCGTCGTAGATTTACCGCTGCCCATCGTCCCGGTTAAAAGCACAAGCCCTCTGGTTTCCAGGGAAAGCTTTCTTAAAATTTCTCCGGGAAGGTTAAGCTCCTCAAAAGAAGCGATATTGCTGCGCACATTACGGATGACAATCGACGGCCAATTTCTTTGCGTAAAGATGCTCACCCTGAAACGGCGGTTGAATTCCGGCAGGTAGGTCGCAAAATCTACATCCAGCTTACTTCTGAAGGTTTCGCATTGCTTAGTATTGGCCAGCTGTTCAATCGCAAACATCACATCTTCAATGCTTAAAACCCGGCTTTCCATAGGAACCACCTTGCCGTCAATGCGCAAACGCGGGGTCCCTCCGGCCCGGAAAAAAAGATCAGAAGCGTCCCTAGCCACCATCTCCTTGATTAATGTTTTAATATCCATTTCGACCTCCTAGCCCACAAGGGCACACCGACGCAATTCCAATCTGCGTCGGGTGCTAGCCCACAAGGGCACACGCCGCAGCAGGCGGCGTACCCGCCCTTCCTATCAGGCGGGTGCATGACGCAAATCCGCTTAGCGTCGGGTGATACCCAATTAGCTCCGGGTGCCACATTATGTTTAGAAACAAACCAATAATTATAAAACAGGACCTTTTTTGATTATAACACTTTATTTCCTTTTAATGTAGGATTAAATTCCATGTATTTGGCCAACATCAGGCGGGTTTGCGCATCCAGCGCCGGAGTTGAACCAATCACCAGGATAATAAACGGAACGAACACCCATTCCACGACCAAAGAAATATGCTTCAGCCAACTGATCCCTTTGGGCCGGGGAGGCAGGATTGTCCAACTCAAAAATATCCAGGTCAAGCTGGTAAACAGCGTCAACTTAAACAATACCCCGGTAACTTTAGGCAAACTGTAAGCAATCGCCGTGTGACTAAAGAAATTTCCTCCGAAAACTACCGGCAGCGGGCCGATAATCACCAAGATCACCGCCCAGACCGCCCAAGTAACGTGGCTTTCTAAAAGATGAAACGACCTTCTGATTTTATGCCACAGCGGGATATGGCGGTTTTTAATAAATCCTTCTACCGCAAAAGGAAAATTCTCCACCCCCCAAGCCCACCGTCTTTTCTGCTTATACTGCACAACGATGGTGCGCCAAATATTGCTGGAGTACGCCACATCCAAAGAAACCGTAACATATAACGGGATCACCCGATAATCTCCGTTATAATATAAATAACTTTTCCAATAAATCACCGAGTCATCCGAAATCATATTCGTCGGCCAATAATCTATCTCAACCAGCGTCTTAAAACTCATGCTGTGGCTGGAAAAAGTTACAAATTTTTCCAGGCGCATACTTTCGATCATCTGGCAAAAGGTACTGCTGATCTCAACCAGCCGGGCAAAAAACGGCGCCTGCCAGATATTATTATTATAGACCGGCATCGGCTGATAGCTTGCCTGATGCCTTTTCTCGGAAGTCAGGAAATGGTAACTCAAACAGCCGAAATATTCCTGATCCACGCAAGTGTCGGCGTCAAAACAAGAAACCAGCACCTGCTCATAAGCAATCTTACCCGTATCCAGAAATTTTTTGGCCGCCTTGGCTGCCCAGGTGGCATTAGCCCCTTTGGTCCGGCATTCTCCGGTTAAGCCGTCCGGATGAAAAGTCGATAGATAGGCCCCGAACCTGCTTTTAAATTCTTTCTCCAGCATTATGGCATTCTGATGCGCAGAGCCCTCCCTGGCTTCGAAAGCCACGACCACGATCAACTTATCAAGAGGGTAATGGCTGGCGGCTAATGCTTCCAGTGAAGGACGCAAAACTTCCGCACCCTCATTATAAACTGGAAAGATCACCAGTTGATATAACTGCGTAAAACCGGAAATTACCGGTAATCCCCGACAGCGCTTGAGCCAATCTTCTTTTTCCTGCTGAAAAAGACGCTGATGCGCCATTACCAAGAGGATGGTTAAATATACCGTGCGGATAATCCAGTAGAAATCGAAAGAAATGATAATGATCGCGCAGGATACCGGATGAAAAAATGCCAGCAGGATCAATAAAATAATTATCCCCCAGGATAACCCTCCGGGTATAATCTCCAGCAGCCGTTTTAAAAAACGCCGCCTATTCACCAGGAGCCTCCTTAAGCGCGGGTGAGCCTTGAACAAAAGGCTGAGTAATCAGTCTTTCCAGCAGATCGGGGTTGGCGCTCAATTCTAATCTATACAAATGATTACTGAAACTTCTTTCGGGATTTCTTGCAGTATCGCTGAAATACAATACATCTTCCTGGATATCGTAAAACGCGTCGCTACCGGCCTTATTTAATTCTACCAGGTTAACCGGTACGGCCTGCGGACGCGATTCGACCACTTGAACGGCTTTCTCGGTCAAAACCACTAAATGGTAACTATCAGAATGCCAGAAAACATTTAAAACCCTGGCCTGCGGGTAATCGATCAAAACCGCTAAGCCCGAATATTCATAATCGTTTTGCGTGTCAAAATAAACCACACTGATTTGACGGTGATTATAAATAAATAACTTGGCCTTATCCGGAGAGACCTCCCAGCCGTTAATCTGGTTAAACCGATCCGGAAGGCTGGCGATATCTTCAAAATTACCGGCATCTGCGTTTGAGCGGTAAACTAATTTTTTCTCCTGGTCCAGGTAATAAATCATCTTTTTTTCAGGATCGATACGGAAAGCGGAAAATTCCGCCCGGTTTAATTGCGCCAGATGCGGCTGTTGCGCAAAAAGGATTACTTTATCGATCCGGGTGGCCTTACCCGCCTCCACCTCCACCTGCCCTTTCCAAGGATAATGCCGGTCTAACTCCAGGCTAACCTGGTAAGAGCCGGGAAGCAGTTCGAGGATGCCGGCCGGGCTTTTTTCGGCAAACAAACTCCCGTTAAGATAAATTTGCGCGCCGGATGGCTGAGTCTTGACGAAAATCAAACCCGTTTTGATAAATTTAAAACTTTGCGGATTGAATTTATACCCTAGGGCGTAAGCCAGAATCAGGGGCAGCCCGCTAAAAAACAGCAGCACGCTTAGATAGAATAAATAACTTCTTATTTTTTGGAACGTAAACATTGTGCCAACTCTTTCTCTAAAGACAATAAAAACTTTTTTTGCCGGATGCCCAGATTATACCCTCCGATCTGGCGGTTGCTCTTAATTACCCGGTGACAGGGAATAATCAGGGGGTAAGGGTTACGTTTTAAAACCTGACCGACGGCTCTGGCGGCGTTTGGGGAACCGCATTTTTTAGCTACCCACCGATAACTTTGCACCCGGCCGAAAGGAATACTTAAAACTGCGCGGTAAACTTTAGCGCTAAACCCGCCCGGCAAAAATTTGTCCGTTGGTTTGTTTGCATGATTACTCTTGCTTATTTTTGCCGAACACGGCTTGATCATCGGGCAACTAACGCTTTCTTGCGCAACAGGTGATGATAGGCCAAGGCAAAACGGTGCGCTTCATCGCGGATGCGGCGAATTAAATTCAACGCTTGCCCCTCGCCCGGTAAAATCCTGTTGATTTTGCCGCCGGCGGCGGCCTGATAAATATTTTCTTTTTCTTTAGCGATACTCACCAGGGGGATCTCCAGGCCCAACATTTTAAGCTGCCGGTAGGCAGTCAGAATATGCCCTTTACCGCCATCAATCAACAATAAATCCGGCAAGGGTTTTTTCTCCCGTAACAACCGGGTATAACGCCGGGACAAAACTTCAGCCAGCATTCTATAATCATCGATCCCCGAAAAACTTTTTATCTTAAACCGCCGGTAATTATTTTTGTCCGGCTGGCCCCGGTAAAAACTTACCATTGACCCCACAGCCAGGGTCCCGGAAAGATTGGAAAGATCGAATCCTTCGATCCGGACCGGTAGATTTTTTAAACCCAGGCATAGCTTAAGCGACTCCAACTCATTTTCTGCATTGGCATTTCGCCGGTTGGCGCAGATACGGGACAAAGCCGAAATCTGATCGCGAAGTCTGGCTGCGTTTTCAAAATCTTTATTGAAGGATTTCTCCCGCATTAATTGTGTCAGTTTGCTAACCAAAAGATCGCTGCGGCCTTCTAAAATTAAAATAACCTTATCGATTAAACGCCGGTATTCTAAACTGTCGATCTTACCGATGCAGGGGGCCGGGCAAAGATTAATCCGGTGGTAAACGCAGCTTGTGCGGCCCAGCCGCAGGCAGGAACGGAAAGCAAATTCGCGGCGGATAATTTTAAAAACACTGCTTAAAAGCTTAGCGCTGGTATAAGGCCCCAGGTACCGTGAGCGATCATCGGTTTTCCTGCGTACAATTTGCAGAGCAGGAAAAACCTCATTAGAGATCCTCACCCAAGGAAAGCTCTTATCATCTTTGAGCGAAATATTATAGTGCGGGTTAAATTCATGGACCAGTTTATATTCGAGCAACAAAGCCGCTGTTTCACTCGGAGTCAACCGGTATTCAATCTGCGCCACTTTCGCCATTAAAGCCTGGGTTTTGCTGTCCAGGCGGCGGCCGAAATAACTCAATAGGCGCTGCTTCAATGATTTAGCCTTACCGACATAGATCACCCGGTTGTTTTGATCGCGCATTAAATAAACCCCGGGCTTATCCGGGGCTTGGCTGATTTGTTTTTTTAACGCTGCTGGTTGCGCCAATCAGAACCTCCCCGCAAAAAGCCTGCCTCCGGCGGCAACAGCCAAGACAGAAGCTCTTTAAATTCACTCACCCTCAAGATAAAACACAAAAGAATGTAAGTTAAGGCCCCGCAAAATAAAGCCCAGCCTAAATTTAACGACTGATTCACCAGGTGGCAGACCGCCGCCATCGCCAGGGTGGCCGCAAGAATCCGCCAAAATGATTTTAAAATTTTCTGCCGATGCAGCCCTCCCAGGCGCCGGCTGAGAATAGAAAATAAAATAAAAAATGAAATAATCCCGGAGAGGGAGGTCGCCAAAGCCAGCCCGGCAATCTTAAGCGGAAACATAAATAAGGCGTTGAGGATAATATTATTCAACAAAGCCAACCCGGATACTTTGGCCGGGGTAACCGTATCCTGCAGGGCGAAGAAACAGGACTGCAATATCTTAGTTGAGCCGTAGGCCGTCAAGCCGATGCTGTAGAAAAACAGGGCCTGGCTGGTTAAGGAACTGGAATAGGCATCGAATCTTCCTCCGCCAAAAAGCGTCTCAACCAGCGGCCGGGCTAAAACCATAAATACCGCGGTAGCCGGCAGCATCACAAAGATTACAATACGCAGCCCCCCATCCAGAGTAGTTTTAAGATTATCCTGATTTTCTTCGAAGACTTGGGTGGAAAATGTCGGCAGGATGGCCTGGGAGAGGGCATTGCTAAAAATACCGATGGGAAATTGAATTAAGCGATAGGCAAAATAAAGCACCGCCACCCCGCCCTCCCCGACAATTGCGGCCAGAGAACCAAAAATCGTATCCACAAAGTTATTTAGTTGATAGATCCCTGAGCTCGCCAGGCGCGGCAACATCAGTTTTTTAACCTGAGTTAAGCCGGGGTGAGAAAAAGACAGATTAAACTTGGGGCGGAATCCTTTTTTGTATAAAGACGGTATCTGCACTAAAAGCTGCAGGAGCCCCCCTAACAAAACCCCGCTGGCTAACCCCATCGTTCCTTCGCCAAAAAGCAAAGCGCAAATAATGATCGCCAGGTTTAAAAAACAGGGGGCGAATGCCGAAACCGCAAAGTTCTTTAAAGTATTGAGTACCGCGGTGGCAAAGGCCGCCAGGCCGATTAACAGAATGAAGGGGAAAATAAACCGGGTCAACTGAATGGTTGCGGCCAGTTTATCGGCAGAAGCGATAAAACCGGGGGCGATCAGGCGCACAGTCAAAGGAGCAAGCACAATCCCGCAGATCGTAATCACACTTAAAACCACCGCCAACAGGTTCAGCAGAATATTGGCCAGCTCCCAGAATTCCGGCTTAGAGCGTTTAAGGTGATATTCGCTTAAAACCGGGACAAGCGCCGCGTTGGCCATGCCTTCACCGACCAAATCCCGAAAAAGATTGGGAATCCTAAAAGCAATCACAAAGGCTTGGGCGTAAAGGTAGACTCCAAAAACTCTGGCAATAATCAAATCCCGGACAAAGCCCAGCAAGCGCGAAACTAAAGTCCCCAGGCTGATGACCCCTGCCGAGCGGGCAAGCGCGGCACCTAAACCGGAATGGGCGTATTTGTTTATTGACATAAAAGGTTAATTATGGTAATAATATTAACTCGTAAAGTCGCGCTATCAAGCGCTGCAGCTACGCAATACAAATTAGCGCAGGATGTAAAACTTATTAAAATAATCTATCCGCCTGCCAAGGAGATCAAATGCCTAGACGCAAGACATCATTGAAAAGTAACCGGGTAAATAAAAGAAAACACACCCGTAATCTTAAAGTAAAAACTCAACTTAAAAAAGCGCTCAAGAAATTCCAGGAATTAGTCATTCAAAAGAACGCCAATGAAGCCAAGACCTTCCTGGCTAAAGTATTTTCCCAGCTGGATAAAGCCGCCAAAAAGAAGATTATCCACTCGGCGACCGCCAACCGCAAAAAATCGCGCCTGATGCGGCGTTTAAGTAAAAGCGCATAAACTGATCACCAGCTTTTCCAGGGCATAAGCAGGCTTTAACTTACCGGTTTTAACCTCCAAATCGCAATTTATAAGCAGTTTTAGTTTTTTACGGGAAGCAACACCCTGATTATCCTGCTTCTCCCAGGCATAACGTAAGCCCCCTAAAATCCGTTCGGCAGGCTCACCGTTCTTAAGCAACCGGTTCAATATCCGCAAAGCGACATCGGCTTTTTTAAGTTCGATCTGCCGGTTAAGCATAAAGGCGTCCGGTTCAACCGTTTCTTTAAAGCGTAAAACCATACTCCGGGTACCTATTTCCCGCACAAATCTATCCTTATAATCATACTGCTCAAAATCCAAAACCAGAGTTAATGCAGCGGGCGGGTTTTTAGCTAATTCCAGCAGAAAATCCCGGCTGGGCCCATCCAAACTCTGGGCATCCTTAATCACAATCACTCTTTTCGCGCTCTTTAAGGGAATTGACTTAACCCGCTCCTGGATATCTTTTAAGGCAGCCTCTGAGGCATATAATATATCCAGGTTAAAATCCGCCAGCTGCGGCAAAAGTTCTTTTTTAATTTTGTTAAGTTGGGTTTCTTTGGCGAAGGCGTCTTGACCGATCAAAAGATAGATCGAGGTACGCTGAGGAGGACGGGTTTTGTTTTGCGCGGGGTAATCCATCTTACCATTGTTCAACGGTGCGTTCAACGACCCGGCGGGCCAGATCCTCAACGGCATTATTTACCGCCACATTCTCCGAGACTTTAACGTTGGCGCGGTCGGCAAACTCGGTAAAATAAGAATAGTTACCGTTGAAGTTATTTTCCTGCCAAAGCACCTTGTTTTCTTTGGTATCCCAGAGGCTTAAGTTGACGTAGATATTGATGCGGTATTCGGTGACATTTTCGGAATCGGCAGTATAGCTTAAAGGGTCTTTGCGATACTCAATTAATTCTCCTTTGAGCACTAAATCCGCTTGAGCCTCTGTAGCGGGCTTGAGGTTTCCGTCTAAGAGATACTGGTTGATTACCTTTTTGGTGATATCTGTCTCCAGCATCGGCCGGTAAATCCGGTATTTATTCGCCGAGAATGTTTCTTCGGCAATATCCACTTTATTCGCAAAAGGAGCGATATAAATCGTACTATAAATTCCATAAAGCATCGAACGAGTGGTATACCCGCAACCGGCTAAAAGGCTAACCAGCAAAAAACAAGCTGCCGCCAAACCCAAATTAATTCTTTTTTTCATTTTTCTGCTCCATAATCTGCAAGCGCTCTGCCGCTTTCGCTACCCAGGGGTTTTGACCGTACTCGTTGATGACATTATTATAGTAAATCTTAGCGGAATCAAAAGCTTTTTGTTTCTCGTAAAAAACCGCAATATTATAGCTGGCCTCCGCTTCTTTCTGGCGGATCATACCGATATTCTTTTCCGCATCCAAAGAGAGTACCGCATCCGGGTGCTCCTTAACAAACTCTTCAAACTGCTCTTTGGCCTCCTGCGCCGAGCCCTGATCATAAGCAAAACCTTTAGATAGCGCCGCCCGGCAAGAGGCAATCTGGAATTTGGCGGCGGAGGCCCATTCACTGTCCGGATAACGGGAGATAACTTTATTAAATTCTTCCTCCGCTTCGTAATAACGCATCAGGCCTTTTAAAACCAACCCTAATTTATACTGGGCTTTAGAGGCCAACGGCCCGTAAGTCGAATTATCAACTACCTTGCCGAAAATTTCAATCGCCGGATTCTCAACCGGTAAATTCATCCCCAGGGCTTTGCGCTTCTCCCCGGACATAAACTTTTCGGCAATTTTATATTCCCGCTCGATAATCTCCTGAATCCGTTCGCTAAACGGGTATTTATCGATGACCATCTGATAAGCCTGATAAGCTTCGTATAATCTGCCCTGGTTTTCTTCGGCCAGCCCCAAATAATACTGGGCTTCCGCGGCCTCCGGTGACTTCGGATAGCTTTTAAGCAATTTACGGAATTCTTTTTTTGCCTCCTCGAACTGGTGGTTATCGAAAAAAACCTTGGCGTAAGCAAACTGCTCCTGCGGATTATCTTTAGGCAAATTCTTGGGGTTAACCCATTTACCGCTTTTAGGAGTCCAAACCCAGTAGGCCTGGGCCGGCACAGCAGAGAAAAGGCAAAAAATTAATAAGCTTAAGATTATGCGTTTCATTAGGTTGAGATTCCTGTTTAAAGAAAACTGCGGCGCTTCTAGGCTTAAAGCTCAGGGATGCTTCTTTTTTGTATTTCTAATTTATCACAGCCTGCAGGCTTTGTCAAAGGTAAGTTTAGCTAGAAATACACGCAGGCAAACGGCAACTTGATCAAAAGGAGGTTTAAATTTAAAAGCAGGTTAATCAGCGCACAGATGGGCAGGCTAAAAAGGCCGGCCAAAACCGGACAAACCAGCCCGGCCAAAAGCATAGCAAACCCTGCTAAGGTAATTAAGGTCGCCAGCGGGACAATTAAAAGATTGGCTAAAACGGTTACCGGCGTAAAGATGCGGAAATTAAACGCTAGGATGCCTAAGGTCCCCAGCCAGGCAGATAACGAAACTAAGCCGCCCTCGGCAAAAAATTTTAAAATCTTATTTCCACATTTTTCTAAACGCATAAATTCCTTGAGCCGGGGATAAAAATAAACAATCGCCAAAACGCTGCTGAAGGAAAGCTGGAAACCCAGGTCAAAAAGCTGGGCAGGACTAATGAGCAAAATAAACAAGGCCGCACAAAATAAAGTATTATAGATATCCGGTTCACGTTTTAGAAAATAAGCGGCCAGGAAAACTCCGCCCATGACGGTCGCCCGCACTACGGGATTACTTGCTCCGGTAAGCAAACAATAAATCAGCAGGCAGATGCCAACCAAAATAATTCTTGGCCGGCGGCTCAAGCGCATAAACTTCAGCAATAAATTGGCGATAAAAGCTACGATACCAACATTGAAACCGCTTACCACCAGAATATGCACGGTACCGGATTCAATCATCGCCTGCTTAACCAGCCAGGGGATATTTTGCTGCTGGCCTAAAACCATAGCGCTTAGAATGCTTGCCGGTAATGCCGGAAGGTAGCGGCTGATCAACTCCTCCAGATACACGCGCAAGCCTAAAATACCCCGGATAAATTTCTTACCGCCAAATCCGGGGCGCCGGATAATCTGCCGCTCTTCTTCCACCGGCATGATTAAATAAATTCTCTGCGCGGAGAAGAATTTATTGCGCCTTAAGGTGGAAAGGACGGTTAAATTCTCCCCGTAATTAAACTTTCCCCGAAAACTCATCCGGACCAGGATATCCCCGGAGCATTTTGATCTAAGCTGATTAACCTGAATCTTTCGGCAGCGCAGGATAAAACAAAGCCGCCCGTTTTTTAACTCCGGGGGCTGCGCAATGAAACCGCTAACGCTGTAAAGCAAACTCGGATCATAAACTAAGAAATTACGGACATGGTTTTTGGGTAAACGGGTAGAATTGATCAGGTTGAGGCATCCCGTAAGAAGGGCCAGGCAAAAGACCAAAGTCGAACATAAGCGTTTCTTGCGGAAAGCCAGGATGGCAGAAAAAAGCACCGCTGCCGCGATGGCCGCAACGAACCAGAAATTCAGCCTGAGAGAGTGAGCAAAAATAATGCCCAGGGCATAAAATACGGTTAAAACTCCCAAAGCGCTTTTCACTCGATAAAAAAGAGCTCTTGTAATTTACTCAAGCGCTTCTCCCCGATCCCCTTAATTTGTCTTACTTCTTCCCAGCTCTCAAACCTCTGGTGAAAATCCCGGTATTCAATAATTTGCCGGGCGGTTTTTTCCGGGACGCATTTACTTTGCTTAAATTGAGATAGGCCGGCCTGATTAAGGTTTAATTTGGCCAGCTTAACCGGCGGATAGACTACCGCGCTGATTTGCGCATTGGCCTTGATCAGATTATTTAAAACCAGTCCTGCCAGGGCTAAACTCAAGACAAATAAAGTAACTCTTCTTTCCTCCGGCGTAAAATTAAACATCTTTCCCCTCCCGGCCACAAGGCCGCACGCCGCAGCAGGCGGCGTACCCGCCCTTCCTATCGGGCGGGGTGCATAAAGCAATTCCTATAGGCGTTGGGTGTTATATTCCCTTACACCTGCAATAGACGTAAAAACCCCGCTTTTCTAACAAAAAGAAAATGGGGAGGTTTCTCCCTGTGCGTAAAGAGAAACCTCCCCGTCTTGCGTTGAGACTTTCCAAATTGTAATCGCTTAATTTTTAGTGTATACTTAATTTATGCCCAAGAAGATCCTGGTGATCGATGATGACTATAATATCGCCAAAAAGAGCAAGGAAGAATTGCTGCAGGCCGGCTATGAGGTGGTGGTGGCCTACTGCGCCAAAGAAGGGATGGAAAAACTTTTGGCGGAAAAACCGGACTGCATACTCCTGGATTTAGTCTTACCGGATGAAAGCGGCTTTAAAGTCGCTCAAGATATCAAAGCCCTGCCGGAATTTGCCGATACCCCGATAATTGCGGCTTCACTTAAACACGAAGAAGTAGATAAGCATATCGCCGCCAAAAGCGGAATCACCGTTTATGTCGAAAAACCCATCGACTACACCCGCCTGCTCTTCGACATCAAAGACGTCCTTGGTAATTAATCTTTAGTAATTAAGCCTATTGCTGGTTTTTGCCTTCCGTCTCTTGCTTCCGGTGCTGAAATTTTTCGCCGTGTGCGGCGGTTTACTCCTCGCTTTCGGCCGGCCAGCAGAAACGCCGGCCTTCGCTCGTCGTAAATCCTTGCACACCTCGCAAAAAATCCGGGAACTGCCGAAAAATTTCTAATGCACCTTCAGCAAGAGCCGGAAGGCTGTTAGTTAGTATTATATTAATTGCGCGGGTGACCGGGCGTATTTTTAGCCGGGCGTGGAGGCAAGGAGCGGGCACGGTTCCGCCACGATTCTTGGCGGAGAGCGACGCAGCCGACCCGAGCGCAGTTTTGCCGCGCAGGGGCAAAACAAGCGTCCCGGCGAAAAATACACCCGGGCAGGACCCGCGCCAGAATAATAAATTATA